>NZ_JBEWQE010000014.1:0-181919 GCF_040538975.1 Flavobacterium sp. UW10123
TGGATTGAATCCGATACGTTTCCCGTGGTTGAAACCACGGGCTATATTTGACAATATATACGCAAAGAAAAACATAGCCTGCGGTTTCAACCGCAGGAACACAAAGAATGTCCGCAACGATTATGTATTTCGCAATATTGAATTTGAAATGCACGACAATATGTTTCCCGTGGTAAAACCACGGGCTATATTTGAAAATAGATATGTAAAGAAAAACAAAGCCCACGGTTTCAATCGTGGGACTTTTTTAATAATATACTGCGAATAATTTTTAAAATATAGACATGATAAAAATCATAGAAATCTAATCTATACCCATATTAATTTTGTCATTTGAATAATAAATCGAAAATGACAATTAACGATACAATTGAACTTATGTCTCCAGCGGGAGATTTTGAGTCACTTCAGGCTGCTTTAGATAATGGTGCAGATTCCGTATATTTTGGAGTGAACAGCTTAACATGCGTGCACGTTCGACTGTAAATTTTACAATTGATGATTTAAAAGAAATCACCAATCGTTGTGAAGCCAAAAACGTTCGAAGCTATCTGACTTTAAACACGATTATTTACGATCATGATTTATCAGTTGTAAAAACATTATTGACAAAAGCCAAAGAAGCCAATATTACAGCTGTCATTGCTTCAGATCAAGCCGTAATTGCAATGGCAAGATCTATCGGAATAGAAGTTCATATTTCAACACAGTTAAATGTGACGAATATTGAAACCATAAAATTCTATAGTTTGTTTGCTGATACAATGGTTTTAAGTCGTGAATTGAGTTTGCGTCAAGTAAAAAATATCACAGACCAAATTGAAAAAGAACAGATAAAAGGTCCAAACGGAAATTTAGTTGAAATCGAAATCTTTGGTCATGGGGCTTTGTGTATGGCGGTTTCAGGAAAATGTTATTTGAGTCTGCATTCGCATAATTCATCTGCCAATCGAGGTGCTTGCAAACAAAACTGTCGAAAAAAATATACGGTTATTGATCAGGAAACAGGTTTTGAGATCGAATTGGATAACGAATACATGATGTCGCCAAAAGATTTATGTACATTGGATTTCTTAGATCAGGTTATCGATTCTGGAATTAAAGTTTTAAAAATCGAAGGACGCGGCCGTGCGCCAGAATATGTGGCAACGGTAACCAAAACGTATCGTGAGGCAATTGATGCGTATTACGATGGAACTTTTTCAAAAGAAAAAACTGGAGTTTGGATGAAAGCTTTAGAAACGGTTTACAATCGCGGATTCTGGTCTGGATATTATCTAGGTCAAGAATTAGGCGAGTGGAGCGATATTCCTGGATCTGCAGCAACACAAAAGAAGGTTTATGTGGGTAAAGGAACCCATTATTTTCCAAAAGCTGAGGTTGGACAGTTTAAGATTGAAGCTTATGATATTAAAATCGGAGATAAAATCTTAGTCACAGGGCCAAGCACGGGCGCTCAGGAAATGATTATCGATGAAATGTTTGTAAATGATATTGCTGGTGAAAAAGCTACGAAAGGGGATGATTGCAGTTTTAAATTGCCATTCCGAATCAGAATGTCTGACAAATTATATAAAATTGTTGAGGCGTAATGGTTGTCATAACTTTACAAAGAGATAAGTGCATCGGCTGTAATTACTGTGTCGAAATGGATCCTGTTCATTTTCAAATGTCAAAAAAAGACGGAAAATCGGTTCTCATTCATTCGCAAAATGCAAAAGGATTTTTTACTCTAAAATCTCCTAATCATGCTATTGTTGAAAGCTGTGAATTGGCTGCAAAAGCTTGTCCAGTGAAAATTATTACGGTTAAGGAGACCTGAGAAATGTGTTTTTAAAACATAATCCCTATTTGTAGTATTAACAAAATAGGGTTTTATTATTCATCGTAAAGATGCAGCTCATCAAAATCTTTGATTTCAGATAATTTAATCAATTTTGATCTTTTTATTTTCATCTCGGTTTTCTCAAAGACTTCTTCGCTGTCTTCCACATTTCTGTTTATGTTTTCACTTTCTATTTTCGTTTTGGTTAAAAAGTTTATACTGGTTTTATAAAGAACTATCGGGCCATGGTTTTCGCTAGAATCGTAGCCAATCAATTCTAAATCATTGTTTTTATATCTGAAAGTATAATTCCAATAACCGTATCTTCCGTGAGCGTAGTTTATATATAATTTTCCACCTTTTATTTCAAAGTCAAGTTCTGGAGCATAATAAACACCGCCATCTTCATTTTCAGAAGAAAAACAATTGTAATTTTTAGTGGCTAATTCATAACCGTTTTTTTTGTTTAATAATGCTATGATTCCCCTTCGGTTTCGGTCTAATTCGCCTCGATATTCATGCTGGATTACTTTGCTCTTATCGGTACCTTTGATAATTAGAACACAATCTTCTAAACCATCTTTATTTAGATCGCCATAATATTTCTCGAATAGAACGTAGTTTTTGGGTATAAAATCTTCAACATCTTTTTTGATTTCAATAGGTGACTCTCCAACTTCTGGAATGTCTTTTAGTTCTGTAACTTCTGTATTCAATTCTCTATTATCACTTTTAGAGTTTTTACAACCAATGACTATAAATAGTAGTAGAATTATTCTAATAATTGAAAGGTAGTTTTTTATCATAAGTTAAGAACTTTTTTGATGGGTTTTAGTTTTATAATTCAAGGAATGAGATACTTTTTTAGTCAAAAAGAATAAATATCAGTCTTGTTTTTTGACTGATATTTATTCTTTCAACTAAAGTTTTTTCAAAATTATTAAATCCCAATTTTAGCATTAATATTATGTTTATCCACATAAGCTTGTGCAACATTCATCAATTTGGTAAACTTCGCATCTATATCTTTTTGAGTTGAAGCGTCAAAATCAGCAATTGCTTTTTCAATTTGTTCTGGAGAAGCTTTTTCATCTTTCAGCTTGGCAATTGGCAAATAGCCTTCTTTTTGTTTTGCAATTGCATAGGTAAATAAGTCTTTCGATGCCTGAAGAAGCTCTTTGTTGTCTTCATCTTCCGGTATGTCCTGAATCGTTTTTAATCGCGTTTCTAAATTCGTTATATCATATTTAAAAGAATCTTGATAAGTAGATGGAATCATCTTTTTTTGTGTTTCATCATAAACTTGTGCTTCAGATTGCAGCTTTTCGTTGATTTCTTTACTTCCAAAACGAGATAATAAATTCGAATTTAAAGCAGCAATTTCAAAGGTTTTTTCTGGTGAAAGATTGGTACAAGATGTAGAAACTAAGCTTCCGGCAATTAATACTAAAAATAGAGTTGTGGCATTTAAGATTTTTTTCATTTTGTGTTTATTTATATTTATCCTTTTAAAATTTTACTTTTCTCGGCATCAAATTCTTCCGAAGTCAAGATTCCGGCATCTAGAAGTTCCTTTAAATCTAATAATGCCTTTTTCTTTGCTTCCATCGAACTTGAAGCTTCTACTTTTGGTGCTTCGGGTTGTTGTGGAGTATTTATCGGGTTTACAACAGTTCCTGACGGAGCGTATTTCAAAATCAGTTCTGTAATTTCATTAAAGCCTTTTACATTCGAATAATCTATTGCTTTTTGTTCTTTTACGTTTACAATTGACGCATCGGCTTTATTGTCCAATAAATATTTTACAACATCTTTCTTTCCGTTTGCGGCGCTATAATGGAGCGGTGTATTTCCAGATTCGTCTTGAATATTGATGTTTGCTCCAGCTTCGATAAGCAATTTAACCATGCTTAAGTTTCCTTTTTTGGTTGCTACATGCAGCAGACTTTCTCCGCCATAATTATATGAACTGTTTAAAGTAAAACTCGATTCGTTCGAAATATTTGTGGCACTTACAATCCAATCCAAATAATCATTCATCGAAGAAGTGTCGCCAGCGACTGGTTTACTGTAATTCACATCAACTCCGTTTTCTAGAAACAAAGCCACGATTTCCTTTTGATTATTCGCGCAAGCGTACCAAATAGGAAAATATCCAGTATTGCTTGAAGTAAATACATCTGCACCTCTTTCAATCAATAGTTTAGCTAACATTCTATTAGTTTCATAACAAGCAATTAAAAGTGCATTTTCACCCGAATGATTCATATGGTTTATATCGGCACCGTTATCTAAAAGCAATGTCACCATCGGAATCGATTTGGTGTAACAAGCATAAATAAGTGGCGTGTTTCCCTGTTTATCGGTTACGTTTATATCGGCGCCATTGTCTAAAAGCAATTGAATAATTTCTCTATTTAATTTTGCCGAAGCCAATAACAGCGGAGTTTCTCCATTGTTATTCAATAAATTAACATCGACTCCAGCTTGAAGCAACTTTGTTGCAATTTCAATTTGAGCCGTCTGAACTACTAAATGCAGCAGACTATTTCCATATTTATCATTTTTACTGATTTCTGCTCCATATTCTAAAAGATGTAATGCAGTTTGTTTTTGTTTTTGAAGGCAGGCAAAATACAAAGGTGTTTCTCCCTGATGATCTTCGTAGTTAATATCGGCACCTTCTTCGCTTAGAATTTTCACAATATCGAGATAACCTCGGTGCGCTGCATAATGAAGTGCAGTTCTTCCTTTTTCGTCAGTATATTTTACGTCTACTTCTTTATTTTGAAGCAGCAATTCGGCTATTTTTCGGTTCCCGTTTTCGCAGGCAAGTATAAATGACATTGACATGTTTGAGTAATTTTAGATAAATGGTCTTTTTATTGTTTCATTAAAAGTTCAACGGTTTTGATCTTGAGGTTGTCTCCAGAAGCGAGCATCAAGGCAGTTTCGTCTTTATCGTTTGTAATCGAAATGTCGGCGCCCTGGTCTAACAGCAGTTTTACTTTTCTATAGGTTTCTTTTGCCATTTCTGCATCATAATTGACATTAAAGGCGCAAACTTTATGCAAAACGGTGTTTCCTTGATTGTCTTGTTCGTTAACATCAACAGATCCGCTGTCAAGTACCGATTTTAAAATACCCGATTTTTTCTCAACAATATAATCTATACCCGATTTCGGATTTCCATAATATTCAGCGCTGTGATTTAAATCGGCTCCATCTGACAATAATCTTTGTAATGAATTCAAATCATATTCAGAATCAGACATCATTCGGATAAACTCTGTGAGTAAAGTTTTTCCATTTTTATTGATATTATTAAAATTAGCTGATGATGATTCTGCCAAAAGTTCGTACATCGGAAAAGAAAACTGTTCGGCTGCAGCGTAATAAAAAGTACTGTTTTCCTGATTATCAGTTTCATTTGGATCTGCTCCATTTTCTAATAAAAATGGCAAAAGTTCTTTTCTGTTTCTTTTAACAGCGCAGATTAACGGCGTTGTGCCCACAATATTTTTTTCGTTAATGTCAACGCCATTTTCTAAAAGTATAGTGATATATTCTTTTACTTTTTCAGGATCTAGACCATAAGTATTCAAAATCGTGTAGATGAAATTTTCTCCTGCATTGTTCTTATACTGAGTGTTAGCTCCAAAATCATCAACTAAAACTTTAACTATTTTTGGCGAAGCTCCTTTCTCAAGAAAATAACCAAGAAGAGTTTTGTCGCTTATTTCGTCGTTGATATTGTCCATTTTTGACATTAATTCTTTAAAAAAAGCAATCGAATCTTCGTCATCTTTTAAATATAAACTCAATGGTTTGAAAATAGATTGATCAAAACTGTCCAATTCGTAAATGTCAGTCTCAATAAATCCGGCTTTTATTAGTTTTTCGATGAAGTCAATTTCTTTGGCATCTATAATTTTGGCGACAATCTGCGAAAAATTGTTTTTTAGATATTGTTCGTTAAATTTTTCTCCGTTATTTAGACATTCTCTGGCCTCGTCAAATTTTCCTTGAAAAAGGAAATTTTCAATCTGGTTTTGTGTTTGCATTTGAAAGATTTTTAAAATGAAAGATTTAGTTTGATCAGGCCTAAAATTGGGCTTTTTTAAATCATGTTGTAAGATAAAACATAAAAATGGGAAATATATTTCAGGATAAAAAATTAAAATGTCATTTTATGTTATAAAACTTTCAGAAGAAGGTATTTTTAGAGAATTAGTATAATAACAAGAAGAAGTAGGAGTAATTTGGGAAAAACTTACGTACAAAAAAACATGTTTTTTTATTTAACAGCCGTTTAGTTTTTATCCATAAAAAGCAAAATAAAAAAAATACTATCTTTACCGATCAAACGTTTATGAACTTAAGCTGCGTTTTGGCAGCACTACATATATAATTATGGCATGTACAAGTTGTTCAACCTCAGATGGTGGCGCACCAAAAGGTTGTAAAAATAATGGGACTTGCGGCACCGATAGCTGCAATAAATTGACGGTTTTTGACTGGCTTTCTAACATGAGTCCGTCTAATGGAGAGGCGATTTTTGATTGTGTTGAGGTTCGTTTTAAAAACGGACGTAAGGAATTTTTTAGAAATTCGGAGAAATTAACTTTAAGTATTGGCGATATTGTAGCAACTGTTGCTTCGCCAGGACATGATATTGGAATTGTGACTCTTACAGGAGAATTGGTAAAGATTCAAATGAAGAAAAAAGGGGTGAATTACGAAAGTAACGACGTTCCAAAAATTTACAGAAAAGCATCTCAGAAAGATATCGATATTTGGTCTGTTGCCCGCGATCGCGAAGAACCAATGAAAGTTCGTGCACGTGAATTGGCAATTCAGCATAAATTGGAAATGAAAATTTCGGATATCGAATTTCAAGGAGACGGTTCAAAGGCGACTTTTTACTACACAGCAAACGATCGTGTCGATTTTAGAATGCTGATTAAAGATTTTGCTAAAGAATTCAGCACTAGAGTAGAAATGAAGCAAGTTGGTTTCCGTCAGGAAGCTGCTCGTTTAGGTGGAGTTGGCTCATGCGGACGTGAACTTTGCTGTTCGACTTGGTTGACAGATTTTAGAAGTGTAAATACTTCAGCAGCGCGTTATCAGCAGTTATCCTTGAATCCACAGAAATTGGCGGGACAATGCGGAAAGTTAAAATGCTGTCTGAACTATGAGTTAGATACTTACATGGATGCTCTAAAAGATTTTCCAGATTACGACACAAAATTAATCACTGAAAAAGGTGATGCCGTTTGTCAGAAACAGGATATTTTTAAGGGATTAATGTGGTTTGCTTACACAAATAACTTTGCAAACTGGCACGTTTTAAAAATTGATCAGGTTAAAGAAATTATTGCTGAAAATAAACAAAAAAATAAGGTTTCTTCTTTAGAAGATTTTGCTGTTGAGGTAGTTGCAGAACCAGAAAAAGACTTCAACAACGCAATGGGACAAGAGAGTTTAACTCGTTTCGACCAGCCAAAAAGAAAGAAAAAACCAAATCGCAAGCGTAAACAAAACGCTGAACCAGCTGGCGTTGCAACTCCAGTAAAACCACAGCAGGAAAAAAATGCCAATAACGCTAAACCAGCAGGAAATAATAATCCGAATAATGGAAACGCGAACAATGGCAATGCAAATAAGCCAAACAATCCAAATAAGAATAAGAAGAAGCATAATTCGAATAAAAACAATCCGAATAAACAGAATTCTAATGAAAATAAACCTGCTGAACCTAGAAAACCAATAACGAATACTAAAAATGAGAATAAAAAATAGCGGAATTCTTCTGTTGGCAGCGATACTTCTTTTTTCTTGCGATAAAAAAAGAGTATTCGATGAGTATAAATCTGTTGGAAGTGCCTGGCATAAAGACAGTATCATAACTTTTGATCTGCCAGTTTTAGATTCTACAAAAAGATACAATGCTTTTGTAAACATACGAGATAACAACAATTATCCGTTTAATAATTTGTTTTTGATTGTTTCAATAGAAATGCCAAACGGATTTACAAAAGTGGATACCTTAGAATATCAAATGGCTGAGCCAGACGGAACATTACTTGGAAACGGATTTTCGGATATAAAAGAAAGTAAACTGTATTACAAAGAAGATGTAAAGTTTAGAGGAAAATACAAAGTTCACATCAAACAAGCTGTTAGACAATCGGGTAAAATTCCTGGAGTTGAAGCTTTACAAGGAATTACAGACGTTGGTTTTAGAATAGAACAAAAAGATTAGAAAAATAGTTATGGCTGCTAAAAAAAACAATCCATCAAATAAAACTAAGGATATTAATTATTACAAGAAGAAATTCTGGAGAGTATTTGCCTACTCTTTATTAGGAGTTTTAGCTTTCTTCTTATTTGCCTCATGGGGTTTATTTGGGTCTATGCCTTCGTTTGAAGATTTAGAAAATCCAGATTCTAACCTTGCCACAGAAATTATTTCTTCTGACGGAGTGGTGTTAGGTAAATATTTCAAAACCAATAGATCTCAGCTTAAATATTCAGACTTGCCTAAAAACTTGGTGGAGGCTCTTGTTGCCACTGAAGATGCACGTTTCTACGAACATTCAGGAATTGACGGACGTGGAACTTTAAGAGCTGTTTTTAGCTTAGGAACAAATGGAGGAGCAAGTACCTTAACACAACAACTTGCAAAACAGTTGTTTCACGGTGAAGGATCTAAGTTTTTACCTTTTAGGATTGTGCAAAAAATAAAAGAATGGATTATTGCCATTCGTTTGGAGAGACAATATACTAAGAATGAAATCTTAGCGATGTATTGCAACGTTTATGATTTCGGAAATTATTCAGTTGGAGTAAGTTCTGCAGCGCAGACTTATTTTTCTAAAGATCCAAAAGATTTAACCGTAGATGAATCGGCTATTTTGGTTGGAATGTTCAAAAACTCAGGTCTTTATAATCCGGTGAGAAATCCGCAGGGAGTTAAAAACCGTCGTAATGTGGTTTTATCTCAAATGGCAAAAGCAAAAATGATTTCAGAAGCTGAAAAAGAAAGACTTCAAGCTTTGCCAATTACTTTGAAATTTAAACTGGAAAGCCACCGTGAAGGTATTGCAACTTATTTTAGAGAGTATCTTCGTGATTACATGAAAAAATGGGTGGCAGAAAACAAGAAGCCAGACGGATCTGACTACGATATTTACAAAGACGGTCTTAAAATCTATACTACAATAGATTCTAGAATGCAAACTTATGCTGAAGAAGCTGTTGCAGCACACATGCAAAACCTTCAACAACAGTTTTATATTGACCAAAAAAACAATAAAAATGCTCCTTTTGTAAATATTACGCAAGCTGAGACAGATAGAATCATGATGCAGGCGATGAAGAATTCTGTTCGCTGGGCTCAGATGAAAGAAATGGATAAAAGCGAAGATGATATCATTGCTTCCTTCAAAGTAAAAACAAAAATGCGTGTATTTACTTGGAAAGGAGAAAGAGATACTACAATGACTCCGTTAGATTCTATTCGTTACTACAAGCACTTTTTACAATCTGGTTTAATGTCAATGGAACCTCAGACAGGAGCAATTAAAGCTTGGGTTGGAGGAATTAACTATAAATATTTCCAATACGATCACGTAGGGCAGGGAGCAAGACAAGTAGGTTCTACTTTCAAACCTTTCGTTTATGCAACTGCTATCGAAGAACTGAATATGTCTCCTTGCGATTCTATTTTGGATGGTCCGTTTATGATTCACAAAGGACGCCACCACGTAACAGAAGATTGGGAACCAAGAAACTCTGATTACAAATACCGTGGAATGGTAACTTTAAAACAAGCTTTGGCGGCTTCTATTAATACAGTTTCGGCTAAATTAATTGACAGAACAAGTCCTGAAGCAGTTGTAGAGTTGACGAAGAAATTAGGAGTAAAAACAGAAATTCCAGTACAACCTTCAATTGCCTTAGGCGCGGTTGATATTACGGTTGAAGATATGGTTGCGGCGTATAGTACATTTGCAAACCAAGGAGTTTATGTAAAACCGCAGTTTTTAAGCAGAATTGAGAACAAAAGTGGTGAGGTTATTTATGAGCCGATTCCAGAGTCTCACGACGTTTTAAATAAAGATATTGCTTTTGCAGTAATCAAATTGCTTCAAGGGGTAACAGAAAGTGGTTCTGGTGTACGTTTACGTACGCAAGGCGGTGGAAGCGGAGATAATCGTTGGACAGGATATCCGTACATGTTTACAAATCCAATTGCGGGAAAAACAGGAACAACGCAAAATCAATCTGACGGTTGGTTTATGGGAATGGTCCCGAACTTAGTAACTGGAGTTTGGGTTGGATGTGAAGATCGTTCAGCACGTTTCAAAAGTTTGACTTACGGACAAGGAGCTACAGCAGCTTTACCAGTTTGGGGTTATTATATGAAAAAGTGTTATGCCGATAAAGATCTTCAGATTTCAAAAGCTGAATTTGAACGCCCAGCAAATCTTTCAATAAAAGTAGATTGCTATCAAAGACCTGCTGTAGTAAAAGACACTACACAAACGGAACAAAATACTGACGAGTTTGAATTGTAACATTGTTGCAATAAAGCCTATCTAATTATATTTCAATCCCTTTACAATTCTTTTATAAGATGAGTAAAGGGATTTTTATTTTGGTTTTATTTTTACGAAATCGATATAATTTAATCTAAAAATCTTATTTTTATCAAAAATATTCAGCAATAAAGATAGTTTGTTATGATAACAAAAAAAGTAAATAGTGTTCTGGAAGCTATTGACGGAATTCAAAACGGCATGACCATCATGTTTGGAGGTTTCGGATTATGCGGTATTCCTGAAAATACAATTGCAGCGTTGGTAAACACATCAATTTCAGATTTAACCTGTATTTCTAATAATGCAGGAGTAGATGATTTTGGTTTGGGATTGTTGTTGCAGAAAAAGCAGATCAAAAAAATGATTTCTTCTTATGTGGGAGAAAATGCCGAATTCGAACGTCAGATGCTTTCTGGAGAATTAGAAGTAGAACTTACTCCACAGGGAACTCTGGCAGAACGCTGTCGTGCTGCGCAGGCAGGAATTCCAGCTTTCTTCACACCAGCAGGTTATGGAACTGAAGTGGCTGAAGGAAAAGAAGCTCGTGAATTCAACGGGAAAATGCATATCATGGAAGAAGCTTTCAAAGCCGATTTTGCAATAGTAAAAGCTTGGAAAGGTGACGAAGCTGGAAATTTAATCTTCAAAGGAACAGCCAGAAACTTCAATGCTTGTATGGCTGGAGCTGGAAAAATCACAATTGCCGAAGTAGAAGAATTGGTTCCAGTTGGAACTTTAGACCCAAATCAGATTCATATTCCGGGGATTATGGTGCAACGTATTTTTCAAGGAGAAAAGTTTGAGAAACGTATTGAACAACGTACAGTAAGAACTAGAAATTAGATAATGAGAAAATGTGACAATTAGATAATTAAATACATCGTGTAAAGAATTATCTAATTATCAAATTCTCTAATTGACACATTATTATGGCACTTAGTAAAGAAGATATAGCAAAACGAATTGCAAAAGAGGTAAAAGACCGTTATTTCGTAAACCTTGGTATCGGAATTCCGACTTTGGTAGCAAATTACGTTAGAGAAGATATTGCAGTAGAATTTCAAAGTGAAAATGGTGTTCTTGGAATGGGACCTTTTCCGTTTGAAGGTGAAGAAGACGCGGATATTATCAATGCGGGAAAACAAACTATTACAACACTTCCGGGTGCAAGTTTCTTTGATTCGGCTTTCAGTTTTGGAATGATTCGAAGCCAAAAAGTAGATTTGACGATTCTAGGAGCCATGGAAGTTTCTGAAAATGGAGACATCGCAAACTGGAAGATTCCAGGTAAAATGGTAAAAGGAATGGGAGGCGCAATGGATTTAGTGGCTTCCGCCGAAAATATCATCGTTGCCATGATGCATGTAAACAAAGCGGGAGAGTCAAAAATCTTAAAAAGATGTACTTTACCATTAACGGGCGTAGGATGCGTTAGAAAGGTCGTAACTGAGCTTGCGGTTCTCGAAGTGACAGAAAAAGGTTTTAAGCTCTTAGAACGAGCGCCAGGTGTCTCAGTTGAGCACATCATCGCGTCAACCGAAGCCGATTTAATCATTGAAGGCGAAATTCCTGAGATGGTTTTTTAAGGTTTAAAGGCTCAAAGGTACAGAGGCTAAAAGTTGAAGTGCTAAAAATAAATTTAGATAAGAGAACTTTCTTAAGAGAAGGTTCTCTTTTTATTTTAATCAATTTCGAAGAATTTAAATAGTCTTTTCTTTACATTTGCTGTGATTTAAAAAAATACGCCTTTGGAAAAGTTTGAAATCGATATAAAATGGGGAAGTTATTTGTTTATAGCAAGTACAGCAACTTCAATGGCAATATTATTTTTAATGTTGTTAGTTGACTTTAAAAGTTTAAGATATTTGCCAAATATTCTTATACTAGTTTTTATTGTTCAATTAATATATTTTACCATTAAAGCGATATCGGAAAACAAA
Organism: Flavobacterium sp. UW10123; assembly: GCF_040538975.1. NCBI lineage: Bacteria > Pseudomonadati > Bacteroidota > Flavobacteriia > Flavobacteriales > Flavobacteriaceae > Flavobacterium > Flavobacterium sp. UW10123. The sequence goes on from NZ_JBEWQE010000014.1 coordinate 12,372, forward strand.
AAGAATGACTTAAGTAAAGGTTATAGAAAGTTTTTTGTTTTTGTTAGGCTTTTAATGTTCTTTTATCTTCTGACGTTATTTTTAAATGGAAGTTCAATTACAAGTACAGGTAGCTGGTATTTGTCTTTATTTGTGCCATATAGGGAAAAAGATATTTCAGAATTAGTAGAAGATAATTCAATTGAAAATAATGGAATTACCCTTAATGAGTTTATGGCTACAATAAAAAGAAAGTTCAGCAGATCATAAATTTTTGTTACGCAAAAAATAAAAACCGCCCATTGGGCGGTTTTCTATTTATAAAAACTTTGTTCCTTTGCTTTTTTGAGCCTTTGAACCTAAGAAAATATTATAAATTAAACGAAGCTCCTAAACTAAAAGTAGCTTGATTATTCAAATGATAAAAAGGATCATTGTTTGAACCATATTTTGCAATTGGGAATCCGATTTCTGTGAAAACTCCAAATCCTTCTGTAAAGAAGTAACGACCTCCAACATGACCTCCAAAATTATGTAAACCTAAGCTTAATCCAGGGTAAACATCCAATTCTTTAACGCCAATTACACTAGATAAGTTAGCATTGATTCTTGCTTTTGCATCAAAACGATCACCAAAATCTGGTTCAGCATCGTAGTAAGCATTTGTACTACCGTGGTAGAAACCGTTAAAATTGTCAAATCCTAGTATGTAGTTAGCAACAAAACCAAAAGAGAAATTTTCTCCTAAACCAAAATCAACAGAACCTTGAATTCCAGAACCACCATCTTGTAAATTAGCTCCTACGTTTACTTTAATATCTCCCTTTCCTTTGAAAGCTTCTTGAGCATTAACAAATCCGAATGTCACTAAAAACAAAAGTGTAATAACCTTTTTCATAAAAATTTAATATTAATTATTGTGGCGCAAATGTAATTTTTAAATAAATTAATTCCTACCTTTTTCGTTAAAATAGAGTTCGTTCAACGGTTCACTTTGCCAGTATTCCTTTGTGTCGACATTTAAAATCGTAAGCGGACCTCTAAATGCTGCGCCAGTATCTACGTTCCAGACACAAGCTCTATTTACAGGAACCGTTTCGCCGATTCGGGTAACTGGGGTATGACCAATATAAACTTCCTTGTAAACGGTAAATCTCTTAGGATAGTGTATGTCGTCTTCTTTTAATTTTGGGTCTAATGAAAGGGCTGTTTCCCAAAGTGTTCTGTCCCAGTAAAATAGTTTCGAAAAATATTCCCATTTTACACCATTCAAATTAGTAAAACCAGCATGTACAAATAAGCGGTTTTGATCGTCAAGATAATAATCCTGAAGATTTTCTAGAAATTCGATATGGGTTTTCTTTTTCTCTTCAGAAATTTTAGCGTAACCTTCAACAGTAGCTTTCCCGCCATGTTTGTACCACATTTCTTCATCAAAATCATCGTGTCTTTCTTCAAGCCAGTCCAAAGCAAGTTGGTCATGGTTTCCTCTTATGCAGATGATATTTTGTTTGCTTTTTAAATCAATCAAATAGTCAATTACTTCAACAGACTGACTCCAGCCGTCAACGTAATCGCCCAAAAAAATTAGAGTATCTTCTGTAGTAACTTTGGCTCTCTCGAGTACTTGTTCAAGTGCAAGTAATCCGCCGTGAATGTCACCTATAACAAATGTTCGCATTATTTAATTTTTCGAGTAGAAGAACAAAAATAGAAAGAATAATTGGTTTGGACTCATCGAATTCACATTCTTTAAAAATTGATATGATTTATAACTATTTACAGCGTTTTTTTATTGTTTTTCCTTTTTAAATTTGCAATATGTCTGAAACACCAACATATCGTAAAATAATTCACATTGATATGGATGCTTTTTATGCATCGGTAGAGCAGATGGACAACCCAGAGCTAAGAGGAAAACCAGTTGCGGTTGGAGGTTCAGAGAATCGAGGTGTGGTTTCGGCGGCAAGTTACGAAGCTAGGAAGTTTGGTGTCAGAAGCGCTCTTAGCGGAACTTTGGCAAAAAAATACTGTCCAGAAATTATCTTTGTGAGACCAAGATTTGACCGATACAAAGAGATTTCATCCAAAATTCATAAGATTTTTCATGAATATACCGATTTGGTCGAGCCTCTTTCGCTTGACGAAGCTTATTTGGATGTAACTAAAAATAAAAAAGGAAATCCGAGCGCAAGTCTTTTGGCTCAAGAAATTAGGACAAGAATTTTTAATGAAGTAGGACTAACAGCTTCAGCAGGCATTTCAGTAAATAAATTTGTTGCCAAAATTGCGAGTGATTATAACAAACCAAACGGACAAAAAACAGTTAATCCTGACGAAGTGGAAGTTTTTCTAGAAGATTTACCCATTCGCAAATTTTATGGAGTCGGAAAAGTGACGACGGAAAAAATGTATCAGCTCGGAATTTTCACAGGAACCGATTTGAAAAGTAAATCTTTGGAATTTCTAGAAAAGCACTTCGGAAAATCTGGTGCGTTTTATTATCATGTCGTGAGAGGTATTCACAATAGTGAAGTAAAATCTTCTCGAATTGCTAAATCTGTAGCAGCAGAACACACTTTTGACGTGAATTTGTCTTCCGAAATTTTTATGATGGAACAATTGGAGCGAATTGCGGTTTCGTTAGAAAAACGCTTAAAGAGGCATAATGTTTCAGGAAAAACAATTACACTTAAAATCAAATACAGCGATTTTTCGCAACAGACAAGAAGTAAAACCCTGCCGTATTTTATTTCTGATAAAAGTTTGATTATGGAGAATGTTGAAGAACTCCTGTATCAGGAAAAAATGAAAGATTCGGTAAGGCTGCTCGGAATTTCATTAAGCAATTTGAATACAGAAGTAAAGAAAGCCGTTGTGGTACAGTTAAAGTTTACATTTTGATAACTTTTTTTAATCGTATATTAAGACTTCTAGTTTTTAATAACAAGATTTTTCCTGTATCTTTGAGAAAAAAGATCTATCAACATCCTGAATTATTTTTGATATGAAAAATAAAAATTCTGATGATTCACTGCAACGAAATTCTGTCCCAATTCTATCTTGGGATTTTCATTATGAATATCTAAATGAGTTAAAAGGACTAAGCGCTGATTTGAAAAGAATGAGCAAAATTTCAGATGAATTTATCTGGGATGAAAAAAAGCTCAATATTCAGGAAAGAATCAAAAATGAAGTGGTTTTAGTCACAGATTTAGATTTGAGAATAGTTTTCGCGTCAAGCGGAATAAAAAAAATGACGGGGTATAAAGAGGAGGAAGTTTTGGGGAAAACTCCAAAAATGTTTCAAGGCCCAGCTACTTCCCAAAAAGATTTAAAAGAAATTAGAGAAGCAGTAAAAAAGCAAATTCCTTTTGCAAAAACACTAGAAAATTATAGAAAAAATGGGCAGACTTATAAATGTAAAATAGATGCTTCGCCAGTTTATAACTTGAAAGGCGAAATATCGCATTTTATAGCTTTCGAAAAACAAGATTTAAGTGCTTAGTTTGCCACAAAGTCATTAAGACGCTAAGATTTTTTTTGGAAGAAGGGAAAAAGAAAGCCACCAATAGGTGGCTTTTATTATAAAAAACTTTGTGACTTAGTGTCTTTGTGGCAAAACACTTTTATAAGTTAGCAAAAAAGTCATTTCCTTTATCGTCGGTAATAATAAACGCAGGGAAGTCTTTAACTGTGATTTTACGAACAGCTTCCATTCCTAATTCTTCGAAATCAACAACTTCAACTTTTAAGATGTTATCTTGAGCCAGAATAGCAGCAGGACCTCCAATAGAACCTAAGTAGAATCCACCATATTTGTTGCAGGCATCCGTAACTTGTTTAGTACGGTTTCCTTTTGCAAGCATAATCATGCTTCCTCCATTTTTCTGGAATTCATCTACATAAACGTCCATACGACCAGCAGTTGTTGGTCCGAAACTTCCTGAAGCCATTCCGTCTGGAGTTTTTGCTGGGCCAGCGTAATATACTGGATGATTTTTGAAATAGTCAGGCATTGGTTTTCCAGCGTCTAACAATTCTTTGATTTTTGCGTGAGCAATATCTCGAGCAACAATTACAGTTCCGTTTAGTTTTAAACGTGTTTTAACTGGATATTGAGATAATTTAGCCAAAATCTCTGCCATTGGCTGATCTAAATTAATTTCTACAGGAGCTTCTAAATGCGGAGCTGTTTCTGGTAAAAATTGTTTTGGATTTACTTCTAATTGCTCAACGAAAATTCCATCTTTTGTAATTTTTCCTTTAATATTTCTGTCTGCAGAACAAGAAACTCCTAATCCGACTGGACAAGAAGCTGCGTGACGAGGCAAACGGATTACACGTACATCATGAGTGAAATATTTTCCACCAAATTGCGCTCCAATAGCACTTTCCTGACAGATTTTTTGAACTCTTTCTTCCCATTCGTGATCACGGAAAGCTTGACCCGCCATGTTTCCTGTAGTTGGAAGATTATCGTAATATCCAGCAGAAGCTTTTTTAACAGCGCTTAAGTTTGCTTCGGCAGAAGTTCCACCAATCACTAAAGCTAAGTGGTATGGGGGACAAGCCGAAGTTCCTAAATCTTTGATTTTTGTTCGAATGAATTCGTCTAATGATTTTTCATTCAATAAAGATTTTGTCTGCTGGTACAAGTATGTTTTGTTTGCAGATCCTCCACCTTTTGCCATAAACAAAAAGTCGTAAGAAGTTCCTTTTTTAGCATAAATATCAATTTGTGCCGGAAGATTTGATCCTGAATTTTTCTCTTCAAACATCGAAATCGGAACAATCTGAGAATAACGTAAGTTTCTTTTTTGATAGGTATTGAAAATACCACGGCTTAACCATTCTGCATCATCAACGCCAGTAAAAATGCTTTCGCCTTTTTTAGCCATTACAATAGCAGTTCCAGTATCTTGACAGCTTGGCAACTGACCTTCGGCCGCAACAGATGCGTTTTGAAGCAAATTGTAAGCAACAAAACGGTCATTGTCTGTTGCTTCTGGATCGTCTAGAATTTTTCTCAATTTTTGTAAATGAGAAGTTCTCAACATAAACGAAACATCGGTCAAAGCTTCTTCAGCCAATAATTCCAAACCTTTTGGATCAACGGTCAAAACTTCACGTTCTCCAAATTTTTCAACTTTTACAAAATCAGAAGTGATTTTGCGGTACTGCGTATCATCCTTTAAGATCGGATAAGGATCTTGGTATATAAAATCAATCATTAGTCTTGTTTTTTTACAAATTTAGAAATTATTTACCTAAGAAAGAATTTGAATAAGAACTCTTGAGCAGTTTTATGATTTTTATTCGACGCTATTGAATTGATCAAACGTCATCTTTTTTTCAAAGTAAGGTTTGTCTTTGGCAGAAAGCAAGACTTTTTTCCATTTGCTGTCTTTTAGCTCAAAAGATATTGAGTCTGAGTGAGTAAGTATTCCCATGTCTACGTTCTCATCTTCGTCTGCAGGTACAAACGCAACAGTTTTGCAATAAAAGGATTTTGGGTCAGAACTGGTAGAAGGGTTTTCAATTTCTACCCAGCTTCCCCAGCCGCTATCAGTCATTGTACTCCATTGGTGCACTAATTGTAATGTGCTGTTTTTTAGGTAATACAGATAGTGGTCATGAGAATAACCGCATGCAGGATATCCAAGTGAGATTTGTATAAATGGAGAATTTTTTGAACTTTCAGATGTCAATCCGTACGAAGCCATCCATTCTGATCCTTTTTGAAAACCTTTGATAGCTATTTTTGAAGATGTAGTTTTATTTTTATTCTGATAAAAATCCAATCGATATTTTACTGTAACAATACTGTCTTTGTCTGCCTGCTGATCTACTAAATGCGCCAAGATATAATCTGTAGAAGATTCTGTTCCGTCAGTATAAATAGATACAGTATCAGTTTTAATGATTTTTTCATCGTTTGTAACCTCCAATGTTTCTTGCGGTTCTATGATTTCTGCAATTGGGGCTGCATCTGTCGGTTTTGTTTTTTGGCATCCTATTAAAACAAGCAGGAAGAAAAGAGTGTGGATTTTCATAATTATAATTCAAATGATTTTATTCAACAGATAAAACTAAAAGTTTCTTTTTTTGATAAAGTTCTGCCAATGAGATTTTTTCTCCGTTAAGATAAAAAAGCTGGTCTTCGTATTTCACTTCATAAGGATCAATCAAAAAGCAATAATTATCCCTGTCATTTAAAACACTAAGGTTGTCATGATTCAATTCTACTATTTCAACATAGTTTATAACATTGAGTTTGTAGGCTTCTTCTAAAGTAACAGGAGTGGTTTCATCATATCTGAAAAAGAATTTTTCACCACCTCCAGGCATTCCAAACCACGGCATCGCTTTTCCTGAAACTAGTGAAATATAATCAGGCACTTCATTGATAATAAATAATTTCTGTTCCATGGTTTCAAAAAACTCTGGAAGCGATTTGTTTTCAAAAGCTTCTTTCTCTCTCCAAAAGTATAATCCTTGATTTTGCCAAGAAGGATCCTGAGGATTTTTTGTCGTTGTGGAATCAGAATAGTGCATAAATAACTCGCGAGGCATAAAGGCAAGAAGCGAATCATTAATTAGCCAGTCGATTTTGTTGGTGTCGAATTTATTTTGTGCTGCTACAGGCTTTTCTGTAGGTTTTGGCTCTTCAACGCATTCGATTTTTTCGGAACTCTTAGGCTCCTTTTTTTTATTTAAAAACCATTTAAACATATTTGGGGGAATATTTAATTGTTTTATTTATGTTAGAAGGCTAAAGTATAAAATTATAAGAGGTTTTTTATAAAAAATGAAAAAATAATGTAGGATAATGCATCTAATCCATAGAGGCTACTTATATAAAAACTTTAAAACAACAATCATTATTTGTTGTTTTAAAGATATTTACGAAAAATAAGAAGCAATTATTTTGATGCTTTGTTTGTCTTAGAAAAACCAAGTTGCCACAAAAATTGCTGTAATTACGCAGACTAAATCAACTAAAAGCATTGTACCTAAAGCATAGCGAGTGTTTTTGATATTTACAGAACCAAAATAAACGGCAATTACATAAAAAGTGCTTTCGGCACTGCATTGGAAAATACTGCTCAATCTAGCGGTCAGAGAATCAGCCCCAAATGTATTCATAGAATCAATTAAGAAACCTCTTGAACCTGCAGAACTAAACGGACGCAACATGGCTACAGGCAACGCATTTGTAATTTCTTTACTAACGCCCATATTTGAAAAAACAAACCCGATTGCATCGCTGATGATTTCAAATAAACCGCTGTTTCTAAAAAGAGAAATTGCAACTAACATTCCTAAAACGTATGGAAAAATCGTAACTCCCGTTTTAACTCCGTTATTAGCGCCTACTACAAAAGTGTCAAAAACAGTTGTATCTGCGTCTTTAAACTTTTTCTCATGTCTGAATGAAAAAATAAGCGTAAAAACAATAATCGCCAATAATATTAATCCAGAAAGATTAGAAGTAAAGTAGTTTTTGCCAATTAAATCCAAATGATTTACATACATCAATAAACCAACAATTGCAGCAATTAGTCCCATTAAACCAATTAAAAGCGAAGCACTTTTGAAATTGATTTTCTGTTTTACTCCCACAATTAAGAAAGCTGCAATAGTTCCGATAAACGATGTAATGATACATGGCAGCATTACATCGGCAGGATTGCTGGCATTTGCAGCAGCGCGATAACCGATAATGGAAGTTGCAATTAACGTTAATCCAGAAGCATGGAGACACATAAACATGATTTGAGCATCACTGGCTTTGTCTTTTTCGGGATTTATTTCCTGTAAACTTTCCATTGCTTTCAGTCCAAACGGTGTTGCAGCCGAGTCTAATCCCAAGAAATTGGCAGCAAAGTTCAAGGTCATATAAGAAATCGAAGGGTGGTTTTTAGGAATACTTGGAAACACTTTCACAAATACTGGACTCAAAGCTTTTGCCAGGTTTCCAGAAGCTCCGGAAACAATTAGAAGTTCCATTAGTCCGCAGAAAAAAGCTAAATAGGCAATAAGTGGTAAAATTAAATCGACTAAAGTGCTTTTACAAGTTGGCAGTAATCCGTCTGATTTTTGAAGACCGCTGTAAATTTTTACCGTTTTGTTTTTGTAAACATAAGTCGTGTCGGCGTTTAGCGTATCACGATTGATAATCATGGTTTGGTCTGGCGCTTTTTTAATGCTGTCTTTGATGAAAGCAGGAAGTTCTTCAACGTATTTTTCCGAAACTAAAACAGGATCGTCTTTTTTTCCATTCAAAACAGAATCAATGGTATAAGTATTGGCAGTAAATAAACTGACTACAATAAAAAGAATCGAAGAAATAAAAATAACTAACCAAAATCTGCTCAATACCATAATTACATTTTTTTGTAAATGTAATTATTTAGCAATAAAATGCATAAATATTTTATGTAATGAAAAGGGAATTTGAGTTTTGATGTAGCCCAATGAATTGAAATAGAATTATTCAATCATAACTTTAGTTTCTAAATAGGTTTCAAAAGCTTTAATTCCTTCAAAAAGAATTTCCTTTTTTGAATTTTCAGTTTCATTAAAAAATTCCGTTTCAATTTTTACATGATCTTTTTTAATGGTTCGTTTCCAGATTCCGATTACTTTTCCGTTTTCTAAAATGATCGGTTTAAAAATGCCATTATTGGTAAAAGTTTTGGATTGATGATCTCCAGAAAACGAAGCTTCGCGCGTTTTATATGAAATTAAAATTTCGTCGAACGCAGGAAGAAAATGTACGCTTTCGCGAAAGTTATCCTCTAAAGAACGATTTTTAGCAAACCAATAAGTCTGATTATCAATAGCAATAGAATTTAATTGCAACTCAATTGCGTTAATTGCTTTTTGGCAAATTGTTGACGCAAAACCAGACCACCAAGAAAAATCTAGTAAAGTTGCCGGACCGTGACTTTCAAAATAGCGCTGAGCGAGTTTTGCCACTCCTTCTTCTTTAGTCAATTTGGTTTTTGGCTTTATAACTCTTTCTTCAAGCAAAGCATAAGTAATTTGTTTGCCTTTCATTCTTCCGTTGCAAACTAAACCTTCCAATTCTGCATTCATCATAATGGCGGCGCCTAGAAAATCTTCTTTGGATGTCTTTTTGATGTTAAGCTCTTGCATAATTTCATCGCGAGTCAAATGATTGTTTCTAGATAATAGTTTTTCAATGGTATTATTGATCTGAATGAGTTTTTTTTCATCAACACCAAATTTTTTAGCACCAGAAATAGCAAGTCTTCTTATTTGTGGAGCTGAAATATCGAGCATCCAATAAATATCATCAGCGGAAACAAAATGCCAGGTTGGACGCAGAATATGAGTTCTGATAATTTTTCCCGAATTAACCGCTTCTTCGATTTCTTTTTCGCTGGAATTGCAACGCGAACCAATTGCCCATTTTGCCATGGCATAATCTTGCGCCTGCATGGCACCAAAATGATGTACAATTTCCTGAGGAGAAGATTGATTTTCCTGATAAAGCTTCTGAGAAGCCATACGATAATGTGAAATTTCAGAATGAATCATTTAAAAAAATTAAAGATTATAAGTTAACACCTTTGTCCCTTTGCAACTTTGACTCTTTGTACCTCAAGTTACACATGAATTATTTCGTCATCAATTAGCAAATCTTCACGACGTAAACGCAAGAAAATCTGAGCTACAGCAATGGTGTCTTTTTCGCAATAGGTAATAATTCGGTCAATATCTTTTTCGACATAATAGACATGAGCAACCTGACTTCCGTCGATGTCTCCTTTTGGAGAAGGAACTCCCAAGATTTTAGTCAATAGTTTTAAAGAAGTATAATGCTTGTAATCGCCAAACTTCCATAACTCTAATGTATCTAAATGCGGAATTTCCCAAGGTTTTTTTCCAAATAAATTCAGTTTATCTGGAATAGGCATTTGGTTGATAATCATTCTTCTCGCTATAAACGGAATATCAAATTCTTTCGAATTATGTCCGCACAGCAAGTGCTGAGGCTGATTAAAATGATTGTTGATCAGATTGGAAAAGTCTTTTAGGATTTTCTTTTCTTCACCAAAGAATGAAGTCACTCGAAAATTGCGAACATCTCCTTTGATGGTAAAAAAACCAACAGAAATACAGATAATCTTTCCGAACTCTGCCCAAATTCCCGCGCGCTCGTAAAATTCTTCTGGAGAGAATTCGTCTTTTCTTTGATATTGCGTTTTCAAATCCCAAAGCGATTGCATCTCCGCGTCAAGCGAATTAAAATTCTCTTCTTCAGGAACGGTTTCTATATCTAGAAAGAGAATGTTGTTGAGATTAATTTTTTCAATCATATTTTACTTGCCACGAATTCACGAATTGATTTAATTTTTTATTTGATATAAATGTACACAAATTTAAATTTTTAATCTATCGCAAATAAAAAATGAATGAATTATCCTTCTTTTTGGTGAGATTTAGAACAAGCTTTGCTGTGCAGACGGACTTTCATGTTCCAAAAGCCATTTTTTGCGAGACAAGCCGCCAGCGTAACCTGTTAAAGACCCGTTTGTGCCAATAACGCGATGACAAGGAACTACAATCCAAAGCGGATTTTTGCCATTTGCCGAAGCTACAGCACGAATTGCTTTTACATCTCCCAACTTTTTAGTTTGATCCATGTAACTTACCGTTTTTCCATATGGAATTTCCAATAGTGATTTCCAGACTTTCTGTTGAAATTCGGTTCCTTGCGGATTCAGTTTTAAGTCAAAATCGGTTCTTTTACCTTCAAAATATTCATTTAACTGAGAGACGGCATTTTGTAAAACTTCTGGAATCTCCTTAGAAATTTCATTCGTGCCAACATCAGAAACAGAAATTACGGCAATACCATTTTCATCTCCAATTATTTTGGTGATTCCTAAAGGCGAATTAATGTAAACTGTTTCCATAATTTTTGTGTTACTACAAAGATAGGAAGGTTTCGCGCTCCCGATAGTTATTGGGAGCGAAGTTTTTTTAACAATGAAAGCGATTTACCAGCCACCGCCGCCTCCGCCACCGCCACCACCTCCAGAGCTTCCTCCGCCAGAACTTCCACTGCTGGAACTGCTAGAAAATGAATCGTAAGAAGAGCTAAAATGGGTAACTGATCTTAATGTAAATTGTGAAGAGCTGCTGCCAGTTGTTTTGATCCAGTTATTTTTATAATTCAGCTTTTCTAAAATAGCTGTAAATTTTGAATTCCACTCTTCTTCAATTCCCAATGCAAAGGCGTACGATAGATTTTCCTCGTAAATTGAAATGGTCTGGTCATTTTCTTCTGGTTTAAAATCAAGCAGTTCTTTTTTCCATCTTTCGATTTCAAATTGGATCTCGGCGCCTAATTTTGTATACCTGCCAATTATGCTTAAATACAAGCTAAATCCTGCAATTATTAAGAACAGTACAATCAAATTTAAGACGGAGTAGCTTTTGTCTAAGTTGACTGCAGCGAATAATCCATAGCAAAAACCACCCGTAAAAATGGAGAAGAGAATACACAGTAAAGCCATTCCAAAATCTTTTGTGAAAGATTGAATGATTACTTTAGCAAGTAATGCCGTAATTATAAGAAGGACAAAACCAAATATAACAGCCCAAAAGATAGTTCCTTTATCAATGTAACAATAACTCATTAAAGCAGAGATTGTAATGACAAAACCTATTAGAATTTGTTTGGAGTTACTTAAAAAATAATCGGCTAAGTTATATTGCTTTTCTAATTTTTTTTCAAGCGCTTCTTTTGCTTTGTCGAAAATCAAATACGTTTCTTTGTCAAGCTCAAATGAATCGTTTTCTTTAAATAAGGCTTCTAAAACTGCGGTTTCTTCCTGAGATAAACCAAACGTTTCTTTTCCTTTTTTAAGTGAATATTTAAAATCATCGGCCCAAACTTTTTTCCCATTGTCAAAAATTTCGAGAGCACCTTTTATAGAAAGATTGATTATTGTGATTAGTAGCGTTTTCGAATCAACGCCTTTGTCTTTTATGTATTGTAGAGTTGTTGCAGAATAAAGGCTTTTTAAATCTATTTTCTTGGTTTTATCCAATAAAGGATCTTCTCCATGACGTTTCCAAGAAAAATAGTAAAAAGCAAAACAAAAAACGACGAAAGCTAGAGCAAGTAATACTTTGTTTGGAGATAAAAATTCATCCATTTTATAATGCGGACGAAAAAAAGGCTGATGAACAAACCCTTTAGGAAAACCAGCCGCGACGGTAAAACCTTCTCCTTTTTTTAGATTTTTAGAAGTAAAATAAATCGAATTGCCTATAATTTTCGAATTGCAATCGTGTGCTTTTGAACCTAAAATACCTGTATAGCAAGCAGTCTGAAATGCTTTTGCAGATTTTGGTAAAGTTATTTTTGCGGTGACATTTTCAATATCAAACTCCCAATAATTTCCTGTAACATTCCAGTAAACTTCATCAAAATCGCTATAAGAATGTATTTGCGCTTCAATTTCATACGTTAATTTATAAGTGTAAGTTCCTTCTGGCAGATATATTTCTTCATCTCCAATGTAGATTCCAAATCTTTCGGCGTCTATATCTAAGTGATACGGTTCTTCCAAATTACCTCTGTATACGCTTAGAATTTTATAGAAATTGGTTTTAGAAACTTTCGGCGAATTGCTTTCCATCGGAAGCGCTCTATAAATTCCATGATTTATGAATAGTTCAGCAGCATAAACAGTAATGTTTTCTGTAACAATAAGATTTCCATTTTCTTTAACTCTGATATCAGCGTGAAATTGTTTTATTCTTTCTTCTAGGTTAGGTTGAGCAGTCGAAAGAGAATCAGTCTGAGCAAAACATTGAAAGAGTGAAAACAGTAAAATGCTGATTGAAAATAGAAACCTGAATTTTTTCATCTGGAAAAACAATTATTTTTTATGAAGGAAAAATAGTGTTTTTATTTATTTTTCAGATTAATTTTTTAAAGAATTAGAAAGTCATTAATAGTCCGCAATTTGATTCTTTCGCTTCTTGGTAAATCATAATTAGGTCTTCATATGCATTTATAATTTTTTCATCAAAGTTTTCGGCTTCACAGATATCCGCAAATTCTTCTTTTAGACTTATAAGTTCTCTATGAATATCAGTAATATGTTCAGAATTTACAAATCCAAGTCCCATTTTACCTGGATCTAGTATAAAGTTTTTATAATTTAGTGATTTTCCAAGTATATAATATTCACAGTTATATTTCAAATCGAGGTCGTCGAATAACTCTAATAATGATTCCCATAAAAAGGATAGACCCAACTCTTGATTGGGATTATAGTATTTTGTTATGGCAAAATCTGCAAGTTCTTGAATATCTTCAGTTTCTAACTCTTCATGCCATTCGTTAGTAAGTTTTTGACCTGAATACGGTGATTTTAAATTGTCTAAATTTTCATTTATAAATGAAATGAGTAATGTTTCATTTTCAGTGCCAGCAGCAGTAAGAATAATTTCTGATAATTCTTTTGTGAATACAGATGTGTTAAACAAAAACGATTTGTGTTCCATTGACATAGCGGTTGCTTTAAAATTTTTGCAAAACTATTTTACGGATGAATTTTTAATGGTCCAAAAAAGACATATTTATGTTGTTTTAAGCTTAATAGAACTTGTAATCAATAGGTTTTGATCTTGTTAGGTTAATAGCTTTCTAAAGCGAATTTATAACTTAGATGATTTTCAATCTTTTCGCTTGAGATTACTTTTTGAATGTTTGATTTTTTAGAATTGAATTTCGGTGAAGTCAAATTCATTTCAAGAGCTTTTTGTATATAATATTCCTCTCTTGTTGGATGATAAGGCGCAACGGCATTAAAAACTTCATTCCATTTGGATTGATTTATGATGGCTTCAATAATGTCAATGCAATCATTCTGATGGATTAGATTAACAGGAGCATCTGGGTTTTCGAGGTTTTCTTTTCCAGCTAAAAATTTAACAGGATGGCGATCTTCGCCAATTAATCCAGCGAAACGAAGAATGGTCGTTTCGAAGTTTTGATTTTCTTGAAGAAGTTTTTCGGCTAAAACTAATTGTTTGCCGCTTTCGGTGTCTGGATTTGGAATGGTTTCTTCTGTTACAAGGCCATTATCATCTCCGTAAACAGAAGTTGAACTTACAAAAAGGACTTTCTTAACAGTTGATTTTTCTATAAACGGAATTAGGTTTTTGATTTTTTCGACAAAAGCTTTCTTCTCAGAACTTGGATCGACTGTTCTCAGTTTTGGCGGAATATCTATAATTAAGATTTCTCTTTCAGCTAAAAAATCAACTATGTTTTCAGAAACACTTTCGCTTTCAACAGTCACTAAAAACGGACTTATTCCCCCATCTTTTAAAATGGGAAGTTTGTTTTCTGAAGTTGTTGATCCGTTTACTGAATTTCCTTTTGCAATTAATGCTTTCGCTAAAGGAAATCCCAGCCAGCCGCAGCCTAGTACGCTTATTTTTGCCATTTTTTTTAAGGTTACTTTAAGTAATAATCTCGCAAAGTCGCAGAGTCGCAAAGAAAATTAAACTTAGCGTCTTGGCGACTTGGCGAGATTAAAAGTCACATAGATACTCTTTCGTTACAAAGTTAACGTAAATCGGACTTTGTCTTTTCCTTTTGCGCCCATTCTGTTGTAGAATTTTATGGCTCTTGTGTTGAATTCGGGTGTTTGCCATTGAATATTTACACAGTTATTTTTTGTTCCGATTTCTTTCAGTTTCTCTATTAATTCTTCACCAATTCCAAAACCTCTTGTTTCTTCTTCTAAAAACAGACAGTCCATGTAGAGAAATGTTTGTGCACTCCAAGTAGAAAAATCAAAAGTATACGATGCGTAACCAACGATAGTTTCTTCAGTGGCAACAACCAAACAGAATAATTTTGGATTCTGAACAAATAAAGCATTCTTTAAACCCTCTTCTTTTCCTTCAGGAGAAAATTCGGCTCTTTCAAATTCGGCGTGTTTTTGAAGTAAAACAAGCAGTTTGGGTAAATCTGTTATTTCGCAATTTCTTATTGAATATCCCATTGTAAGTTGATTTCGTTTTGTAAAAAGCTGATGAAGTGATGAAAATAATCGGGGTAATTTTCATTGGCTCGCGTCGCAATGAAGTGTTTTCTTTTCAAACCACTCTTTCCAATTTTTACTGCTTTAATCGGATTGTTTTTTAAATGTGGCTGCAGTGCCCATTTTGCCATAGACATCACGCCCATATCTGCTTTTACCATTTCCAGAGAAGCTTCAGTTAATGGCATTGGAGTTATTTTCTTCGGATTTACTTTGGCTGGAGCCAAAAGAAACTGATGAATGGTAACGGTTTCCAACGGAAGGGAATGGATAATCAGATGTTCATTGATAAAATCTTCGGCAATCACATATTTTTTGTCTGCCCAAGCATGATTTTCGGAAACCACCATTACCATTTCGTCCTGAAAAAGTTCGGTGTATTTTATATGATTGTCTTTAATGGTATCGCTTACAATGGCAATATCTATGGTATTCTCTAATAATTTCTGCAGCGGAATATGTGTTGCTTCGGCTACTATTTTTAATTCTACATTGGGATATAAGAGATGAAATTGTTTTAAAACCGATGGAAGCCAGTGATAACTCGAGAAACATTCGGTACTTATCCTGATTTCACCAGATTCGCCAAAAACCATTTGTTTAATCTGAGTTTCGGTTTCAGCAAGTTTATTAAGGATTTCATTGGCCACATTATAAACTTTTTCGCCTGCTTTTGTGAGAACCAATTTTTTATTGACTCTCAAAAAAATAGCAGTTCCTAATTGATATTCTGCTTCTTTGAGCTGATGACTTAAAGCCGATTGCGTTAAATGAAGTTTGTCGATGGCTTTCGTGATGCTTCCTTCTTCTACGATTGCTTTTATCAATTTTAGGTGGCGTATTTCCATTTTTTGATGAATTAATACACAAAGAAACAAAATTTTAGACTGGCTTTTGTATGAAAAAAAGTAATGCTTTTGATGAATTCTTTTCGTTTTTATGTCATGAAATCATCTTCTACTTTTGGAAAACAAAATCAATAAAAACACAATTAAAAATGGAAGCACAAATTAAATATTACGAAAACAAATTAGCTTATGAAATGGATCCTTCAGATTTATTTGAAGCTTTAAATGATGGAGAAAAAATTATTGTAATCGATGCTAGAAGAGCTTTTGGCTACGATGAAGAGCATATTCCGAATGCCATAAATATTCCGCATCGCGAAATGAATGCAGAAACCACAAAACATTTAGATAAAGAAGTTTTATATGTAACGTATTGCACCGGAATTGGCTGTAACGCTTCTACAAAAGGAGCTTTGAATATGACAAAACTCGGATTTAAAGTTAAAGAATTGATTGGCGGTTTAGAATGGTGGAAGATTGACGGATATGCAACCGAAGGCACAAAAGGCGAAAAACAAGGATTGAAAATTGAATGCGCTTGCTAATTTTTTGGTGCAAAGGTTGAAAGAAGCATAGGCTCAAAGGTTTCTCAACATATCTAAAAAGCAAAAAGCACTATAAAATAGTGCTCTTTTTAATCTTTGTACCTCTGTACCTTTGCTTCTTTGAACCTAGATTTTAAGATTCTATTACAGCTTTTAATGCCTGCAAAATTGGGTTTTCTTCTCCTTGAGGCTTTTCCTGAATTGCTCTAGGACGATTGTCTTCTTGAATTATTTCGAGTTTTGTTTTTTGATCTTCTTCAGTCAAAACATAACTCATTATGAAATAATTCTCAGGTTTATCTTCTAATCCGGGTCTTGGGAAAAACAAAGAATATTTAATTTTCTGGTTTGGAACAACTTCTAAAACGGTTCCCCATTGCTCAAAAACTTGACCTTCCCATTCATTTCTAAATCGTATTTCATTGCCGATTTTCCAATCAGTAATCAAATCGCTTCCATATTGCCACTGTTTGACTAATTCTGGTTTTGTCAATACATTCCAGGTTTTTTCTGCTGGAGCATTCAAAAATATTGTCGAAACATTTGTTGCCATAGCATTTGTTTTTAGCTTTTATTAAGGTTGTGACTCTGTAACGGGCTTGATAGTGTCTTTTGGAACAGCCAAACTATCTACGGGAACAACAGGCTCAATTGGTTTTACTGGTGGTGTATATCGTTTGATTTTCTGTTGAATCATAACAGCATCATTCAATACAAACGGCGTTGGCATCATCCAATTTTCTCTTGGCTTAACATTTAATAGCGGATTGCTCATTAAATCGAACGAACTTTCAATTAAATCCATATCAAAGACAGCCGATTTGTTGATGTAGAATTCCATTTCAAGCGGCTCGTTGCCTACAACATAGTAACATAATATTTTTGATCCTTCACGTTCAAGACGATTGGTTTTTTCTCTTGAAGTAGCAACTCCATTTGCCTTAAAGTTGTAAAAAGTCATTTTTGGATTGGCAAAGATGTCGTAACGATTTACTTTTCTGTTTGGAGTAATTTTAATTTTCAAATATCTATTGTTTCCGATAACGCTGTCTCTTAAAAACTGAATTGTTGGTTTTGGCACATCAACAACTGGAGCAATAGCACTGTAAGTAAATGTTGTATTGTATTTGCTCGTTAGCGGTAGCGTATTTAATCCAACTGCTTTTTGATTTTTCTCACCTAAATAAGATTTAGTCCATTCGTCCAAATTAGTATCATAAGTTGTCCAAACAGCAGAATTGTTGTCAGCATTGTAAACATATAATAAGCTGTTTGATTTGGCTTTTCCATATTCGTAGCCTGAATTATATCCTGCATAAACGAAAAATGAAATGGAAGCAATAAAGAAAACCACGATCCAAGCACCCTTTTTAGCAAATGCGCCGAAAATTGGAAGTAACAATCCGAATAATAGAACGGTTAAAATAGCGCTTCCGTATAAGATTTTAAGGCCAAGACCAATTGGAAACATTACGATAAAAGGCGCAACAATTGCCAGAGCTGGAATAGAGAATATTAAATTCATTCCTAAGCTATAATGCTGTGTAAATACAAATATTCCAAATAATAATATTCCGAAATAAACAGGAATAATTAAGAAACCAGCGCCCGTTAAGCTATTAGCTAAAAATGCATTAATGATAATCCAAACCAATAAAGGAGCCACAAAATGATTCATGGTAGTTTTAGCTTCAGAGAAATGATGATAGAAAGCAAAACAAATAGCGATGCTTAACGTAACAAAAGCGCCTATATAAGCATGACCATTATAAGTAAATCCGTTTAGAAGATCAGAGTACTGTGGATAAATTTCGAGAATAAGTTTCCATCCTAAAAATGTAACCAATCCAGCAATTATAATAGATCCTAAAAGCGGAACAAAGCCTTTGAATATTTCTGTGAAAGTGATGATTCTTTTTACTTTTCCAACAAAAATGAATAGAACCAATAATCCAAAAGCAATCAGTGTCATTGGCATTACCCAAGTAAACGGATAGCTAATAAATGTAAACGGAGCGCTGAAATAAACATTATCTTCTGTAGATTCTGTCTGATTCAAATCAATGTTTGTTAAATATTTTAGCAAAGGCATAATGTAAGTGCCTTGATGTGCTAATGTAGTTTTGTTTAAATGCTGAATATCATCTTGCTGCGTGTGATAGTTAAAATGCCCATCGATAAAAGCGAAATTGAATCCTTGAATGTTTCCTTGTTCTCTAAAAACAGTTAAATCGGTATCATTTGGAAGCATTTTGTAAATGCTATACATTAGAGAATTTGAAACAGGATGAGACGGTTTTGCCTTAGTAAATTCCTGAACCAAAGCCTGATTTCCTTTGTTGGTTTCCATTAGCATATAGCTTGGTCCAGAAGTTCCTCTTGCTTCAAAGTTTAAAACCAAACCAACGTCTTTTGCCCAAGGATGTTTATTTACAAATAAAGCAGCACCGTTTAATCCTAATTCTTCTGCATCAGAGAATAATATGATAATATCGTTTTTTTGAGGATGTTTTGAGTATAAAAAGGCGCGAACACCTTCTAAAATTGTTGCGACACCAGAAGCATCATCGCTTGCACCTTTTGAGAAAGAATGCGGTGCACTGTCATAATGAGAAAGAAGTAAAAGCGCTTTTGTATTGTTTGTTCCTTTAATGCGAGCCAAAATATTTTTTGACTTTACCAAAAGACCTTTATCATTTAGAGTAAAACCTTCCTGAACACTCGTTTCTAAGCCAATTCTGTTTAATTCTAGTTTAAGATAATTAGCAACCAGTTCATGATTGGTCGATCCTACATAGTGTGGTTTCTGCGCTATAATTTCAACCTGGTTAAAAGCTCTTTCGGTCGAAAATTCAGCAAGTGCTTCATCGTCCTTAGAGATTCCTTGCGGCATCATCGTGGCATATATAATGCCAAGTAAAGCTAAAACGCAGACTATGGCTAGAATTGAGGTTTGGTTTTTTCTCATGGTAAATAATACTAACTATATTTCTTTTTTAACAAGCATAAAATAATCATTGTCCAAGGAACGATAACCTTGATCATACAAAAAATAATATGTGTTTCCAGTTTTGGTTTGTAAAATGTTTGTAAAGAACTCAAAATCAAAGCCTTTTGTGAGTAATTTGTCTCTAGAAGCTTTGGATTTTCCGTCTACATTTAACTCTGCCAAAATACGGTAATTTTTGCGTAACTTGTTGTTTATATTTCGCATGAAATTCGTGCTATCTTTATTTATTTTGTTATTGTAGGCATTTCGACAACTGTCTGAGCAGAATTTCTTGTCTTCTCGGCCGAAAATTTTGGCAGAACATTCGAGGCATGTTTTCATGAATTCAATTTTTTAATTTCGTAAAGATCTGTTCTACGATCTTTTAACGTTTTAACGCTACCATGTTCGTGCAATTCTTTCAATAAATTTAAATCCACATCAACAATTAGCGTCATTTCTGTATTTGGAGTCGCTTCTGCTTTAATTCCATTACTTGGAAAAGCAAAATCGGATGGTGTAAATACAGAAGACTGCGCATATTGAATATCCATATTGTTTACTTTCGGAAGATTTCCAACGCAACCTGCTATGGCTACATAACATTCATTTTCGATGGCGCGTGCCTGCGAACAATGTTTTACGCGTGTATATCCGTTCTGAGTATCGGTTAGAAATGGAACAAACAAAATATTCATTCCTTCATCTGCCAGAAGTCTAGAAATTTCTGGAAATTCGACATCATAACAGATTAAAATCCCAATTTTTCCGCAATCGGTATCAAAGGTTTTAAACTCCGATCCGCCTTTCATTCCCCAATGTATAACTTCGTTTGGCGTAATATGAATTTTGGTATACATTTCTGAAGTTCCGTCTCTTTTGCATAAGAAACCAACATTATAGAGATTTCCGCTTTCTAAATAAGGCATACTTCCGGTAATAATATTGATGTTGTATGAAATGGCAAATTCCTGAAACTTCTTTCTAATTGGATCAGAATGGCGGGCAAGTTCACGAATGGCTTCTGCTTCAGATAAATGATTATAATCGGCCATTAAAGGCGCAATAAACAATTCTGGGAAGAGGGCAAAATCAGAACCATAACCCGAAACGGCATCAATAAAGAATTCTGCTTGTTCAAAAAGTGCCTCAACATTATTTAGCGGACGCATCTGCCACTGAATTAATCCTAAGCGAATAATGTTTTTCTTCAAATTAATGAGTTTCGGACTATCATCGTAGTAAATATTATTCCATTCCAGTAGAACAGCAAATTCTTTCGATTCTTCATCGCCTTCCAAATAATTCTTGATGACTCTCAAAACGTGAAAATCGTTGCTTAACTGGAAAGAAAGAACCGGATCATATAATTCTTTGGTGCGTACTTTTTCTATATAAGCTTTTGGAGACAGTTTTTTGGCATGTTCTCTATAGTTCGGAATTCTTCCTGCAAATACAATTGCTTTTAAGTTTAGCTGTTCGCAAAGTTCTTTTCTTGCATCGTATAATCGGCGTCCTAAACGTAAGCCTCTATAATTTGGGTGAATAAATACATCTATTCCGTATAAAATTTCCGCATTCGGATTGTGAGTAGAGAAAGTGTAATTTCCACTAATCTGTTGATAGTTATGCCTTTTTTCTACCAGTTTTTCATCAACAATAAGAGATAGGGCAGAGCCAACCACTTTTCCATCAACCAAAATCACCAGCTGTCCTTCTGGAAAAATAGAAAGAAGTCTTTCTATGTCATCAGATCCCCAATATGAATCGGCCATTTCTGGATACGATTCAATCATCGATTTCTTTAATTGTCTATAGTCCTCAATTTCAAGATTTCTTAACTCTACTTTTTTAATTTTTGCCTGCATATCGTAAGATTTATCTCAAATATACAAAAAACAAATTCCATTTACAAACGGTTACAAATAGTTACAGTCGATAGTAAATAGTTAACAACCGACTGTCATCGCTAGGGTTTGCCATCTTTGCAGTGTTGAATTTGATAAACGATTCAATTTAATAGTAACATTTAAAATAGTATATGCCATGAGTGCAATTAGAAACAAAGTTCAGTTAATTGGGAATGTTGGGAATGATCCAGAAATTAAGACATTAGAAAGTGGTAGAAAACTAGCACACCTTACGATCGCAACAAATGAGATTTATAGAAATGATAAAGGCGAAAAAGTAGAACAAACCGAATGGCATCGTATAACAGCTTGGGGAAAAACAGCAGAAATTATAGAAAAGTTTGTTGTAAAAGGAAAAGAAATTGCCGTTGAAGGGAAATTGACACACCGAAGCTACGATGATAAAAACGGAGAAAAACGATATATAACCGAAGTGGTTGTAAATGAAATTTTACTGTTGAGTAAATAACACGTTTGCGAAATAGTTAAACTCGGCAAGTTTTATAACCTGCCGGGTTTGCTTTTTTATGAATGAGATTAAAGTATCGAAACTCCATTAGCATCAGTTGTAAGTACTTCGCTCATGTAATCAAAAAAAGGTCTCATATTTTTGAATGCATCTAAGGCCAGTTCTAAAAATTGCGGACTCAATACTTCTTCGTCAGTAAAACGTTTTATAACTAAAAATTGTTTGAAACGAAGCAAGTCAATTGCAGGATGATCAACATCGAATCCTTTTGGTTTTGTTTTGAGCTGTTCTCCCTGCAAAGTGCCAAAGTTGCTTTTGAAAGAATCTGAATTCAGTATTTTTTGAAAAGTTTCAGGATCATGAGCAAATTCGGTTCTTATTCGTTTTAAATCTGCGGCATTTGGTCCCCAGAAACCACCTGCAAAAAAGCTATTTCCTTTTTCAAGATGAAAGTAATAACCACCTCGTCTTGCTGCGGTTGCTCGAGTATAGCTTCCGCCCCAATAGTGTTTAAAAGGTGTTTTATCTTTTGAAAAACGAATATCACGATAGATTCTGTAAACGCTTTTTTTGCCAGAAGTATTTTCTAAAACATCCGTTTTGGAAAGTTCCTTCAGTAAAGCGCCTGCAAAATTTTCAATATGATTAAGTTCTATCAAATATTGCGGTTTATGTTCTTCAAACCAGGGTTTGTTATTGTTTTCTTTTAGTTGAACCAAAAAATCAAGACTAGATTTGGGAATTGTAATATCGTTTTTCATAATTGAATTTAAAAATCGGAAATAGACTGCAATTTAAAACTAAAAAACCCACCAGAGAAATCTGATGGGTTTTTCTATATGGCTTTAAGCAGTTTTTTTGAATAAATCAAACATAGGACAACGTGAGCAGCGTTTCTTTTCGCTCTTTTTATATTTCTCACAGCAAGAAGATTTACAGTTTTCAATCTCCTTAATTTTATCAAGGATATCTTTGTTTTTCTTTTTCTTTTTATCCTTTTTTTTGTCCTTGTCTTTTTCTTTCTTGCCCACTTTTTCCTCTGAATTTTAAAAACAGAGACAAATATAAACCAAAAAAGTTATTTTTAAATATTCTAAATAAACTTTAACTTTTTTTATTTAGGATTGATGGCGATTGAACTCGTAACTGTTAATTGCTGAATATCACGATCAAACAAATACAGTCCACCTTTATCATCTCCAATCAAGTTGATTTTATCTAAAATAGATTTAGCTGTAGCTTCTTCTTCAATTTGTTCAGAAACGTACCATTGCAAGAAATTATGTGTAGCATAATCTCTTTCTTCAAAAGTAATATGAACCAATTCGTTGATAGATTTCGAAACAAAAAGTTCGTGATTGTAAAGCTCTTCAAACATTTCTTTAAAAGTAGTATAAGTTGTTTTTGGTGCTTTAAGATCTGTTACCTGAGCGTGTCCTCCGCGTTCGTTTACATACTTAACTAGTTTAAGCATATGTGCGCGCTCTTCGTCTGACTGGGTGTACATAAATTGAGAGATTCCCTCTAATCCTTGTACTTCAGCCCAACAAGCCATAGAAAGATAAGTTTGCGAAGATTCTGCTTCTATGCGGATTTGCTTGTTTAAAGCCGATTCAATATTTTTTGCTAACATAATAAGTGTCTTTTCTGTAAAATTAAGAAAAATTATTCATTAGATTTTTGAGAAACCTCTAAAACATTAGACTTTTGGATTAACTCTAAGTAGAATTAATTGCAATTGATCTTATCAAAAGCAACAGAACTTGAAAATGTAAATCTCATTTATTTTAGAAATAGACAATAAAAAAAGCCCTTAAGAAAGAATCTTAAGGGCTTTTCATCAAGTCTTAAAAAAAATTATTTTACAATAAAAGTAACTCTTCTAGCTAATCTTCTAGCTTCGTCAGAATCTTTTTGAATTGATGTATCTGCACCGTTTGCAATAACATTTAAACGAGAAGAAGCAATTCCAGCTTTTTCAAAAATAGTTTTTACGTTTGTTGCTCTAGTGTTAGATAGTTTTTCGTTGTACTCAGCCTTTCCAACTTGATCAGCATAACCAATAAGGTCAAGAGAAGCAGAAGGATTTTTTCTTAAGTAATTTAAAACTACATCAATAGCAGCAGTAGAGTTTTCAATAGGAGTTGTTTTATTGAAATCAAAATACACACTGTAATATTTATCATTAATCATTCTCTTGATTAATTCATTATCATTCGGTTGTGGGTTTACTTGTTTTTCTATAACAACTTCTTTTTGTGCTGGTCTGTTTTTAATTTGTGTTTCAAGATCTGCTACTTTGTTTTCTAAAGCAGAAATATCAGCATTGTTATTGTTTTCTAATACAGTCCAATCAGCATGTTTTGTATTTTTACCCAAATAAACATTTAAACCAACAGTTCCATTAAAAATCAATCCAGAAAAACCTCTGTTACCCGGAAGATATGCTCCGTCAAAGCTACGATCTTGTGATGCATTAAAAATTGTTGAGAAATCGCCTGTTAAAGCAACTCGGTTTGATAATCTTATTTGCCCAGTTACACCAGCAATAAAGTTACCCATTTCATCTGCTCCTTTGAAGTTATCGCTTCTTAATTGAGAATAACCAAAACCAGCATGTCCTAATAAACCAATAGTATTAGTCCAAGTTTCAAAATTCATGATACGGCCTAAGTTGGCTACAGCTTGTAAATCTATTCTGTAGTATCTTGAATCAAAATCAATAGAGTTTCCTTTTGCAGTAAAACTGTTGTATCCAAAGTCTGCTTTCAAACCAAATTTGTTGTTCAACATATAGCGAACCCCTAAATCTCCAGTCCACGGACTAACAGTATTTGTATAATACCCGTCACTAAACGGTTTTTGCGGTTTATTAAAACCTGCGCCTAAGTCTATAGACCACTTATTATAACTGTTATTGTTTTCTGTTTGCGCATGTACTCCAGTTAACGCCAGGGCAAATGCAAGAGTCATTACAATTTTTTTCATTATTTTTTGATTTTAAATTTCGCCCAAAGCAACAATAAATTGTAAGTAAATACCTTCTCTAAAAGCCAAAAAAGTATTAAAATAGGACATCGGTAAAACCAAAAGATTATAAAATCAATGAGTTAATGAAAATATATATAGTTTTTTTGTTGTAAGATGTTGATATAAAAAGGTTTAGTTGAACCCGTCGACAAATTTGCGTAAAACAAGTTGTTTTGCAACAATGTCGTAATAACTTAAAATGAGATAATTATTAAGCTTAAGAGTATTAGAAAGAACAGCTTCTTTATGAGAATCTAAAAAATAATAGACTTTATCAGCAGCAAATGGTTCGTGAGTTTCTTTGCTTAACTCAAGTTTTTTTGTCCAAATGCTTTCGAAAAAGACAGAATAATTGGTTTCAATATTGTAATAGCCGTTTGATGGAAAATCTCCAAAAGGATCATTAAAATTAAAACCGTTTATTGAAATCGATTTTAAATCACTGCCTGAACCTCCTAAAGTGATAAATAGATTTTTTTGGTTTTTATAAACCGAAAGACCAGCGTCAAGAGAAGACAATACTTTTAAGAACTTTGCTGTATTCTTTAATTGTTTGGGTGCTCGATCTTCAATTTGCATCAATAATGGCGAATTACTAAAACGAATGGTATCTTGTTTTGAGACTGTAAATGATTTTATAGATTCGCCAGATTCATAATCTTTAATATCAAACAAAAGTTCGTCAGCATTTACATTGATCTGATATAATTTATTTTCGTGATAAAAAGAGTTTGACGTCTTTGGATTTTTTTCTCCAACAGGCTTCATAAAAGTCTTTTCTTTTATTTCCTGATTTTCTAAATTAATATCAAACAATTGTGTTTTTCTAAAACTTTGGTCTAAAGTTAGAATCAAACGGTTTGGAAGCGTATAAAGTTTGCTTTTGGCAGCAACTTTAAACAACGGATTATACTCACCAGAATCCATTTTCTCAATCGGATTTTCATTCAAAATCTGATTAAATGTTTTAGGTTGGGTTTTTTTATCGATGAACTTGAAAGAACTGAAATCGAGAAATCGTTCTTCGGCCATTCCGTTTTTAAAAACAAAAGCCGTCAAAGCCTGTTTTGTTTTGCTTTGCAACAATAAATAGAAGTTGTTGTCTTTTTGATAATTCGTTAAGAGATAGTTGTCTTCAAGAGGAATTTGAAATTTTAATGCTCTCGAAGTTTTGTTTTCTAGATAATATTTAATCAAGATGATTGATTTTTCTTCTTTCGAAAACCAATATAAAGTCGGATTTCCGTCTTCGCTAAAACTATAACCCATCAAAGATCTGTTTTCAGTATATTGACGGTTTGTAACAAATTTGTCTCTTAAAAATAAAGCGCTATTGTATTTTAGTATGGAAAGGCTGTCTGCGCTGGCGGCAAAAACAAATACATCGTGGGTAGCGGTATTTTCGCCAGTCATGATTTCGGATTGTCCTAGTTTATTTTTTAAATCTATTGAATAGGAAATCAGCACTGTCTGACTTAACAGGACAGTACTGGAGATTAAAAACAGAAAAAGGAAAATTCGTTTCATATGTTTTTTGGCGCAAAAATCATTCCGCTTATTTTATTGATTCATAAGCTCTTGAAAAAGATCTACAAATTGACCAACGTGCAGTCCGTCCATTAAACCGTGATGCACATAAACCGCCATTGACATGGTTCTTTTTCCTGTTTCAGAAACCATCATTTTTCCAAACGAAATTTTTGGACAGCTGTCTGGATACGTAAAACTGCGTGCATGCGTGATTGAACTAAAATTTAGCCACGGAATTGCCGAAAAATGAATCAGATTATCGTCATCAAAAGATCTTGTGAAAAGTCCGGTTGTATTTTGAATGCGTTCTATTTCGGTTAATGCAATTTGTTCGAATGTTTTAAAATCTGAGTGATATTCAATTAAAGAAAATCCGAAAGTGCCATCTTCTCGTCCAATTGTTGCCGAAGCATCAATACGATCGTTAATGTAAATTTTGTCTTCTGAAATTCGATATCTAAAATTTTCGATTGCGTTTACCGCAGTCAAAGTTTTATGCAGATAGAAATTGAAGAAAGAGGCATTGATACTTTTTGCGGTTTGATACGCTTTGGTACAATCGATTTCTACTGTAACGCCAAAAAAAGGTTCGTCCATTTGTTTAAAATGGGCAAAATGCTCTTTTCTATTCCAATTTTCTAAGTCTAAAAGTGTTTTCATTATAATAAATTCGGAACCACTTCTGCAATAGTTTCAAATGAACTAAAATGCTCGTGTTCTATAGTGTGATTAATTTTTTCGTGTTCCCAAGTAGTGTGAAACGGAATGTGAACGGCATAACCGCCAATTCCTAAAACTGGAAGAACATCTGATTTTAATGAATTTCCGATCATCAAAAATTCGTGTGCCTCGATGTCTAAACGTCCTAAAAGTTTCTGATAATCGATTTCTTGTTTGTCTGACATTACTTCGATATGATGGAAATAATGCCCTAAACCAGAACGATGCAATTTGCTATGCTGATCTTTTAAATCGCCTTTTGTAGCAACAACCAATTTGTATTTGCCTTTTAAAGCTTCAAGCGTTTCTTCAATTCCGTCCAACAATTCGATTGGTTTTTCGAGTAATTCTTTTCCGTATTGAATGATTTTTTCAATGACTTCCATCGGAATCGTATTGTTCGAAATATTCATTGCAGCTTCAATCATCGAAAGGATATAGCCTTTGATTCCGTAACCGTACAAAGGCAAATTGGCAATTTCGATTTTAAATAATTCTTGCGAAATGCCTTGATGCGAAAGATAATCTTCCATCAAAGCACAAAATTTATGTTCGGTTTCTTGAAAGTATGGTTCGTTAACAAACAAAGTGTCATCAGCATCAAATGCGATTACTTTTAGGTTTGGTATTTTAGTTTTATGTAACATGGTGTTTTTGTTTAAAGTTTAAGGTTTTCTTTGTCGGGTTTTTTTGCCACGAATTCGCAAATTAAACTAATTTTTTGCCATCTGCGTGAGACTTTTTTAACAACAAATTACGCAAATTGCACAAATTTTTTTTAGCTAAAGATTAAATGATTATTCATGTTTTAAAAAATAAATCTGCTCAATCTGCTGAATCTGCGAGAGTTTTTTTTTGCCACAGATTATTAAGATTAAAATGATTTCTAAAAATCTGCTTAAATCTGTTGAATCTGCGTGAAACCTTTTTCTTAATCTTTAGAAAAAAGCCCTTTCAAAGAAATCGTTTTATCGTAAAAAGTAATTCGGATTCCGAAAAGCAGAATGATTCCGCCGAAAACCATTTGTAAAGTTATTTGTTCTTCCAAAAACAACCAAGCCAAAATTGAGGTAATTACAGCTTGACTCAATAAACTTAATGAAACCCTAGTTGCACGCATGTGCTGAGTAGCATAACTGATCGAAAGCCAAGCGCATAATTGACAAATAACAGCTTGAAGCACGAGAACAAACCAGCCTGCATTTGAAAATCCGGTGAAAGGTTCGCCTAATGCGTAACATAAAATTCCTAAATAAATGCTCGAAGCAAATAAACTAATCGTCATAAACGAAAGAACATCAACTTCTGAAAGTACATTTTTGCTGACCAAAAGATAAATGGAATATAGAATACCAGATAAAACAGCAAATAGAAATGCTTTATCGAAGTTTAAATCGATAAAAAATTCAAAACCTACTAAAGTTACCATTCCGAATAAAGCGACTAAGGTTCCGATCCAGAAATTGGTTGCAGGTTTTGCTTTTAGAAAAAAGAAAGAACCAACGCCAACCCAAACAGGAGATAAATTGGTCAATAAAGATGCCTGAGTTGCACTTGATTCCTGAATGGCGATATTCCAAACTGCAACATCAGAAGAAAACAAAACACCACAAAGCACGGCTAAAAGTGTAAATTTTAGTTTTGGAAGTTTAAAGTTCCCGCTGAAAATAACATAAGGCAATAAAAGTAACACAGCAAAAAACATTCGGTAAAAAGCCGAAATTAATCCTGGTGTTAAACGTAATTTTACCAATATCGGGAAAATAGATATGCAGAGTATACCGCAGATTAGGGCTAATCTTGGTTTTGTGAGTTTCATTTTTTACTTTAATAAATAGATTCTGATTTAATTCTTTAAAAGCTTCTTTGTTTGTTCAATGTAAATCCAAATTATTAAATTTTCATTTTGAAAAAATAAGTTTGGGCAGCTTCTCCTACTACATTTGGTTGATAAGTTTTACAGGTAATTATAGTCTCGTCATCAATAAACAAAATGGATTTCCTATTATCATCTAAGGGAAATGGGGGGTAGCTGAAAATAACAGAAAGATTATCATAGTTATATACTTTTTCTAGATCAGATAAATAGATATTTGACGGACTTGCGGCTATCATTTTCGTATTAAATTCTCTTTTTACTTGAAGACCTAAACTCAGTTGATACTTTTCCCAAAAAATAGATTCATTATCTTCTGAAATAAAAAGAAACGGTTCCGGATATAAAACTCCATCAGGAAATACGGGATAATTCTTTTCAATTTTTAGTTCCTGATTAATGTATGTATTAGAATAAATTACTCCGGAAGAAGTATTACTTTCTCCCATATATAATTTGCCGTTTTTACTATTAAATTCTATATCTCCGTGTGTATATGCATTGTAACTAATGTTAATTGCATTTCCATTTGCTCCATTAATTGTATAAATACCCGTGGCACCAGAGGTTGGAGGTGTTCTATGGCAGAATAAAACATTATTATTTCCTGCTTCAATTTTATGAAAACCCCAGCCGTCTGTTTGTGTTGGAAAGTTATATGCCGACATTGTCGATAAGTCAACTTTCGTTAATTTGTCGATATAACGTTGTGTTAGATATAAAAATTGACCGTCAGGTGAAATGTCTAAATCTGAAAACCTTTCATTGGTTAAAATATGGGATTCAATTTTTAAATTTTTACTATCAATTATCAATAGACCATATTTGTCAGCTTTATCAGAGCTATATTGAGGCGCAACAATTGCATATATCTTTGATCTTTGAGCGTCTTTAATCATTTTTGGAATATAGTATTGAAATTCTATGAAATTACCCGTTATGATCTCGACAATATTACTTCCTATAACTTCGCTTGGAGAGTTAGAAGTTTTAACTACAATTTGATATTTCTGTTTTTCGATTAAGGATTTTGTCTCTAGATATTCGTAAGTTAATTTATTAATATCCGTAATTTCAGCTAGTGGTTGGGAGTTATTACCATACACCAAATAAGAAATAAAGTCGTTTCCTTCATATTTAGACCAGTTTAAATTTATCGATCTGCCTGTATCATTTGATGCTTCAAGTTTAATTACATTTGAAATTGTTATGGAGTCCTTCTTAATCAAAAGGTTGTTGTTACTGTAAACTTCAAAGAAAATTTTATGTAATCCTTTAGTCAAATTGATATTAATTTCACTTTCTAAATTATTGTCTGGTTTTCCTTCATATAGTGATCCGTCGATATTGCTTCTCCATTTAATTGCTAAATTAGTTTTGGAATTGCTATCATCAGAGAGTACTATTTTTGCTTTTAATTTTTTTTGTACTGTTGGATCTTCAAAAATACCTGCAGTACCATTATTATAAAAAGATAGATCCCTATCTTTTATAGGTTCAATAATGGTTGCAGTTAATTTTACTTCGGATATTTCAGTTTCATCAACAGTATTTTTGTCACTGCTGCAATTGTATAAAACAATTGATAATAGTAGAATAAGGACTTTTTTCATTTTAATTTTTTGAGGAACATTTTATTTTGAGGGAATAAATTTACACTTAATTAAACAAAAAAGCGTGAATCAATTAGTATTAACTGATTCACGCCATTTATAAAATGTATAAAATTAGTTTACCGTAGCTCCATTCGGCGCATCAGCATCTGGATTTACAAAAACCAGTTTTCCTTCGGCGTTTGTTGTCATCAAGATCATTCCTTGACTTTCAACACCGCGTAAAGCTCTTGGAGCAAGGTTTGCTAATACAGAAACACGTTTTCCGATGATTTCTTCTGGCGAAAAACTTTCAGCTATTCCCGAAACAATCGTACGAACATCGATTCCTGTATCTACTTTAAGAACCAAAAGTTTGTTTGCTTTTGGCATTTTTTCAGCTTCTAAAATAGTTCCGATACGGATATCCATTTTCGCAAAATCTTCAAACTGAATTAAATCTTTTTGAGGTTCTGCTTGTTTGTTTTCGGCAAGATTAGCTGTTTTTGTCGCTTCCAATTTATCTATTTGTTTTTGTATTTCTTCGTCTTCAATTTTAGCGAAAAGCAATTCTGCTTCGCCAATTTTGTGTCCAGCAGGCAATAAATCTGAAGTTTCAGAAATATCATTCCAACCTAATGTTTTATCAATAATGATGTCTTTTGCATCGCGATTTTTCTCTTTCAAGAACTTGCTGAAACCTGCAAAGTGTTCTTTAAGGTCAGATAAATTCAAGATTTTAGAAAGTTTCGCAGCCGTGAAAGGTAAAAACGGTTCAGCCAAAACGCTCAACGCAGCAGCTATTTGCAAAGCCACATACATTTGAGTTTTTACACGCTCTGGATTGTCTTTCATCACTTTCCAAGGCTCTTCGTCTGCTAGGTATTTGTTTCCTAAACGAGCCACATTCATCAATTCGCCCAAAGCTTCACGGAATCTGTAACGCTCAACCGAACTTGAAATTACCGCTGGATACGCTTTTAGTTCTGCTAAAGTTTGTTCGTCTACTTCTGTAAATTCGTTTGGCGCTGGAACAACTCCGTCGTAATATTTGTTGGTTAAAACCACAACACGGTTTACGAAGTTTCCGAAAACGGCAACCAACTCGTTGTTATTTCTAGCCTGGAAATCTTTCCAAGTAAAATCATTATCTTTTGTTTCAGGAGCGTTTGACGTTAAAGCATAACGTAAAACATCCTGCTTATCTGGGAATTCCTCTAAATATTCGTGTAACCAAACCGCCCAGTTTTTAGAAGTCGAAAGTTTGTTTCCTTCCAAATTCAAGAACTCATTGGCAGGAACGTTATCTGGTAAAATATAACTTCCTTCAGCTTTAAGCATTGCTGGGAAAATGATACAGTGAAAAACAATATTATCTTTTCCGATAAAGTGAACCAATTTGGTATCTTGATCTTTCCAATATGGTTCCCAATCTTTTCCTTCGCGCGCTGCCCATTCTTTAGTAGAAGAAATGTAACCGATCGGTGCATCAAACCAAACATAAAGTTTTTTGCCTTCAGCTCCTTCAACAGGAACATCAATTCCCCAATCAAGGTCACGTGTTACAGCACGAGGCTCTAATCCTGCGTCGATCCAAGATTTTACTTGTCCGTAAACGTTAGTTTTCCAATCATTTTTATGACCTTCTAAAATCCATTCGCGTAAAAAAGCATCATAACGATCCAAAGGTAAAAACCAGTGTTTAGTTGATTTTAAAACAGGAGTTTCGCCAGTAATTGTCGATTTTGGGTTAATCAAATCAGTTGCGTTCAAAGTCGATCCGCAATTTTCACATTGATCTCCGTAAGCTCCGTCATTACCACATTTTGGGCAAGTTCCAACCACAAAACGGTCTGCTAAAAACTGATTTGCTTTTGCATCGTACAATTGTTCTGTAGTTTCTTCAATAAAATCACCTTTATCATACAAAGTTCTAAAGAATTCTGAAGCCGTATCATGATGAATTTTAGCCGAAGTTCTAGAATAATTGTTGAATGAAATTCCGAAATCTGCAAACGATTTACGAATGATTCCGTCATATTTATCAATAACTTCCTGCGGTGTAATTCCTTCTTTTTTAGCTTTCATCGAAATTGCAACCCCGTGTTCATCGCTTCCGCAGATAAATGCTACATCTTTTCCTTGCAATCTTAAATATCTAGAATATATATCTGCAGGCACGTAAACCCCAGCCAAGTGACCAATATGAATAGGTCCGTTGGTGTATGGCAATGCCGCCGTGATCGTATATCTTTTTGGATCTTGTATCATAATTCAATTTTATTGAGTGCAAAAATAAGCAATAGAATTGAGATTTTAATATTACGTGGAGATTCGCTGATTTTTTCGCTGATATTCGCTAGGATTTTTATTTATTAAACTGAAATAATCTCGCAAAGTCGCAGAGACATAAAGTTATGTTTCCCGCAGATTGAGCAGATTTAAGTAAAAATCATTTAAATCTTTCTAATCTGTGGCTAAAAAAATAAAAAACTTTGCGTCTCTGCGACTTTGCGAGATTCAAAAAACAAAAATCTTAGCGAATCTCCGCGGAAAATCTTTATGAACTTTGCAGAAAAAAGCAATAAAATAGAACCAGTTTAAACTACGTTTCTAGCTTATAAATGAGAATATATTTCGCAATCTTTGCAGCCGAAAAAAACAAAATTTATGAGTAAGACTAAATTAATCATCAATAAAAACGGATCAATCAAAATTGAAGGCGATTTTGAAATCATGGATCCAGAAGGAACACTTTACGGTTTGCAAGGAAGACAAGCATTAGGACTTTGCCGTTGCGGACATTCTGCAAACAAACCATTTTGTGATGGAGCACACCGTAATAATTTCGAACACGATTCTATTGCGTTTGATTTACCGCCAATGAAAACAAACTAAATTTTTATTTGGTTTTGAGTATAAAAAAAGCTGCATTTTTCGAGATGCAGCTTTTTTATTTTTCAAAGTATTTGGATAATCGTATTTGGATTTTCTTTTGATCTTCTGGAAAAGATGCTTTAGGATTTGTA
The DNA here is from genome assembly GCF_040538975.1 of Flavobacterium sp. UW10123. Lineage (NCBI taxonomy): Bacteria > Pseudomonadati > Bacteroidota > Flavobacteriia > Flavobacteriales > Flavobacteriaceae > Flavobacterium > Flavobacterium sp. UW10123. Next base: position 45,999 of record NZ_JBEWQE010000014.1, read on the forward strand.
TTCCAATAATTAATCCCTTGCTTTAAAGCCCAAAGAGCTTTTTCATTATTTCCAGCAATTAGAAAGAAATCACAAGCTTTATAATGAAACCATTTTTCTTCAATTAGTTTGTTTCCGGCATTTTCCCAATTTGAAAGAGTATCTAAAAATGGAATTCCTATGTTTAGAATGTTATTTTTAAGCACGGTAAGTACATTTTCTCTTTCTTTTTCATGTACGATTTGAAAATGAAGCTCTCTCTTATCATTTATGATCGGAAATTCCCAATTCTTGATATTCCAGTCCATTGCACCGCCTACAGAATTATTAACAGGGATTTCTCCAAATTCAATCTGATGCCATTTTGAATATTTTTGTGATGATACTCCAAAAGAAGTCCAAAATTCTACACATACATTTTCTTGATTATTCCTGTTCGATTGAAAATGAATTGTCTGAACAAAATCCTTTACTTTCCTTTTAAATGTCAAAGAGTTTTTCGAAAACGTAAAACCAATTTGTTCTAAAGGATCAAGTAAAGTTTTTTCTATGCTTGCAAGTATAAGATCTTTTGGCTTCATAATATGAAATAATAAATAATCCATAAAAGTAGTAAAAAGATTATATTTTGGTAAATTTGGCAGTTATATATAAAGTTCTCCTTTCATGGTTATAATTGAAGAACCGCCTACCAAAATATCTTCTTCACGATTCATGACTTCAATCATTGACGGCTGTTTTAATTTTACGCCTTGAAGAATTTTATATTCCTTATCAGATTTCGTGAATTTTTTTTGCGTTAAAAAACCAATCAGCGGTCCGGCGGCCGTTCCTGTTGCAGGGTCTTCATTTATCCCGATTATTGGGTTAAAAAATCTTGTTTCTACTATATGATCTAGACCTTCTTCAGCTGGGGTGAAACAATAAAATCCTTCAAAATCATATTCTTTTGAGATTTCGATTAAAAGCTGGTTGTCGGGAACAAAGCTGTTAAGTATCTGACTGTTTTTTATAGGAACCATTGTATGTGCAACTTCTGTTTTAACTATTGTTGGCACAAAAGCATTTACATCCAAATCTTCAATCTTTAAGCCCAAGGCTACTGCAATTTTATATGTTGGGATTTCTTGTTTGATAACTGCCGATTTTTGATGCATTTGAACAATTGGATAAAGAGTCGTCAAATCAAAACGTACTGTGACTGGAATTGCCGAATGTTTCATAATTACAAATGGCTCACTTTCATTTTGCTCATCAAAAATAGGGATTCCTTTTAGGAGAGCGCCACAGACTGCACCCAATAAATTATGTCCCGCACCATCTATTTCGATTCCGGTTGGAGTAAACGAACGAACTACAAGTGCTTTTTCTTTTGTAGAATAATTGACGAAAGAGGTTTCAGAATAACGAAATTCTTTAGAAATATCTTGATAAGTTTCTAGTTTTAGATTTCCGTCTGTAAAAACTACAGAAAGCGGATTTCCTTTGTAGCTTTCGTTTGAGAATACGTCTAAAACGTAATATTCTAATGCTTTTCTTTCCCTCATATTTTGTATTTTGAAGCTAAACTAATTCTCGATGGGAATAAAATTACGGTTTATTCTTGTATTTCATCAATAGGTTTTATTTTTCAAAGTTATTTCAAGATTATTTCGGTTCTGGCAATAAGTTTTGGAGCCAATATAATCGATACGGCAATCAAAGGTGGCGATTATTTTTTATACAACCAAGAACGAATATTTTGTTCGGGTTATAAGTCATATTGTTTTATAGCAATAAAAATAGATAATAAAAAAGTTTCATACTATTCTAGCGGTGCTTTTTATAGTTTACGAACTCTCTTATATTTTGAGATTATTTAATATTGAATAGACAGAAAAAGTAAAGTTGGTTTTGTCTATATGTTTTTCCGTTTATGAAGTAAAAGACTTGCAGAAGATTATTGCTCAAAAACCACTTTTTTGTCTGTTTTTGCTGTTTTTACAATGTCATAAGGTCTGGAAGATTTTTTAGTGAGATTTCCGTTTTTTAGTTTCTCTACCTTAACAATTATTGTATTGCGGTTTTCGGTCATTTCTACAATATCGATCGAATGTCCGTCATTGGGTTGTGTTTTATCTATAACAGCAATAACCTGATATTGGTTAAAATCAATATTTGTTTCTTTAAAACCTTTTGTTGTAGCACTAGAAATGTTCATTTCTTTCAAGAAATTATTCCAAGTTTTAGCATCTTTAATAACCAAATGTCTTTGAGCGATACTTTGGTCGTTTGCAAAAGAATCTCCTTTACCTACTGGCGCAAAAGGAACATCAGACTGTGGCAAATCATCATTGTCACAGCTGACCAGCAAAAGCAGGATGCTAAATAGTAATACAATCTGTCTCATGTTTTTGGTTTTAGCTAGGAGAACTTCGGTGTAAAGTCTTATTTCTTAAACAGATATGCTTTTTTATAAATGGTTGCTTAAAGGTAGTCAATTTTTGACCAACTTTTTGATTTATATTGATAACGTTGATTTTTGTTAAAGATTGTAAGGACAAACGAAGAAAAACTTAAAAAATTGTATTTCACGTCAAAAAGTTTTTGCTATTCGACTTTTTTGGAAACATAAGAGTTATATATTCTTAAAAGACGGTGACCTAATTCTGAGCTGTCACAAGGGTATGAGATAGTTGTAGTAAGCTCTATTTGCGATGGAAGATTAAAAACAGATTCAATTATTAATGCGATATTGTGCTCATTTGCACCTTTTATTTTGAATAGTGAATAGTTTGTTTCAAACCCTTTTATTGTTTTTTCTTTGCTTGCCTTGAATGCTGGCCAATCTGTTTTTTTATTATGAATATTTTTTCTTTCCTTTAATTCAAATTTATCGAAATTTCGTATTAAAGATTCTCCAATGATTTCTGGCGTATTTTCAAAATCAATGACCTCACATAGTTCTTGTTCAAAATATAAAGGGATTTTTATTTCCCTGTTCATTGGTGCAAAAATTATTTCAGAATGTTTACGTGAAATATATACATGTAAAAGTTTAGCATATTTCTTTTTTGGTTGAGGTTTTCGAAATAATAAGTCTACTAGCGTCATAATGTTGTAAATCAAAAAATAGACGGCAAAAATAGTAATAATTTTCTCTCATTTTAATTGTTTGAAATTTTAAAAATAAGATTTACAATCATCTCAATTATTTCCCTCAACTTTGCAAAACAATCTTTTAAATAAAAACTAAAATGGAATTTGGTAAAATCATTATTTCAGAAACGGCGGCAAACAGTGAAAATCCTCAGGACGTTGTAAATTCAAATATTTCGGTAATCAATTTAATGCGCGAAGAAAAAATAGACGACGATTTAATTCACGAAGATGCTATAATGAGTTATTATTTAGATTTTTATGCTTCTAAATATGCGGAAGGAAATTTTTCGAAATTCGTTCATGATTCAGGATGGAATAAAGAGCTTAATGAACTAATCGAAGAAGGTTTGGCTTTAATTGGTGCCGAAAAACATTTGGAACTGTTTAAAGAGCAATGCCGTAAACTGCGCTTGCAGAGTAATATCAAATTAGGAAAATTTCTTAAAGATAAATATGATGCTCCAAACGCTTTCAAAGACTTGCTGAATAATAATGCTTATTTTGAATTGGACGAAAATCTGGCCGAATTGAATGCTGCATTTTTAAAATCGCATCCTGATACAGAAGTGCTTTCGGTTGAAGAAATGTTTAAAACACTGGAAGAGTTTATAGGTCACGAAATTAAGAGAGATTAAATTTTATTTTTCTGCTGAGGTTTGTAAGAAAATTATATATTTGAAATGCCCTAAAATTTCTAATAAATCAAAGCCTATGAAAAAAACGATTCTTTTAAGTGGCGTTTTGATGTTTTTGTTTTCCTGCGGGAAAAATGAAAAGGTTCAAGACAACGCTCAAGTTCAAGATCAAGAACTTCTTTCGCAGACGGAACTTGGTTTTAGTAAAAAACAGATAAAAAAACTCATTTTTAAAAATCTGGATGAAATTGATGATTCAAAAGAAATGAATCTGGAGTTGCTTTCTAAAGTGGCATCCAATCTCAAAATCAAATATTCGGATATTAAAATTAATGAAACAAGTTCTATCAATTACGACGATCAAACCGCTTTTTTTGTCCTGACAACTGTTTCGCACGATAAAAAAGCATTCAGAACTGATGATAACGACAATGAGTTGGGGAATTATTTTCAGCGTAAATACTTGTTTGTAAACCGTGAAGACGGAAGCGTAATTGCCGAAGAGTTTGATGATAATCTAGGTTATTATGATAATGAAGCTATTCAGTTTTCGAAATCGCATATCTTGAAAGATCTAGTTTTTCTAAACGAAACTACACCTGCAATTGCTTTTTATACTGAAGCCAATGCGAGCAGCCGAATTGTTTTGTATTCGGAGAAGAAATTTACACTGGTAACTTTGACTGATAAGGAGATAAAAAAGGTTTTATACGAATATCCAGTTCGATTGACCAATGGCGATTCTAACGGAAGCGGAACTTTTCAGATAGAAACATTAGAAACCGGAATGAGCTTTTCGGATCATAAAACTAATGGTTATTTTGACTTGATCATATCTAAAAACTTTTCTTATGAAGAAGCAATAGAAAGTGATTTAGAAAATGGAATTGAAGAAAAAAGTGACCTGAAAATTAAGAAAGAATTAGAAAAGATAAAGTATAACGGACGAGAATATGCTTTTCATAGAGATGACAGACTTCGTTTTCTAGAGTAAATTTCCACCGATTTCTAATAACATTCAAAGGCACTTTTACAGTGCTTTTGCTGTTTATAAGAGATTTCGGTTTTACTGCAAAACTTTGACCTAATGTTAACAAACATTTCCTTAAATTTGCTTCCGTTATAAAAAATACAATAGTTATAAAAATCAAGCTATGTTACAAATTGCATTTATTAGAGAAAATCAAGAGAAAGTAATCAAAGCTTTAGCAAAACGAAATATCGATGCTAAAAGCGTTGTTGAAGAGGTGGTTCAATTAGACGAAAATCGTCGTGCTGCACAGGTGGAATTAGACAATACTTTATCAGAATCTAATAAATTGTCCAAAGATATTGGTGAATTGATGAAAGCTGGAGAGAAAGCTAAAGCAGCAATCTTAAAAGAAAAAACGGTTTCACTAAAAGAAAAAAGTAAAGAACTGAGCGAAAAAGCAGAAGCTTTGGCTGTTGAGTTAACCAATAAATTATACACATTACCAAATCTTCCAGCAGATATTGTTCCTGAAGGAAAAACGCCAGATGACAATTTAAATGTTTTTCAAGAAGGAGATATTCCAGTTTTGCACGAAGGCGCACAACCTCACTGGGAATTGGTTAAGAAATACGATATCATCGATTTTGAATTGGGTGTAAAAATCACGGGCGCAGGATTCCCTGTTTATAAAGGAAAAGGAGCAAAGCTTCAACGTGCTTTGATCAACTACTTTTTAGACAAAAATACAGCTGCAGGATACAATGAGGTTCAGGTACCTCATTTGGTAAACGAAGCTTCAGGTTACGGAACTGGGCAATTGCCAGATAAAGAAGGGCAGATGTATCACGCTGGAATTGATGATTTATATTTGATTCCAACGGCTGAGGTTCCAGTTACGAATTTGTTCCGCGATGTAATTTTGAACGAAAGCGAATTGCCAGTTTTACAAACTGCATATACGCCATGTTTCCGTCGTGAGGCAGGTTCTTACGGAGCACACGTTCGCGGGTTAAACCGTTTGCATCAATTTGATAAAGTAGAAATCGTTCGTATCGAGCACCCTGATAATTCTTACGCGGCTCTTGACGGAATGGTAGAACATGTAAAAGAGATTTTAAAAGAATTGAAATTGCCTTACAGAGTGTTACGCCTTTGTGGAGGAGATATGGGATTCACATCTGCTTTGACTTACGATTTTGAAGTGTTTTCTACAGCACAAGATCGTTGGTTAGAAATCAGTTCTGTTTCTAACTTTGAAACGTTCCAGGCAAACCGCTTGAAACTACGTTTCAAAGACAAAGACGGAAAAAATCAGCTGGCGCATACACTTAACGGAAGTTCATTAGCGCTTCCACGTGTTTTAGCTGGAATTATTGAAAATTACCAAACTCCAGAAGGAATCGTAATTCCAGAAGTTTTACGTCCTTACTGTGGATTTGACATTATAAACTAAAAAAAGATAGTTTTTAAGATACAAACCTAACAGACTTTAAAACCTGTTAGGTTTTCTTAATTTATATAAATTAAAAAACAGAGCATGATGAATGGAATTTTAAACTGGAACGTAGATCCTGTTATTTTCTGGATTACAGATAGTTTTCCTTTAAAATATTACGGAGCTCTTTTTGCCTGCGGACTTCTTTTGGGCTTTTATATTGTTAGAAATATTTATAAAAAAGAAAATCTTTCGCTAGACAATCTCGATAGTTTACTGATTTATGTAATTGTTGGAACCGTTTTAGGTGCGAGACTAGGGCATTGTTTCTTTTATGAACCTGAGTATTTCTTCAAACATCCGATAGAAATTCTTTTACCGATTCAGAAAATAAAGGGAGTTTATCAATTTGTGGGGTATCAAGGTTTGGCAAGTCACGGTGGCTCTATTGGAGTGCTTACGGCAATGATTTTATATTGCCGAAAATACAAAGTGCATTTTTTAGAACTTTTAGATAAAATGGCTGTTGCGGTTCCTGTAACAGGTACATTTATCAGATTAGGGAATTTTATGAATTCTGAGATCTATGGAAAACCAACCAACGGAAATTGGGGAGTAGTTTTTCAAAGAGACGATTTGATTCCGAGACATCCAACACAATTGTATGAAGCATTTGCTTACTTACTGATTTTCGGAATATTGTTTTATATGTATAAATCAGAAAAAATTAGAAACGCACAGGGATTAATCTTTGGAACTTTCTTAACTTTATTATTTACAGCTCGTTTTATAATTGAATTTTTTAAAGAAAATCAAGAAGCTTTTGAAAATAATATGCTGATTAATATGGGACAGATTTTAAGTATTCCGTTTATTTTAATTGGCCTAGCTCTGATTTTTTGGAAAACTAAAAAAGTCACAGTTTTACAGTAACTGACTGAAAACGGCGATTAAAAACTAAAAAAAAACAGCAATATGAGAAACATATTGATTTGTATTGTTTTGTTATGTTCTGGTTTTGCGTTTGGTCAAAACGAACAGCTGGCACAATATTATTACGATAAAGGAGATTTTGATAAAGCTAAAATCAGTTATGAAGAGCTTTTGAGAAGTGCACCATCCAATACGCAGTATTTTTTAAGAACGGTTGATTGCTATCAGCAGTTGCAACAGTTTGCCAATGCAGAAAAAGCAATCCAAGATCGTTACAACCGCTACAAACAAGGTGTTTTTTTAGTGGAGTTAGGATATAATTTCCAGTTACAGAAAAACGATTCTAAAGCCAAAAATTACTACGAACAGGCAATTGAGAAAATAAAGGTAAATCCGAATGATGTTTACGGAATTGCGAGTTCGTTTGAGAAAAAAGTATTGCTAGAATATGCTTTAAAAGCGTATCAGACTGCAATGCAGATTCAGCCAAATTTCAATTTCAATTTTCAAATCGGAATGCTGTACGGGCAGTTAGGTAAAACCGATTTAATGATTGATTTGTTATTGACAGAATCTTTTATAAATCCGCAGAACACCAATTTGATTCAGACGCAATTGTCGCGATTCATGAATGGCGAAACCGATAATACAGCTTTTAAAGATGCAATGCGAAAAGCATTAATCTTAAGAACTCAAAAAGATCAAGACGTTTTCTGGAATCATTATCTAAGCTGGTTTTATGTACAGCAAAAAGAATTCGGAAAAGCCTTTATTCAAGAAAAAGCTATTTACAAACGCGAACCAGAATCGTTGATGAGTATTGTTAATTTGAGTCAGTTTGCGATGAATGAAGGCGATAATGATACCGCAGAAGAAATTCTGAACTTCATCCTTCAAAACACCAAAGATTTAGGTTTATTGATTCAGTCGAACGCCTATTTAATGCAAATTAAAATTGATAAAGCTCAGGAAAAAGATTATCCGTTAATCGATCAGGAATTGAAGCAATTGCTGGTGACTTACGAAATCAGTCCTTTTACCTTATCTTTGCAAATTATTCAAGCGCATTTTCTGGCCTTTAATTTGAAAAAGACAGAAGAAGGAAAGGCAGTAATCAAAAAGGCTTTAGAATTAAATTTAAACGAATATCAAAAAGCCGACGCTAAAATGGAATTGGCCGATATTTTGCTTTTAGAAGAAAAGTACAATCAGGCGCTTATTTATTATTCGCAGATTCAATTAGATTTAAAGAATGATGTAATGGCGCACGAAGCGAGTTTGAAAGCGGCAAAAACAAGTTATTATAAAGGCGATTTTGAATGGGCGAATAAACAATTTAAAGAATTAAAAGCGGCAAATACGCAGTTAATCGCCAATGATGCTTTAGAATATTTTCTTTTAATTAATGATAACACCGCAGCAGATTCGACACAAGTCGCTTTAAAAGCATTTGCAAAAGGAGATTTTTTAATTTATCAGAATAAAAAACAGGAAGCAATCGCACAGTTTCAGAATATTTTAAAAACCTTTAAAGGTCAAGAAATAGAAGCCGTAACTTTGCTTCGTTTAGGAAAAGTGTACGAAAGTCAGAAAGATTTTGCTTCGGCTTTAAGTCAATATCAGCAGATTATCGACAATCACAGCGACGGAATTTATGTTGATGAAGCACTATTTTTCTCAGCAGAAATTTACAACGATGAACTAAAAGATATAGAAAAAGCAAAACCTTTATATGAAAAGGTAATTTTTAACCATCAAGACAGTATTTACTTTGTCGATGCCAGAAAAAAATACCGCGAATTAAGAGGGGATAAGAATTTGTAGTTAATGTTTAATCGGTTATTTGTTTAATCGTTTAATCGAAAAAAATGTATAATAAGATTTACGGAATTTTAAGTCTAACATAAAAAAATCTTAGCACCTTAGAATCTCAGAATCTCAGAACCTTAGAAAAAAATGATTATTTACAACGTTACAACCAATATACACGAAAGCGTTCATGACCAATGGTTAAAATGGATGCAGGAAAAACACATACCAGAAATTTTAGCTACTCAGAAATTTTCATCGGCTAGGATCGTAAAAGTTTTAGTTGAAGAAGAAATGGGCGGAATTACTTATTCTGTGCAATACATAACAGACAGTAAAGAAACTCTAGAGAAGTTTTATATCGAAGATGAACCAGAATTTCATAGAGAAGCATTAGGCTTATTTGCTGATAAAATGCTTTCTTTCAGAACAGAATTAGAGGTTGTTTCGGAACATTAAATTTTTTAGTTTTCAGCTTAAGTTAATTAAAATTATTATGGAAATTCGATTTCAAACAAAAGAAGAAAGTAATAAAAGGCAACAAGAAGATTTTTTAAGCTTATCTAAAGTTGAAAGATTCTATAGTTTTTTACGTTTAAGTGAGCGTATAAGCGCATTTCCTGTAAAAAATAAAGTTGATAAAAATAAAGACAATTTTCTCATTGTTATAAAATCAAAATAGTATGTCAAAGCTTTGGGATCAAAATATAGATGAATTTATTGCATTGTCAACAAAGCATAATGTTAGAATGCTTATGGTTGGTGGTGGAGCAGTTAATTTTCATGGTTACCAAAGACACTCAGCAGATGTTGATTTCTGGATAGAAACAACCGATGAAAATTTTAGAAAGTTAGTCCTAGTTTTTAATGAGATGGGATATGAAATTGATGATTTCCCTGAAAATGTAAAACAGCAGCAGCAGAATATATCAATTAAATTTTCTCCTGTTGATTTAGATTTAGAACTTATAACAAAATTTTCAGTAAATAAAAGTTTCGATGAAGCCTACAATGATAGTGAGGAGGTTACAGTAAATGGAAAAACATTTTTAAAATGGAATGTTTTATCATTAGAAGATTTGATTACAAGTAAAATAAAAGCAAATCGGGCAAAAGATTTGTTTGATGTTCAGCAACTACGTGAAATAAACAAAAAATAAAACTTTGTGTCTTTGAGCCTTAGTGGCAAAAAAAAATAAAGAAGCTTAGTGCCTTTGCAACAAAAAGAATACTTTTGCAGCCTGGTGGCAAACAAGAAATGAAATGGAAAAAGTAAAAGCAAAAAAACATTTAGGACAGCACTTTCTTAAAGACGAAAGTGTCGCAAAGGCTATTGCTGATACTTTAAGTCTTAAAGGATATGACGAGGTTCTAGAAATAGGACCAGGAATGGGTGTGCTTACTAAATATTTACTTGAAAAGCCAATTACCACACACGTTATTGAGATCGATACCGAATCGGTAGCGTATTTGGATGCACATTATCCAAAATTAAAAGACAAGATTATCTCTCAGGATTTCCTGAAGTATAATATAAATGAAGTTTACCAAGACAAACAGTTTGCTATAATTGGAAACTTTCCGTACAATATTTCTTCACAGATTGTTTTTAGGACATTAGATCTTAAACACCAGATTCCAGAATTTTCTGGAATGTTCCAAAAAGAAGTAGCCGAGCGCATCTGCGAAAAGAAAGGCTCGAAAACCTACGGAATACTATCCGTTTTAGCCCAGGCTTTCTATACTACAGAGTATCTGTTTACAGTTGATGAAAACGTTTTTATTCCTCCGCCCAAGGTGAAATCGGGTGTGATGAGAATGACCCGAAAGGAAGATTACAGCCTTCCGTGTAGCGAAAAGTTATTTTTTACAGTAGTGAAAACCGCTTTTCAGCAGAGACGAAAAACATTACGTAACAGTTTGAAAACATTAAATTTATCAGACAATTTGCGAGAAGACACTATCTTTGATAAACGTCCCGAGCAGCTTAGCGTCGATGAATTTATTGAACTAACTCTAAAAATAGAAACCGATGGAGTTCAAAGTTAGTAAAGAATTTATACACCAGCTAGAGGAGCTGATCAATAAGAAAAACGACAGTGAACTGGAAATTTTACTTAATGATCTGCACCACGCTGATATTGCCGAAATTTTAGATGAATTAGATTTCGATGAGGCAACCTACATCTTTAAGGTTTTAGATAGTGATAAAACAGCTGAAATTCTTCTTGAATTGGAAGAGGATCTGCGTGAAAATATCTTAAGCCGACTTTCACCAAAGGAAATCGCAGAAGAGCTTGACGAGCTTGAAACCAATGACGCTGCCGATATTATCGCAGAACTTTCGCAGGAAATCAAAGCGGAAGTAATTTCTGAAATATTAGATGTTGAACATGCCAAAGACATTGTAGATCTTTTGCGTTATGACGAAAACACTGCAGGTGGTTTAATGGGAAAAGAGCTTGTAAAAGTGAATGAAAATTGGAACGTTTTGACCTGCGTTAAAGAAATGAGAATTCAGGCAGAAAATGTATCCAGAGTACATTCTATTTACGTAGTTGATGATGAAAACCGACTAAAAGGAAGACTTTCACTTAAAGATTTACTGACTTCTTCGACCAAAACTCAGATTGGCGAAGTCTATATCCGTAAATTAAATTTTGTAAATGTTGATACGGAAGATGTTGAAGTTGCTCGTATCATGCAGAAATATGACTTAGAGGCAATTCCAGTTGTTGACGAGTTAGGTCGTTTGGTAGGAAGAATTACTATCGATGACATCGTTGACGTAATCAAGGAAGAAGCTGATAAAGATTACCAGTTAGCTGCGGGTATTACGCAAGACGTTGAATCGAATGACAGCGTTTACGAATTAACCAAAGCGCGTTTGCCTTGGCTTTTAATCGGAATGGTAATTGAAATTGTAGCTTCTTTTGTTTTGAAAGGAAACGAAGGAACCTTTCAGAAATATTCTACTTTAATCATATTTGTGCCTTTACTTTCTGCAACTGCAGGAAATATTGGGGTTCAGGCTTCGGCAATCGTGGTACAAGGTTTGGCAAACGGAACGCTGAAAGATTTCAGTCGTGCTTATTTTACTAAAGAGATTACTGTATCGATGATTTCAGGAAGTATTATTTCTCTGCTTTTATTGGGATATCATTCTATTATGTATCAGCAGTATTTGGTAGGATTTGCTATCTCAATTTCTATGATTGTTGTAATCCTTTTTGCTGCTACTTTAGGAACTTTAGTGCCACTTTTTCTGAACAAAAACAAAATTGATCCCGCGATCGCGACTGGTCCGTTTATTACAACGACTAATGACGTATTCGGAATCATGTTATACTTTGGTGTAGCAAATCTGATTCTTGGATTCTAGATTTTTGCCACAAATTAGCCTTTTACAGTGATTTAAAATCTCTAAAATCTGCGTAATTTGCAGGCGGTAAATGCTGTTTACCAGCTAGAAATAAATTAAAGCCAAACCAAAATGAAAGTACACATTATTGGAGGAGGAAACCTTGGGGTTTCTATTGCCTTAGGAATTGCTAAATTCTCGAAAAACAACCAAGTTACTGTTACTAGAAGAAACATTGCAAGTATTCAATATTTATCTGAGTACGGAATTACCGTTTCTAACGATAATAAACACAATATTCAGGAAGCTGATGTTGTAATTTTAACTATAAAGCCTTATCAGGTTGATACAGTTTTAGCCGAAATTCTGCCTGTTATTCAAAACAAAACCATTGCCTCGGCAGTAAGCGGATTGTCTTTGGATATGCTTCAAACAAAAACAAATTTTGAATATCCAGTGGTGCGCATTATGCCAAATATTGCAGCGCAGTTTGGCGAATCGGCAACCTGTATTTCTTTTCCAGAAAAATATGCAGTAAATGCTTCGCCAGTAGTTGATTTATTCCAGGATTTAGGAACGGCACCTGTAATTGACGAAAAATTAATGGATGCAGCGACTGTTTTGGGAGCTTGCGGAACTGCATACGCATTGCGTTATATTCGTGCTTCTATGCAGGCAGGAATCGAAATTGGATTTGATTCTAATACTGCACTTGCAATTGCTGCTCAAACCGTAAAAGGAGCAGCTAAAATGCTTTTAGAAGAACGAGTACACCCAGAACAATTAATCGACCGTGTAACAACGCCACAAGGCTGTACAATTGTTGGTTTAAATGAAATGGAGCACAATGGCTTCAGTTCATCTTTAATCAAAGGAATTAAGACTTCTTTGAAACAAATCAAAGGATAGATTTTAAAAAAAATCAATATTTTAAATTCCAAATTCCAATTCTTGCTGGAGTTTGGAATTTTTTATTTTTTGTTTAGTTTGATTTCTGTCCAATCGTTATTTGTTTTATAATTTTCAATTATTTCAATAAACTTTTGATTTTGTTCATCTGTAAATTCTATTATGTTTTCTCTGTATGAATCTTCAATCCATTTTTTTGGTTGTTTGTCTACATAGAATTCTCTAAATTGTTCTTCTAACTTATCTTTTGCAAACCATTGATATAGAACTTCAGAATTTGGGTTTTCTAGAAATTCGGTTGCCACTAGTTCTCTTTCCCAAAAACCATAACTATCTATAATTTCACCATTAAAAAATTTAATGATTCCAGCAGGACCCAGAATGAAATCAGGGGAACTGGCTATTGCAGTAAAATATTTTCCAGTATATTTTAGTGATACCTCTTTAATTGTCCAGTAAGGTAAGTATTTGCGACGTTCGTATGTGAAAATTATTGCTTTAGTTCCATCGCTACAAAATTTTGATTTCGCGAAGAAAAGCCCTGTGATGAAATTTTTATCGGATCCATATAAATCTAAAGCAATTTCTTTTTCCTCGTTTTGTATGTTTTCTACAAATATAATTATTTGTGTATCCCAACCCATTTCATTAATTTTAGAATTACAAAAATAAGGATTTTCTTTCTTTTTTAAAAGGGATTATTGCCATTCTGAGGAATGAAAAAATCACACAGATAATTTGTCAAAGTATTATAAGTGGAATTTTATTTCGATCTGTTCAGTATGTATTTCAAATAAACAAATCCCATAAGTCCAGCTAAGAAAGAAGCAATAAGAATCGCTATTTTAGAAAAAACAATAATTTCAGGATTTTTAAATGCAAGAACCGTAATAAAGATTGACATGGTGAAACCAATTCCGCCCAGCATTCCTGCGCCTAAAATATGAGCCCACTTTAAGTTCTTAGGCAACATGCACAAACCAGAAGTTACACCAACAGAAGAGAAGAGTAAAATTCCGAGGGGCTTACCTACTACAAGTCCAAGAATGATTCCGTATGTGTTAACATGATTAAGACCTTGGTGCCAGTTTTCTGTAATGGTTATAGCGGTATTTGCAATTGCAAACAGTGGCAGAATAAAAAAGGCAACAGGCTGATGTAAAAAATGCTGCAGTCTATACGAAGAAGTTTTTTCGCCGCCGTCGCCAAACGGAATTACAAATGCTAAAATTACTCCCGTAATGGTTGCGTGAACGCCTGAATTAAGCATAAAATACCACATTATTACGCCGCCTATTAAATACGGAATCAGATTATGAACCTTCATTCGGTTTAAGATAAATAATAAGCCCCAAATTCCAAGTGCAATTCCTAGATTCAAAAAAGAAATTGATGTAGTGTAAAACACAGCAATTACAATAATAGCGCCCAAATCGTCTATAACTGCCAAAGCAGTTAAAAAAACTTTCAAAGACGTAGGAACTCTTTTCCCTAGAAGTGATAAAATTCCGATTGCAAAAGCAATATCTGTTGCCATTGGAATTCCAGCTCCATTTTGTGTGGTTGTGCCATAATTTAAAGCCAGAAAGATTGCAGCAGGAACAAGCATTCCTCCAAAAGCAGCCATAATTGGCAGAGAAGCATTTTTAATATTGGATAATTCACCATGATAAATCTCACGTTCCAACTCCAATCCGATCAAAAGGAAGAAAATAGTCATCAATCCGTCGTTGATCCAATGGGTTATAGAATGTCCAGCAAATTCTTTTTCCCAAAAAGCCACGTACGGAACTTGAATAGAAGAATTAGCAAGATAAAGGGATAAAATCGTGACAAAGAGCAAGATGATTCCCCCAGATTTCTCGTTTTCAAAAAAGGCTTTAAAAGTCTTGGTAAGTTTCATTAGGGAAGATTTTCTGAAGATTTATATGATGGATTGCAGAATCCTTATTCTTTCAAAGTTAAAAAAAAATCTTAGCAATAAAAAGACATTTGCCACGAAGGACAAAGGCACGAAGTTTTTTTATGTTTTTTTGCTGTTAAATTATTTCTTCCTGACTTTGTGACTTTGCGAGATTAAAATGTATGGCTTAAAATGAAATCTTAAACATTTCCTGTATTTTTGTGTTTCTAAAAATTCTAAATAAATGAGCATAAAAATTCTTCATATCGACAGCAATAATCCGATTCTTTGGAATCAATTAGAAGAAGCTGGTTTTGAAAACCATGCCGATTTTAAATCTTCAAAAGAAGAAATAGAAGCAAAAATCCAAGAGTATAACGGAATTGTAATTAGAAGCCGTTTCAAGATTGATAAGACATTTTTAGACGCTGCAACAAAGTTGCAATTTATTGCAAGAGTTGGTGCAGGTTTGGAAAGTATTGATTGTGAGTATGCTTCTGCAAAAGGAATCCATCTAATCGCGGCTCCAGAGGGAAATCGCAATGCTGTTGCAGAACATTCTTTGGGGATGATTTTGTCGTTATTTAATAATCTAAACCAAGCTGATGCAGAAGTAAAAGCCGGACAGTGGAATCGCGAAAGCAATCGCGGTCATGAACTGGATTTAAAAACAGTAGGAATTATTGGTTACGGAAACATGGGAAAAGCTTTTGCTAAAAAATTAAAAGGTTTTGATTCAGAGGTTTTATGCTATGATATTTTGGATAATGTTGGAGACGAAAATGCGAAACAGGTTTCACTGGAAGAATTACGCGAAAAAGTCGATGTTTTAAGCCTTCACCTTCCTTGGACACCAGAAACAGATAAAATGGTCAACAAAGCGTTTATAAATGCCTTTAAAAAGCCGTTTTGGATTATAAATACCTCACGTGGTAAAAACATTGTTACGGCCGATTTGGTTGAAGCAATGAAAGAGAAAAAAGTTTTAGGTGCAGGTTTGGATGTTCTAGAATATGAAAAACTTTCGTTTGAAACCTTATTTCAAGAAAACAATACGCCAGAAGCACTGCAGTATCTCATGGAAGTTAAAAATGTCTTATTAACGCCTCATATTGCAGGTTGGACTTTTGAAAGCCATGAGCGATTAGCACAGGTGATTGTTGACAAAATTAAAGCGGTATACCATAAAAACTAGCCTACAGCCTTTAGAATTTAATAACGAGTTTTTTCTTGTAAATTTTATTTAGAGAGATTAGTTTTATTTGTTAATTTTTAATAATATTGTTTCCGAATTTTAAAAGAATGAGTCTAAATAGATTGTTTTTTTGAGTTTGGAGAAAGCCGAAAATCCGAAGAGTAGGAATTAATAAATTTTTTAAGCAAAGATGGAATTACAAGAAACATCGAATAATTTTGAAGAACAAATCCCAGTATTTAAGGTAGATCCTATTATGGTTTTACTATTTGGATTTTTAACCTGCGGATTGTATTTAATTTATTGGAATATTAAAGTAGCTGAGGTTTTTAACGCTGTGGCAAAAAGAGAAGTTATTTCGCAGCCAGTTGCAATTTTTGCAGGTTGCTGTATGCCAGTTAATATTTATTTCTACTACTTAGCTGGTAAAGATGCATTGCCTAAAGTTTATGAAAAAACTGGTGAGCTACAAAAAGACCAATCTACATTATTAATTATTTTAGGATTATTTTTTCCTATGGCGGCAGCAATGATTGTACAAGGTGATATCAACAGATTATATAAATAATACGCAAACAAGACGTAAAATTTACGGAATTATCGGTGCGGCAATTACACTGATAATTCCGTTTTTTCTAATGCTTCATAATCATAATGATCATTTGGAAACAGATCAATCATTATGCCCTTTTAAGATGCTGACAGGTTTTCCGTGTCCGGGATGCGGAATTACAAAGTCTCTAGTTTATTTTTATCAGGGAGATCTATACAAATCAATTTCTTATCACATTTTAGGTCCTTTTGTTATTGCTTTTTGTGCAGTAACGATTGTGGTTTTAATTACAGAATTGATTACCAAAAAAGAATATTTTACTGCACTTTTGTATAACAGGAAACTCGCTTACGGATTGGCTATTTTTCTGGGTGTTTATCATTTTATAAGATTGATTTTATTTGTGAGAAACAACTCTTTTGATGATATCTTACATCAGTCAATTTGGTTTTAATAAATCACGATCTGATTTCGCAACAATCAGATTTTTTGTTTAAGTACTATTTTAAGAATACTAAAAATTAAGATTATGGAAAATACAAAGAGAGAAGATTGGAACAATCCGCGTTATGGGCAGGAAAATAAAAAAGTGGTAGCAGGAATTCTCGCTATTTTATTAGGATATCTAGGAATCCATAAATTCTACTTAGGCTATACTAAAGAAGGAATAATTCAGCTTATTCTTGGTTTTGCATTTGGAATCGGTGGTATAATCGGAATTATCGAAGGAATTATATATTTGACCAAAAGCGATGAAGAGTTTTATCAAACTTATCAGATTGGTTATAAAGGTTGGTTTTAAATAATAAAAAATCCCATTTACTAATTAGGTATATGGGATTTTCTATTTGTTATATACTCAAAGATTTTTTAATCTTCCTTCTCAGATAATTTTTTTTCCAATTCAATCTGAAACTCTTCAATAACAGGTTTCATAGTGCTTTCTGGAATATCTGCGATTCTAATGTACATTAAACCATCAATAGCGTTATTGAATAATGGATCAACGTTAAAAGCTACTACTCTGGCGTTTTGTTTGATGTATTTCTTAATTAAAACAGGCAGACGTAAGTTTCCTGGTTCCAGTTCGTCAATAATCTTATCAAACTTATTCAAATCAGATTCTGCTTCGTCGAAGATAAAATCTTTATCAGCATCTTTCAGTTTAACTTTGTATGCTTTTTTCGGATGAATATATTGTGCGATATACGGATCGTAATAATTAGACTTCATAAACTCAATCATCAATGATTTAGAGAAATCAGAAAATTGATTACTGATACTTACACCACCAACCAAGTATTTGTGTTCAGGATGACGCAAAGTAGTATGGATAATACCTTTCCATAATAAGAATAAAGGCATTGGTTTTTGCTGATATTCTTTCACAATAAATGCACGACCCATTTCGATCGATTTGTGCATCATATCGTGAAGTTCTGGTTCAAATCTGAAAAGATCTGTTAAGTAGAAACCTTCAATTCCATATTTTGGATAGATTTCAGAACCTAATCCCATACGATATGCTCCTGCGATTTTTTTGGTTTCATCATCCCATAAAAACATATGGTGATAATATTGATCATATTCATCAATATCAATAGATTCATTTGTTCCTTCACCAACTTCACGGAAAGTGATTTCTCGTAAGCGTCCAATTTCGTGTAAAATATTCGGAATTTCTTTTGCACTTGCAAAGAAAACCTCGTAGTTTTTGCTTTGCAAAAATCTGCTGTCACTAATACGTAAAGCCTGAACTTCATCAATCAATTTTGATTCGCTTGCAGGCGTGACAATTTTTTTAGGTGCTTTAGGTATTTTAAGACTTGCTGTATCAATCAGTTTGGTGTCTTTCTCAAACGGATTTGCCAACATATAGGTTTTCTTTCTCAAGAATTCTGAATATTCTTCAAAAGATTCTATTTCATTTTGCTCGCTTACAGAAATTGGTTTTCCAATACGGACTTTAATTACGCGGTCTTTTTGAGTCAAAAGCTCAGAAGGTAATTTTGCAGTTCTTAAAGTATCGTCAATCTTAGAAAGCCAGTAAAATAATTTACTGTTTTTGGCATGAAAATAAATTGGAACTACAGGAACTTTTGCTTTTCTGATTAGTTTAAGAGCACCTTCTTCCCAAGGTTTGTCTACTACTAATTTACCATCTTTGTAAGTTGAAACTTCACCTGCTGGAAAAATACCCAAAGGTTTTCCATCACTCAAATGACGTAACGTTTCTTTAATGCCAATTACGCTCGATTTTGCATCCTTATGGTTTTCAAAAGGATTAACGGGCATAATGTATTTTTTCATCGGAGCAATTCTATGCAATAAGAAATTGGCAATGATTTTGAAATTTGGCTCTCTTTCAAGCATTAATTTCAATAATAAAATCCCATCAATTCCACCAAGAGGGTGATTAGAAATTGTTATATACGCGCCATCTTTTGGCAGACGTTTTAAATCTTCTTCTGGTATTTCGAACTTAATTTCCATTTCATCCAAAATTCCATTCAAAAAGTCAAGGTCTTCCAAATGTTTATTACGATCGTAAATTTTATTAAGGGTCGAGATCTTAAGAACCTTCATAAGAATCCAGCCAGAAAAGGTACCGAAAACTCCGTACTTTTCAACATTTATTGCCTTTGCAACTTCTTTCGCGGTAACTAAACCCATCTACTACTTTTAAATTATTAGAACAGCGAACAAAGATAACAAAAAAGTCTACTTTTCACTGTTTCCAAGACAAACTTTGCACTTTTTTATTACATTTGGAATCCTAAAAAAATCACTGATGAAAATTATTTCTTATAATGTAAACGGAATTAGAGCGGCAATAAACAAAGGGTTTATCGAGTGGCTGCAGCAAGCAAATCCTGATGTAATATGCCTTCAGGAAATAAAAGCAACACAGGATCAAATTCCAGTTGATGATATTACAGCAGCAGGTTATCCGTTTCAATATTACTATCCTGCAACCAAAAAAGGATATAGCGGAGTAGCGATTCTTTCTAAAACAAAACCGAACAATATTGTTTACGGAACAGGAATTCATCACATGGATTTTGAAGGAAGAAACCTTCGTGCAGATTTTGATGATGTTTCTGTAATGAGTTTATATCTTCCGTCTGGAACAAACATTGAAAGATTGGATCACAAATTCATGTTTATGGATGATTTTCAGAATTATATCAATGAATTGAAGCTTACGATTCCAAATTTAATTATATGCGGAGATTATAATATTTGTCACGAAGCGATAGATATTCACGATCCTGTTCGTAATAAAACGGTTTCTGGATTTCTTCCGGCTGAACGTGCTTGGCTGGATGGATTCATGAAATCTGGTTTTATTGATAGTTTCCGTCATTTTAATAAAGATCCGCACCATTATTCTTGGTGGAGCTACCGTGCGGGAGCAAGAGGAAACAACAAAGGTTGGCGTATCGATTATAATTTAGTTAGCAATGCATTAGAAGAGAGATTAAAGCGAGCTGTTATATTACCTGATGCTATGCATTCAGATCACTGTCCGATTTTAGTCGAAATTGATTAAATTTTGGTATTGTTCTTGTTGAGAAAATGTAAGTTTTAAAATTGATATTGCGATTGGCATTAAATTTTGAAATTTAAAAATTGTTAAATGCCCAAAATAAAAACCAATTAATGAAGATGATTAAAAAAGCCTCCATCGGATTATTGGCATTAGCCTTGTCCACAACGTCATGTGTTTCTAAGAAAATTTACAATGATCTTGAAACAAAATATTCTGATTTGAAAAAAGAAAACCGTTCTATTGCTGATGAAAATGAAAGTTTGAAGAAAGCGAAGAATCAGTTAGAAACCGATCGTGATAAATTGACTAAAGATTTAGCAAATGCTAATGATGATTTGGCAAAACAAAAAGCAGATCTTGCTGCTGAACAAAAGAAATATAAAGTACTTCAGGATTCGTACAATGCATTAGAGAAAAACAGCAATGATGCATTAGAGAAAAACATGGCTAAAAACCGTGAATTATTAGCACAATTGGAAGCGAAAGGAAAAGCTCTTGCAGATGAACAGGCTCGTTTGGATAAAACGGCCAATCGTTTGAAAGAACTGGAAGATATGATTGCTGCTAAAGAAGAGTCAATGCGTAAACTTAAAGAAACTTTATCTAAAGCGTTGAATGGTTTTGAAGGTAAAGGTTTGACTGTTGAACAGAAAAACGGAAAAGTATATGTTTCTATGGAAAACAAATTGCTTTTCAATTCAGGAAGCTGGGCAGTTGGTGTAGAAGGAAGAAAAGCGGTTGTAGAACTTGGAAAAGTTTTAGGCGATAATCCAGATCTTTCTGTTTTAATCGAAGGTCATACAGACGATGATCCGTATGCAGGTTCTGGGCCAATTGCAAACAACTGGGATTTATCGACTAAAAGAGCAACGGCAATCGTAGCGATTTTAAGCGAAAACCCAAAAATCAATAAACAAAAATTAACTGCAGCTGGAAGAAGTGAGTTTTCTCCATTAGCGAGTAACGCAACTCCGGAAGGAAAAGCTAAAAACCGCAGAATCGAAATTATCTTGACTCCAAGATTAGACGAGATTGCGGAGATGCTTAATAGTATAAACTAAGGTTCAAAGTTGCAAAGGTTCAAAGGCTCAAAGATTTTTACTTTTGAGCCTTTTTGTTTTCTATAAGGTTTCCAAAACCTTGTACTTTTTTTAACCTTTACCGCATTCCGATTTGAAAAATCCCTTTGTACCTTTGAGCCTTTGCAACTTTGAACCTTTAAAGAAAAAAATGAAATACACAACATTACCCAACACAGATATAAAAGTTAGTAAAATATGCCTTGGAACAATGACTTTCGGGCAGCAGAATACAGAAGCCGAAGGGCACGAACAAATGGATTACGCTCTTGAAAGAGGAATAAATTTCTTCGATACAGCTGAAATGTATTCAGTTCCTGCGAGTGAAGCGACTTACGGAAGCACAGAAAAAATTATTGGAACTTGGTTTAAGAAATCAGGAAATAGAGATAAAGTAATTTTAGCCTCTAAAATTGCTGGACCAAATCCGAATTTTGGATATATGCGTGAGAAACTGGATTTTTCTCCAGCAAGTATCAAATTTGCTGTTGAGCAAAGTTTAAAACGACTTCAGACAGATTACATCGATTTGTACCAAATGCACTGGCCAGAAAGAAAAACGAATAATTTTGGACAGCGCGCTTTTCACGGACACGATGATGTTTGGGAAGATAATTTTAGAGAAATATTAGAAACTTTCGACGGATTAATCAAAGAAGGTAAAATCAAACACATTGGAGTTTCTAATGAAAATGCTTGGGGAATGATGCGTCTTTTGGAAGAAAGCAAATACAACAATCTGCCAAGAATCAAAACCGTTCAAAATCCATATTCTTTATTGAATCGTTTGTTTGAAGTAAATTCAGCAGAAGTTTCAAAATATGAAAATGTTGGTTTGTTAGGCTATTCACCTTTAGCCTTTGGAGTTTTGACTGGAAAATTCTTAACTGGCGAAAGTCACCCAAAAGCAAGAATTAACCTTTTTCCGCAATACAAACGTTATAATAGCGATCAATGTACAGAAGCGACAAAATTGTATCAGGAAATCGCTAAAAAACACGGTTTAACGTTAACACAATTGGCAATGGGATTTGTGTTGCAACAACCGTTCCTTACAAGTGCGATTATTGGCGCTACAACTTTAGAACAATTAAAAGAAAACATTGATACGATTGATGTTGTGCTTTCTAAACAAATCTTAGCTGAGATTGATGCGGTTCAGACTATAATTCCTGATCCTGCTCCTTAATTTTTTTGCCACGAAGAAGATTTCTGCCACGAAGGCACTAAGACACGAAGTTTTTTTTAATCTCGCAAAGACGCAGAGTCGCAAAGTTTTTTTTTGAATAGCCCCTAGCTTAAGCTAGGGGATTATGATCGAAATAGAAAAGGGCTTTAGCCAAACTTTACACGTTTGGCTAAAGCCCTTTGATTTGCATTTATATTTCCACCCAGCTAAAGCTGGACGCTACTGAACTTAAAAAATTAACTTTGCGACTCTGCGTCTTTGCGAGATTAAAAAGAAAAAAACTTTGTGTCTTAGTGCCTTCGCGGCAGAAAATTACAAATCAAATTCATCATCAACAGCCAAAGAATCGGTTTTAATCGCTGTCGAATCAGGAACTTTGATTTTAATTAAAGATCGAGCATTTCCCGAAATATAAACTGGTAATATGCCAGTTGTATCTTCAGGAACTAGAAGTCCTCTTCTAAACATCAAATTCTTTAAGAATTTCTGGTTTTTAATAGCATAATCCTTCAAATTACCTTGATCGTTAAACTGATACATGAATTTTCTTGGTTTCGGAATAATCGTTGCCAAATACAAACATTCATCTACATTTAAGTCAGCTGGGCTTTTTTGGAAATAAAAGTGACTGGCTTCGCCGATTCCGTATACATTTGGTCCCCATTCAATAATATTGAAATACACTTCCAGCATTCTTTCTTTGCTTACAATTCGGTTGTTTTCTAAAATGTAAACTAGAAGGATTTCTTCCAGCTTTCGCGAAAGCGTCTTTTCTCTAGTAAGGAAAACATTCTTAATCAACTGCATGCTGATCGTGCTGGCACCGCGAGAGAATTTCTTCGTTCTGATGTTTTTTAGAATCGATTGTTTGAAAGCTTCGTTTATGAATCCACGATGTGAGAAGAAAGAAGGGTCTTCTGTAGTTAAAACGCATTTTCTCAGATAAGGAGAAATCTGATCCAAAGGTGTGTAATTTGGATTTGCGTTTCCGACCAAAACGGGTCTTTGCAACACATTCTGAATAATCGCACGGTAAACAAATT
This sequence comes from Flavobacterium sp. UW10123, assembly GCF_040538975.1. Classification (NCBI taxonomy): domain Bacteria; kingdom Pseudomonadati; phylum Bacteroidota; class Flavobacteriia; order Flavobacteriales; family Flavobacteriaceae; genus Flavobacterium; species Flavobacterium sp. UW10123. Next base: position 69,689 of record NZ_JBEWQE010000014.1, read on the forward strand.
CACTATTTAGTTTATTTAAATCGGCTTCTCCATATTTTGTGATTCGTAAATCTTCTTTGTTCAGTTTGCTGTCAAAAACAAGTGTGTTTGGTTTGTTTTTGTTGAATTTGAAATCGAGTTTATAATCAAAATTTCCAGTAGCCTGCATTCCTTGAAAATGTGTAAATAATCCGTCAGGAAGCGAAACAATAAAATCCTGCGCTTTCATTTTAGGAATATCGACTTTCAAAGTATAAATCGTATCTTTTTCGGTATCGTAAGAAATATAAGGGCGAACCTTGATTTTGTTCAACTGCATAGTCGAAGTACTGTCAATCGAGATAAAGCTGTCTCCCAGTAAAAAGCGATAATCAAAGCGAGCATTTTTGATGATAACATCTTTGCTTGCAATTTTTGGGTGATTAATTTTAAGATTGGCAATAGAAGTATAACCATCTATGTGTAATTCGCTTCCGCTTTTATCAATATTCTGAACATTCAATCGAATAGAATCAAAACTTGCTTTTAAGTTATAACGCTGATCCAAATACGGAACGCGAATAGCACCTGTATCTAAATTGAAGAATCGAATGTCGGCTTTTTTGTTTCTTGGATCTGCAAATCCTTTAATGTTCCAACGCTGATCAAAATCTTTAGCTTGAACATGAAGGTTAGTTTCTAGTTGTTTATCGTTTAAAACTAGTTTGTCTACATCGATATGAGTTTGTTTTCCGTTATCGTCGATCTTGAATTTAAAATTCTTTAAATCCATATCAGTCGGAACTAAATTCAATACTTTCGAAATGATTCTGTAAGCAAATGAAGCATATTTTCGTTTTTCGTTTGACTCTGTTTCTTCGCTATCTCTTTTTAAGAAAGCATCAAAATTTCGTTTTTTGCCTTTTTTTACTAACTGAATATATCCATTGTCTACTTTTAGAGTTCCAACTTGAACATCTCCAATTAATAAATTGCTTAAACTAATGCTAGTTTCTACGTTTTTTATTTTGACAAGTGTGTCAGCATTTATTGGTGCCAGAACAACATCTGTCAATTTTATAGTGGATAAACCATCAAAAGAAGCCGATTCTACAGAAAAATTACTGTTGTACTGAACAGCCATTTTGTGGGTAACTTTTGCAATGGCCTGTTTTAAAAGTGAATTACGAAAATAATACAGTCCGATGCAAAGCACTAAAATTACTATTCCTAGTATTTTTAATGCCTTGTATATTTTTTGTTTTGGAAAATTCATAGGAGGAGTGGTATTTGAAATCAGCCAAAAAGGATACTTGCAACATCTTCAATTTTTGCAACAAGTTCAATTTTAATTCCTGTATTCTTTAAAGCTATTTTGTTGTATTTTGAAACAAAAATGGTATCGAAACCTAATTTTTCAGCTTCTTGAATACGCTGGTCTACACGATTAACAGGACGAATTTCGCCAGAAAGTCCAACCTCGCCAGCAAAACAAAAACCTTTCCCAACAGGAATATCTTCGTTGGAAGATAAAATTGCGGCAACAACGGCTAGATCAATTGCAGGATCATCAACAGAAATTCCACCAGTGACATTCAAGAAAACGTCTTTTGCGCCTAAACGGAATCCAGCTCTTTTTTCTAAAACAGCTAGAATCATATTTAGTCTTTTGGCGTTGTAACCCGTTGTGCTTCTTTGAGGCGTTCCGTAAACGGCTGTGCTGACCAAGGATTGAATTTCAATCATTAATGGGCGCATACCTTCAAGAGTTGTGGCAATTGCAGTTCCTGAAAGTTCTTCGTCTTTATGCGAAATCAGAATTTCAGAAGGATTGCTTACTTCTCTTAAACCACTGCCCAACATTTCGTAAATCCCAAGTTCTGATGTTGAGCCGAAACGGTTTTTGAGAGAACGTAAAATTCGATAAATATGATTTCTGTCGCCTTCAAATTGCAAAACGGTATCCACCATGTGCTCCAAAATTTTTGGACCAGCAATGTTTCCGTCTTTCGTAATATGTCCAATCAAGATTACTGGGATATTGCTTTCTTTGGCAAATTTGATGAGCTCGGCAGTTGTTTCGCGTATTTGAGAAATACTTCCTGCGGTCGATTCGATATAATCGGTATGCAGCGTCTGAATTGAATCAATAATGACTACTTCAGGCTGAATGGTTTCGATTTGTTTGAAAATGTTCTGCGTTTTGGTTTCCGTTAGAATATAACAGTTTTCGCTGTTTGGTGTAATTCTTTCCGCACGCATTTTGATCTGTTTCTGACTTTCTTCGCCTGAAACATATAAAGTTTTGTATGGTAATTTTAATGAAACTTGAAGTAAAAGTGTACTTTTTCCGATGCCGGGCTCACCGCCCAAAAGCGTTAAAGATCCAGGAACAAGTCCACCACCCAAAACACGATTCAATTCGCTGTCGGTTGTGTCCATTCGAACTTCCTGAGTAGAATCAATTTCATTAATTTTTAATGGTCTAGGAGCTTTGCTTGTTGGAGCAGATTCACTTTTCCAAGCCACTTTATCCTGTTTCTGAATAATTTCTTCGGCAATCGTATTCCATTCTTTGCACGCATTGCATTGCCCTTGCCATTTGGCATATTGGGTTCCGCAGTTTTGGCAGAAAAAGGAAGTTTTAACTTTTGACATTATTTACTTTTTTTAGCAAGTGTATTCATTTCATCAATTTTCTCATACATCATGTCTTTGTTCAAATCGCCAATTGGCTCCATTTGCGAAGCGTTTTGGTATTTTTTCGAAGCATGTTTAGGATCACCTTGTTTTTCATACATTAATCCTAATTCATATTCTCCCAACATGGCTTTTGGGTAATTTACATTTCCTATTTCAGCCATTTTTCCTAGTTCGCTATAGGCATTTCTTTTTAAAATAAGATTTTCTACTACTTTAAAATCGCTCATTCGAACAGGAATTTGAACTCCTAAAGCTTCAGACATTGTAGCGTATTTTTTTTCTAAATATTCTGCATAACCTTCTTGAAGAACCGCAATTTTGTCGTTGTATTCGGCAGAATTTATAGGTCTATATACTTCAAAAATCTGGTACAATGCGCTTGGTATAGAATGCAAAACTTCTGTATAATGTGTTGCACCTTTAAATACATCATATTTATAATTCACTAACGGATTATTAGCGATTTTAATATTGCTGTTTAATTTATCTATCGGTTCTTTAATTTTCTTAATATCGCCTTCTCCAGCAGAAAGGTAATAGAAAATAGGGCTTTTTATTTTTGCGAATTTCTCAGCAATACGCACTTCCATTTTTGGAGCAAGCTCTGGACTTAAGCAGATGTATGCATTAAAAAGCGGAATTTCTTTGTATAAATAAAAATTAGCAAAACTTGCCGTTACATCATGACCTGCAATAAGTCTGAAAGGCGTGGTGCGATATTTTTTTTCGATATAAGGAATTAATTCTGCTCCAATAAATTCGAAAAACTTTGCGCCTTTTTCAAAAGGAAGTCCCTCGTTTTGGTCGATTGTTGTGTCATCGTAGCGTTCTTCATCTTTGTTTTGATGAATTCCGATGATGATCATTTCTGGAATATCATCCCAATAAGTACCATAACTTACGGCTCCAGAAAATGGATCAAATAAGTAATCTCCATCTAATAAATAAAGAACAGGATATTTTTTGTCTTTGTTTGCTTCATAAGAAGCTGGAAGTCCGATCGTAATTCTACGTTCTTCTCCCAGTTTTTCTGATTTGATATTATCGTACGTTTTTTGGGCAAACGACGTGATAGAAATCAAAAGTGTTAGTAGGTAAACTTTTTTCATGATTTGTGGCATTTCAGTAAATTAAAAAAGTATTGAAAATAGTGTAGCAATATACTATTTTATTTGCTTCTTTGATAATTGAGGTAAAAATTGAAGCACAGTGTTTTAGCATCAGAACCGTTTTGGTTTGAGGCAAAAGAAAGGTGTTTTGTTCAAAAATGGCTTTTGACAAAGTAGGGAAATTCGGTAAGAAAAAGAAAATCTTAGGTTAAAGAATTGTCATTTTCATTAGGGAATATAATCCAAGGTTTGAAGGTTTTTGCTTCTTCAAAATCTAGGGTTGCATAAGAAATGATAATGATGATGTCATCTTTTTGAACTTTTCTTGCTGCAGGACCGTTTAAAGTGATTTCGCCTGAATTTTTTTCACCTTTAATAGCGTAAGTTTCAAAACGCTCGCCATTATTAATGTTAACAATAGATACCTTTTCGCCTTCAATAATATTTGAAGCCTCTAGTAGAGTTTCATCAATAGTAATACTGCCAATATAATTTAAATCGGCACCGGTTACTTTAACACGATGAATTTTTGATTTTATAACTTGAATTTGCATGATGCAAAGTTAGATTAATTTAATGAAATGGTGTCTATCAGTCTTATAGAATTAACAAATACTGCTATAAATGCTCGGTATTTTTTGTCATTCTCTTTTTGATCGATAGATAAAAGTGTAGATTCGTCAGCAATAACAAAATACTCTAGTTCGAACTCTTTATTGTCTTTGAAAGAATTTTCTACAAATTCGATTGTTTCTTGCGGACTGTGATTTTGAAAAATGTCTTTTGCCTCGGTTAAAGTTTTGTAAATGATCGAAGCGTCTTTTCTTTCTTCAGTTGTCAAACGTTCATTACGTGAACTCATCGCAAGTTGGTTTTCCTCTCTAAAAATAGGGCATCCGACAATGTTGACTGGCAATTCTGTTTTTTCAACTAATTTTTTAACAATCTGAAGCTGCTGAAAATCTTTTTCTCCAAAATAAGCATTTGTTGGAGTTACGATTTCAAATAACCTTTTAACAATTGTTCCGACGCCATTAAAATGACCAGGTCTGAATTTTCCTTCCATCTGGTTTTCTAATCCGTCGAAGTCAAAAGTCTGCGAAACAGTATTTCCTTCATAAATATCTTCAACCGAAGGTGCATATAAAATAATTTTATCACTTAATGTACGCATTTTCTTAACATCTTCTTCTAGTGTCCTAGGATATTTTGCTAAATCTTCTGGGTTATTAAATTGTGTTGGATTGACAAAAATGCTCACTACTGTGTCGTCGTTTTCTTTAAGCGAACGTTGCATTAAAGCCAAATGTCCTTGGTGTAAAGCGCCCATTGTTGGTACAAATCCGATAGTTGAATTTGCGGTTTTGATAGTTTTAAGATAGGCTATCAACGCTGCTTTACTGTAGAAAATATGCATTGAGGTATTATTAAAATTTAGTGCAAACATAATATATTAGTTATAAACTGCATAAATTTTTGTAATTTTGCGACGTTTTTATTACCAAAATTAAGTAAAATACTATTATGAAAGATAAGAGGATATTATACGTATCATCTGAAGTCGTGCCTTATTTGGCTGAAAATGAGGTTTCTTTAATGTCTTATGACGTTCCGAAAATGATTAATGACCAAGGCGGTCAGATAAGAATTTTCATGCCAAGATATGGGAATATCAATGAGAGAAGACACCAATTGCATGAAGTGATTAGACTTTCAGGGATGAATTTGGTAGTGAATGACTTAGATATGCCATTGATTATTAAAGTAGCATCAATTCCGAAAGAAAGAATCCAAGTTTATTTTATCGATAACGATGAATATTTCAAACGTAAAGCCACTTTTACAGATGAAGAAGGCGCTTTGTATCCTGATAATGACGAAAGAGCTATTTTCTTTGCAAAAGGTGTTGTAGAGACTGTAAAAAAATTAAACTGGGTTCCAGATATTATACATGTTCACGGCTGGCTTGCAGCAATGCTTCCAATTTATATGAAGCATTATTACAAACATGAAGCATTGTTTTCTGAAACTAAAATTATTACTTCTGTTTATGGACAGTCGTTTGATGAAAATTTAGATTTAGAGATGATCAATAAAGTTAAATTTGACGGCGTTCCGCATGAGGCTGTATCAGATTTAGAAACTCCAAATTACGAGAATGTTTTAAAAGCTAGCATCTTACATTCAGATGGTGTAATCATCGCGTCAGAAAATGTTTCTCCAAGTTTAACAAAATTTATAGAATCTTCAGGAAAACCTTTTTTACCTTTCGCCGGGAAAGATGGATTTGCAGATGCTTACACAAATTTCTACAGAACATTTGGACTTTAAATTTTAATTTTATTATTAGACATGTATAAAACTTCTTTTTTTAAGAAATCTCTTTTAGCTGTAATGGCTGTTTTTTTATATTCTTGTGACAAAGATTTTAATGCAATTGGTGATGGTTTGGTTGGAGATGACCACTTTGGACTTGAATCTCAAAAATATGATGTTTTAGCTTTTAATCAAGAAGTTACTTCTGTCCAGTCAAATAATATGACACCAAATGCGCTTGGTATTTTTAATAATCCGATTTTTGGGACTACGACTGCAAATTTTGTAACTCAAGTAGGGCTTGAATCTTATCCTCCAACTATTGGACTATCTCCTGTTATTGATAGTGTTAAAATAGAGATTCCTTATTTTAGCCATGTTATCTCTACTGATAAAGATGGGAACAGTACGTATGAGTTAGATTCTATTTACGGAGATAAAAATGGAAAACTAAAACTAAGTGTTTATGAATCTGGAATTCAGATGAGAAGTAGTACCTTTAATAATGGTTCTCAGCTGCCTCAGTTTTATTATACAAGTCAAAATACTCAATTTTTCAACGAAAAAGAAGGGGAAAGATTAAATAATGGTGGTGCTTTAGAGAATGATGAGTTTTATTTTAATTCAAAAGAAATTGTAATCAAAACGACTAATGCTGATAAAACTGTAACAACAGAAAGGAAAAAACCTCAGATGACACTACATCTTAAAAAAGAATTTTTTCAAGATAAAATTTTAAAAGTAGATGCTTCAAAACTTGCAGCTGAAGATGTTTTTCAGGAATATTTTAAAGGTTTATATTTTAATGTTGAAAAATCGGGTTCTAGTCCAAGTAACATGGCTCTGATAAATTTTAGCGAAGGTAAAATTACAATCTATTACAAAGCTAAAACAGAGGCTACATCAGATGCAGAAAACAAGAAAATCATATTGAATTTAAAAGGCCTTTCTGCAGGAACATCAAATACCGCCAATTTCCTTCAAGATACGAGAGATCCTAGTTATGAAAGCGCTATAACTACAAATGTGAATAAAAAAGATGGAGACGAAAAGCTTTATCTAAAAGGAGGGCAAGGGTCTTTGGCTGTGATAAGACTTTTTGATCAGACTGATGTGTTGAGTTATAACTCTAAAGGCGAAGTAGTAAACGGGGCGAATAAAGTCCCTGATCAATTAGATGAAATTAGAAATAATGCTACTTTCAAAAATTGGAAAGTTAACGAAGCCAATTTAGTGTTCTATATTGATGCTGCTAAAATGAAGGGTACAGATGAGCCAAATAGAATATATTTGTACGATTTGACAAATAATACTGTTTTAGTTGACTATTCTAGTGATGCTTCTTCTGCTTATGGAGGTTTGATTAATGTAGGTTCAGATAAAAGAGGAACTAGTTATAAAATTAGAATTACAAGTCACATCCGTAATTTAATTAAAGATGCAGCGGCTAAAAATGTTGATTTAGGGCTGGTTGTTTCTCAGAGTGCTACAACACTTACATTTAATGCGTTGGAGAACAAAATTCAATTGAATACGGATAAACCAGAAGAGCCTGCGATATATTTTTCTGCAGCACCAAGAACATCAGTTATGAATCCTTTGGGTACAGTCTTATTTGGAGGAAAAAAAGGTGGGACACCTGATTCTGAACAAGAAAAGAAAAGATTGAGACTCGAAGTATACTACACGAAACCAAATTAATAAATATATATGTGTGGAATTGTTGGATATATCGGTCACCGAGATGCCTATCCTATTGTAATAAAAGGATTAAAGCGTCTTGAGTACAGAGGATATGATAGTGCCGGCGTTATGTTGTATGACGAAGAGGCGGGCATTAAAGTTTGCAAAACAAAAGGTAAAGTTTCCGATCTTGAGGCTAAAGCCAATGAAGGTTTTACGACAAACGGAAATATTGGAATTGGACACACGCGTTGGGCAACTCATGGGGTCCCTAATGACGTGAACTCGCATCCTCATCTTTCTAATTCTGGAGATTTAGCGATCATTCATAACGGAATTATAGAGAATTATGCACCTTTGAAAGAGGAGCTTATCAAAAGAGGTTATACTTTTAAATCAGATACAGATACTGAAGTTTTAGTTAATTTAATAGAAGAAGTCCAAAAGAAAGAAAATATTAAATTAGGTAAAGCGGTTCAGATTGCCTTAAACCAAGTTGTTGGTGCATATGCAATTGCTGTTTTTGATAAAAAAAATCCAAACGAACTTGTTGCGGCAAGACTAGGAAGTCCGTTAGCAATTGGAGTTGGAGAAGGAGAGTATTTTGTTGCTTCTGATGCTTCACCATTTATTGAATATACTTCTAATGCAGTTTATTTGGAAGATGGCGAAATGGCAAATATCAGATTGCACAAGCCAATTAAAATTAGAAAAATCCAAGATGACTCTTTAGTAGATCCTTACATTCAAGAGCTTCAAATGAACTTGGAGCAGATTGAAAAAGGAGGCTATGATCATTTCATGCTAAAAGAAATCTACGAGCAGCCAAGTGTTATTAAAGATACTTACAGAGGAAGGCTTCATGCAAATGAAGGTATTGTTCAGATGGCTGGTGTTGAAGATAACTTAGAGAAATTCTTAAATGCAAAACGTATTTTAATCGTAGCGTGCGGAACTTCTTGGCATGCAGGCTTAGTAGCAGAATACATTTTTGAAGAGTTTACACGTATTCCTGTTGAAGTAGAATATGCTTCTGAGTTTAGATACAGAAATCCAATTATCAATAAAGATGACGTAGTTATTGCGATTTCACAATCTGGTGAAACGGCAGATACTATGGCGGCTATTAAATTGGCTAAAGAAAACGGAGCGTTTGTATTTGGAGTTTGCAACGTAGTTGGTTCTTCTATTTCTAGAGAAAGCCATGCAGGTGCTTATACACACGCAGGACCAGAAATTGGAGTAGCTTCTACAAAAGCATTTACTACTCAAATCACAGTTTTAACGATGATTGCTTTGCGTTTAGGAAAAGCAAAAGGAACGTTATCAAATACAGATTTCCACACGTATCTTCAAGAATTAGAAATTATTCCAGAGAAAGTATCTGAAGCTTTAGAAACAAATGATAAAGCAAAAGAGATTGCTGCTGCTTTTAAAGATTCGCCAAACTGTCTTTATTTAGGTAGAGGATATAATTTCCCAGTTGCTTTAGAAGGTGCATTGAAATTAAAAGAGATTTCATATATCCACGCAGAAGGTTATCCGGCTGCTGAGATGAAGCATGGTCCGATTGCTTTAATTGACGAATTAATGCCAGTTATTGTTATTGCTCCAAAACAAGGACATTACGATAAAATTGTAAGTAATATTCAGGAAATTAAATCAAGAAGCGGTAAAATTATTGCTGTAGTTACAAAGGGCGATACTCAAGTTCGTGAATTAGCAGATTATGTAATCGAAATTCCAGAAACTTCAGATGCATTGTCGCCATTAGTTACAACAATTCCGTTGCAATTACTTTCTTATTACATCGCTGTAATGAGAGGTTGTAATGTTGACCAGCCTCGTAACTTAGCGAAGTCGGTTACGGTAGAATAAGGTTTTATTTCAAAATATAAATATGTCAAAAAAGCGAGATTTAGGTCTCGCTTTTTTTATGCTCAAAAGTTAAAATTAAGATAAAATTTGTAAGAATATAATTATTTTATATGTTTGTAAGAAATATTTTAAATTTTACAAGCCGTGCAAAAAACTTTACTTCTTATTTTTCTTCACTGTTGTTTTTTCTCTATTGCTCAAACCAAGCTCAACTTCAGCTACGATCAAGCAGGTAATCAAATTACCAGAACGTTATGCATTAACTGTTTGGCTAAGTCTGCAAAAGATATTGTAGAACCAGAAGCCTTAACTGAAAATGATTTAGAAAAATTCTCTCCAGAAGATGTTATTTCTTACTACCCAAATCCTGTAAGAGAAGAATTGTATTTGCAGTGGGAATTGGCACATGATAATTATGTGTCTTTCGTACATGTTTATTCGATGACAGGACAAGTGTTGCGAACTTTCCAGATTAACGCTAGTGCAAATAATTTAAGCATTCCTTTTCAGCAATATCCTACAGGGGTTTATCTGGTGCTGCTTTCTTATAAAGATGGCGGAGAAAAGTCTATTAAAATTATTAAAAAGTAGTTCGTAATGAAGAAGTTTTATATCAGCCTATTGTTTTTATTAATTGGTTTATTTGGTTTTGGACAGTCAACAGAAGTGGGAATTACAGAAGGAGAGTTATCGGTCTCGCTTACTGGTGCAGCAACTTACAAAATTCCTATTGCAGTTCCTCCAGGAATCAAAGGAGTAGTACCACAAATAAGTTTGGTATATAATAGTCAAGGAAATAATGGCGTTCCTGGTTATGGCTGGAACATTGCAGGGATATCAAAAATTTCAAGAATACCATCAACGAGATATCATGATGGTGTAATCGATCCTGTTGATTTTAATGCTTTGGATCGATTTTCTTTAGATGGACAGCGATTAATAGTCAAAAACGGAACAAGTGGAGTATATGGAGCAAGTGGTACGGTTTATGAAACAGAAAGTTTTTCTAATATAAAAGTTACCTCTTATGGGGTTGATCCTTTGGGAGCAAAATATGGTCCCATGTATTTTATAGTAGAATATCCTGATGGTTCTAAAGCCTCTTATGGAAACTCTGCAGATTCACGTTCAGCAATGGATTGGGCAATTAACTATTGGGAGAACCCTCAAGGAGTTCGTATTAGTTATTATTATTCACTTTTATACAGTGTATTAGATATAGTTTCCATAAAATATGGAAGTTTAACAACGGGAACCCCAATTAACGAAATTCAATTTGTTTATAATGATAGACAGCGGTTAGAGCAAGCTTATGTTGGAGGATTAAGCATTATAAATAAGCGATTATTAAAAGAAATAAAAGTTATTGGCAATAATGTAGGGTTTAGAAATTATTCTTTAACTCATGATACATCTTCATTAGGTTATGAACGTCTTATTACAATCCAAGAGAAAAGTGGTGACGGAACTAAGAGTTATAGTCCCACGATTTTTAAATATGGTGGAGATATAGTAAAAAGCGGAATTACAAGTTTACCGCCAGTATATATTCAAGATCCTATTAATTATGGGAGTATCTATACGCCTAAAACAACTGTTGGTGATTTTGATGGTGATGGAGACTTGGATTTTATGGATGATTTTAATGTCTTATACACAGGAATCTATGATAATGGAAGTACGCCAAAAAAAGTTAATATTCCTGCTATAGATATTTGGGGGGATCATAAGAAGAGGTTTGTTGTTAAATGTGTAGAGAAAATCGAGAATGAATTTAAGGTAATGGATAGGGATGCATGGTGTAATCAATATTTTAAAAAAAATAATAATATATATACAGGAAAATTTGAGATATTTTCATTGGATTTATCAAGTAATCAAGTTAAAACGGAATATATAAAACAAATTGATATTCCAAACAACCCTTGGTTAGAGAATCTTACGAGTTTTAATGGGGATTTCAATGGCGACAACTTGACTGATATTATTGTAATAAAAAATGACTATACAGGTGTTAATTATGATGGAAGTAATTTGCATAGAGCTCAACTTTTTTTTGTAAATCTTGATAGGAGAAAAGAGTCAAATTATGTAAGAGATTTAGGATTTATTGAAAATGTACATCAAGACGAAAAATTTATTCAAACTGGAGATGTCAATGGTGATGGAAAAACTGATTTGATTTTTTTTAGAGGTGGCGTTGAAAATTCTATTGTTGTCTATACTTTAGATGAAAATGAAATGTTAGTTAAACTTTGGGAGACAAAATATCCTTTTATTCATTCAACATACCAAGGTAAAGATGTTATTTTTTATGAAAATATTCTTCCTGGTTTTAGTTATCCCATTTTAAGTGGAGATTTTAATGGAGATGGGAAAACTGATTTTATTCTTCCTGGTCTTGAAAGGGAAATATTATTTTCAACAGGGAATTCGTTTATTCGTGAGGCGCTTCCAACTACTTTTGTGCCATCTCGTGAGATAAGAACTATTTTAGCAATAGATTTTGATAATGATGGAAAGACTGATGTTTTGAATTTGACATCTAATCAAACAAGAGATCTTCAACCCCTAAGTGAAGTTACATTAACTACTAATTATTTAACAAGAAATACTTCAGGAGTTTGGATATCGAGCAAACAAACTTTCTCAAATCTAAATGCATATTTTTATACTTCGATTAATCCCATAATGATTAAAACTAGTAAATTATTTAGTGATAAACCAGAACTTTTAATATACGAACCGGAAACAATTTTGGGATATACTAACGGAGTAGCTACACAATCGTATCTTGAAAAATTTAAAGTTGGATTTTACGTAAATAATGATGCTTTGACTAATGCCGTAAGAAGTATAAAGTCTATTACTACTGGAAATGGAGTAAAAGAAACCATAACATATTCGTCATTGATAAATGATAAGAATGTTTATAGTTCTTCGGATTACTTGGAGAACTTTCCTAATGTTGATATCAAATCATTTCCTAGTTTTAAAGTAGTCTCACAAATAGAAAAACAAAGTAAAGATGTCTATAAGAAAAAAATGTTTTCTTATTATGGTGCGGTTACAAATGTTGAGGGCTTGGGACTTTTAGGTTTTAGAAGTAAAGTGCAAACAAATTGGCATGATAATACGTCACCAGTTATATCTTATATTTCAAAAAATGACATGTCATTACGTGGTGCTAATATCGAAAATTATACAGTATTAGGCTTGCATCAACCTTTGCGTGAATCTTCAAATCGGATAGCGTCTTCAATTATAAAAGAAAATGACTATACCGTTACAGGAAATGAAAATCTAGTCGCTTCTCAAAGTATTATTTTAAAACCCAATACTTGGATAAAGCCCGGTAGCACTTTTTCGGCAAAAATAAATACAGAAGGAACAAATACATCTATAAACGAACCGTCGACTTTTATAACAAAATCTGTATTGGCCTATGAAAGTGAATTGTTTTCTAATAAAGTGTTTAAACTAAAAAATATTTCCAATAAACAATTTAATGGATTGGAAAATACGAGCAGTGAAACTAAGACAGATTATGATGAGTATAATAATGCTATAAAAGTAAGAACTGAAATTAAAGAAGGTGCGACAACACAGCAGACAAATATTATAGATATAGCCTATCAAAATCAAACATCACCTTATATTATTGGAAGACCACTAAGCAAATCACAAGAGGTGACATTAGGCAGTGAAAAAATTAGAACTGAAGAAATCTATGGTTATGATGCTAGACAGTTGTTATCGAAGATAAAAAAGAAAGGCGATGCCTCAACTAACTATATCACAGAAGATCGTGCTTATGATTCTTTTGGAAATATCATAAAACGAACATTTCGAGGAGGACAAGACTCACGAGAATTTAATTATGAATATGATTTGTCCGGCCGATTTTTGAGTAAAGAAATAGATGCCGAAAAGCTAGTTACGAACTATCTGTATAATTCAAATGGAACATTAAAATCAATAACCAATCCTTTAGGGCAGACAACTTTGTTTGAGTACGATTCATGGTTCAAAAAAATAAACGAAACCAATTGTTTGGGTAATAAAGATGAATATAAGTATGTAAATAGTAATGGTAATACTATTTTAACTAAAACATATGCAGATGGAAATGTTGCCGAAGAAACATTTGATGATCTGGGACGTAAAATAAAATCTGGTTCAAAAAATATAATGGGAAGTTTTACTTATATTTCTTATGCATACGATATACAAGATCGAAATTATAAAGTAAGTGAGCCTTATATTGGGACGGCGCCATCACAGTGGAACGAAACGAAGTATGATGATTATGGAAGAGTAACCAGTCAAAATTTGTATACAGGAAAAATTATAAATATTGATAACAAGACACCACTTACAATAAAAGTAAATGACGGGACTATCTCCAAAACCTATAAAAAAGATGCTGTTGGTAACGTTGTTTCTATGTTTGATAGTCCTTCAAATGAAATTAGATATACTTATTTTGCAAATGGAAATTTAAAAGAAGTCAATTATGATGGAATAAAAACTAAGTTTTTGCAGGATGGCTGGGGTAGAAGAGTGCAAATGGAAGATCCCTCGGCAGGAGTTTTTAAATATGGATATAATGATTTTGGAGATCTTATAAATGAAGAAAACAAAAACGGGATAACGAGCTATAAATTAACTTCGGCAGGACGACTGGACGAAAAAACGATTTCAGGAATTTATAATTCTACAGCAAAATATATGTATGATGGAACGAATAAATTATTGCTAAGTACCCAATTTAATGATGGTGTAAATACAATTAAAAGCGATTATGCCTATGATGATAAAAAACGAATCGGGACAAAGATCGAATCAACACCATTTGCAGTATTTACTAAGGATTATAGATACGATTCTTACGGTCGTTTACTCACAGAAGCATCGATAGCTTCGAGATTAGGCGGTAAAGCCAGCAGTAAAACAGTAAAATACGGTTATAAAAATGGCATGCTTTATCAAATTTTTGACAATGGCACTAATGCTCTATTGTGGCAGACCAATACCATAAATGCCAAAGGGCAACTTTTGACCGCTCAAAACGGACCACTAACACAAACTAATGAATACGATAGTTATGGTTATAACAAACAGTTTAAGTTTGATAAAACCACACCATCGGTTAATATATTGTCTTTAGGAACTAGTTTTAATGCAACTACAGGAAATTTAGATAACCGTACCAACAATTTAATGGCGTGGAACGAAAGTTTTAAATATGATAATTTTGACCGATTAACAGAATTTATAGGAATTAGCGGTGCAAAAGAAACGCAGGCTTACGACGATAAAGGCAGGATTACCCAGAATAGTTTAGGTACATATACATACTCAAATGATAAACCATACCAAAATGCTTCGATTACAGTAAGTTCAGAGGCGTTGGAATATTATAAGGCAAAACCATCTCAAATTATAGACTATAATGTTTTTAAAAGTCCTGTCTTAATTAACGAGAAAGATGTCGACAAAGTAAGTTTCGATTATAACGATAATAACTATCGAACAGCCATGTTTTATGGGGATTTGCAGGATGACAAATTAAAAAGACCTTTCCGAAAATATTACAGTGCAGACGGTACTATGGAAATAAAAGAAAATAGAACAACAGGAGTTACAGATTTTGTTACCTATATAGGCGGAGACGGCTATACTGCACCAATAGTATTTAAAAGCAATGGAGATACAGACCAGAAATATTTATTTTTGCAAAGAGATTACCAAAATTCTATTGTAGCAATTACAGACCCATCTGGAACAGTTTTAGAAAAAAGAATTTTTGATGCTTGGGGTACTATTGCCAAAGTACAGGACGGAGCCGGAAACACATTGTCTGGACTGACTATTTTGGATAGGGGTTACACAGGACATGAGCATTTGCAGAGTGTAGGTTTGATTAATATGAATGCTCGTTTATATGACTCAAAACTGCATCGTTTTTTGCAGCCAGATAACAATATACAAGATCCATTTAATACGCAAAACTACAACCGTTATGGGTATGTAATGAATAATCCTTTACGATATACAGATGCCAGTGGAGAATCTTGGAATGTTGTTTTTGGCTATTTGTTTGCCGCATATGTAAAAGGAGCTTACGAAAGTGGAGGGCAATTAAACCCTGGAAAATGGACTTCTAATGCTTGGACAAGTGCTTTTGCAGGAGCTGCTTCAGGTGCAGCTTCCTCGTACACGACTGGAGTGGCAAATAATTACTTAGATAATTATAATAACAAGCCAGCTTTAGGAGCAAGCGCTATTGGAGAAGGTTATGATTTGCCTTCGTATATAGAAAATAAATCGAAAGGTGATTTTGATTTTAAAGCTGCAAATAATATTGAAGATACGAGACCATTAATACAGCAATATAGTGAGCATCCTAGAGTATCTTATCAGGAATATGATCCAATGGGAGGAATTCTAACAACTATAGCAACAGGTTTTGCACTTGTTGACTATAAAATGTTTAATAAAGATACATGGTATAGCATTAAAAAGATGAAAACATATAGTCAAAGTTTTAATGGTAATGGTTATACAGGAGGCAAAATTGCTTCCGCATCGAGAATATCAACTGGATTTAAAATAGCTGGATATGGTCTTGGGACTTATAATGCTTGGTCAATAAACAAGCAATATAATAATGGGGAATTAAGTACATCAAGTATGGTAATTGAGCAATCTTCTAATTTGTACTCAACTCTTGGAGGGACTTACGGAGTTGCTTGGGGTATCGGATGGGAAGGTGGTAGGACAATAACAAAAACTATTTGGTATCAGGATTGGAAAAATAATTATTGGTATCCTTTTAGAGAAGAGCATTTAGGCTATTAATAAAAAAAAAGATTTTATGGATGTTATTTATTATTATTACTATTTATTTTATACAAGAATACTTAAAGACAATGAGCCTCATTTATTGACTATCCTTGCTATTAGTGCTACGGAAGGATTTTTTCTGAATATGATTTTTGAGATTGTGCTAATTCTTTATGGATGTATTGAAACTAATATTATAATATGGTGGAGTATCATATTCATAATAAACATTTGTAATTATTTATATTTTTATAAATCTGGTAGGTCAATGAAAATAATCAAAGAAAAGCCGATGTTTTTTTCTAGCAGAAAAATTTCGATCTTTTTAACTCTTTTGTTTTTTATTGTTCTGGCAACATCAATAATTTGGGGTACAATTTTAACCAAATTTATTTTGCAAACTTATTGTAGATAATGAATAAGGTTTTTTGAATAAATTAAGATGAGGGGGTATCGTTACGTTTTTTTTAATATTTAAATTAATTAAAGCTGCATCGGTGTTTACAACTAGATAACAATATACAGGATCCTTTTAATACACAAAACTATAATCGTTATGGGTATGTGATGAATAATCCTTTGCGATATACAGATACCAGCGGAGAATTCTGGAATGTCGTTTTTGGCTATTTATTTGCTGCATATGTCAAAGGGGCTTATGAAAGTGGCGGGCAATTGAATCCTTTTAAATGGGATAATAATGCATGGACAAGTGTTTTCGCTGGTGCAGCATCTACTGTCGTTTCTCCTTATGCATCGTCGTACGCAACTAGTGTTACAAACAATTATTTAGAGAATTACAATAATAAACCTGCGTTAGAGCCAAGTGCTATTGGACCGGGATACAATTTTGAATCTTTTAGCAATAGTCAGGAAAACAATTTAGAAATAGGGGCAATTGGGGGGAATTTACAGAAAAATGATGACTCTGATTTTTCAAAAGAATTTCTAGCATTGAGTGTAGGAACTCTTAGTGAAAGTAAGTTTGAGGGAAGATATTATTTTAAAGGGACTACCAATACTTTTTTCGATTTAGGCAATGTTTCTAAATTTGGAACATATGGTTTAAATATTCTTGATGGCTATACTGTTTTTTCTGGATTCTATAATATTTTCCAAGCTAAATCGCACGAAGAAAAAATTGATGCAACTTATTCCCTAGGTTTTGACGGATTGATTATTGGAGCGGGACGCAAATGGCCATTAGTAGGAATAACAGTGGGGATTGGTAAGGTAGTTTCGACCACAGAGGTCTATAAACAAGGAATGATAGATGGAAGGAACAAGGCTTTTATTCAAGAGAATGGATATCCTGTAAACCATACAGCTACTATTAAACCCGACTCAGGAATGTATCGACAATGTGAAATATGCCCTTTAAAATTTAGATAAGATGAATGTTTATGATTATATTTTTTATAGAATGTATAAGTCAACTGCTAAAGTAAATGATTTATATCCTGAAATACCAACCATTATATTTCTCTCAGTTATGATATTCTTGAATTTAGGTTCCATTATGTTAGTTGCAGATGATTCTCTTGAAGATATAACGCTTAATGGGATATATTTTATTGGAACTGTGATAATGTTTTCTAATTTCTATTATTTTTTAAAAAATGATAAATATAAAGGGATAATAGAGGAATTTGATTCTAAAAAAAGAGTAGTACTGTTAGATATTTTAATTTTTATTTACCCTTTTGCATCTTTTTTTGTATGCTTTAAGTTGTTAAAAATGCCTAATGGTCCAATTAGTTTTACATTGATAGGCTTATTGTTGATTGAGATAATTAGTTTTTTTTGTGAAAAAAAGGAGTGAGTTGCTTTAGATAGAGGTTGATTTTATAGTAAGAATTACAGACCAAAAAGGAACTATTGTAAAAAAAAGATAGTTTGATGCCTGGGGTACCCCCCGCTCCCGCACGAATCCTTTCGTGTGGCATAATGGAAATAAATTGAAGTTTAAAATATGTAAGTACTTAAGAAAAAATGAGCAGAAATTATAAGTTTCATAATCCTGAAGGCTTGTATTTTATCAGTTTTGCAGTAGTGGGCTGGCTAGATGTGTTTACCAGAAATGAATATAAAGATTTGTTTTTGGAAAGTTTAGAGTTTTGCCAGAAAAAGAAGGGATTAGAAATTCATGCTTGGTGTATTATGACAAACCATGTGCATTTAGTTTTTCGAAGTATAACTGGACAAAATCCAGAATTATTGATTGGAGATTTGAAAAGATTTACTAGTCAATCTCTAGTCAAAAGTATACAAGAAAATCCAAGAGAAAGCAGACGGGAATTCTTGTTGGAGTTTTTTAAGAAAGAAGCAGAAAAAAGTTCCAATGTTAAGCATTATCAATTTTGGAGACATGATAATAAGCCAATAGAACTGTGGAGCAATAAAGTGATACGGCAAAAGATTGATTATGTTCACAATAATCCAGTTGAAGAAGGAATGGTTTATAAAGCAGAAGATTATGTGTACAGCAGTGCAATAGATTATTCTGGTCAAAAGGGACTTATTGATGATGTGGTAGTTTTTAGGATGTTTGATGTCTAACTGTTGTGCCACACGAAAGGATTCGTGCGGGAGCGGGGCTTAAGGAATTTAATAGTGCAAAGCTGGAATAGAAAGAATTAAAAGTTTGCTTTACTGGAAAGCTTAAAAATAATTTGTAAAATAATTTGTAAAATAAATAAACTAATAACATGAAAAGAATAAACTCAAAAATAATATCAACTTTATTTGTGTTGTTTTTTACCGCTTCAGTGTATTCACAAACTACTAATCATTTTGAATTTACATTAACAACACCAATGTTTGCAAACTCTATGCCCAATCAGGCAATAAATATTCAATTTCCAAGTGTTCGTTTATGGGGCTGGATTGAAGTTACGATTACTTCTTTTTATAATTCTCAATTGGGTACAGGAAAAGTTACAAAGCGATATGAGATTGGGCATAATGTAGGAGGGTATTTTAGTCAAAGTACTGAAATTCCAGAAGCATTTGGCGCTATTGCAACTCAATGGTACATAGGTGATTTTAATCATGATACTAATAGTATACCTATTTATCATTTAGTAAGCACAAATAATTTTTTAGTGATTAAGATTGAAGGTGTACTTACAGATCCAGTAAATATTGATTTAATTAAAACAACTACAACACTAAGTTCTATTGAAACAGCTGTATCTCCAAATGCTAGGCATTATAAGAGTATTATGCAAGATAGAGTGGGAATTGGAACAAATTCTCCAAAAAACAAACTTGATGTTAATGGTACAATTCATTCTAAAGAAGTAAAAGTGGATATGAATGATTGGTCAGATTTTGTGTTTAAAAAAGATTATAATTTGCCAACACTTGAAGAAGTTGAAAAACATATTGCAGAAAAAGGCTATTTAGAAAATATTCCAAGTGAAGCAGAAGTTTTGCAAAACGGAATTAATTTAGGAGAAATGAATGCTAAGCTGCTTCAAAAAATTGAAGAAATGACTTTGTACATCATAGAGCAAAACAGGCAAATTAATGACTTAAATAAAAGATTAAAAAAAGTAGAGTCAAAGTAATGTAAAACTACAAATATGTTAAAAAAGCGAGATTTAGGTCTCGCTTTTTTTTATTGTCAAAAATTTTTTTGAGTGTATGTATTTTTATGAATTTTTCAGTTTTTTGATAAAAATTTATATGTATGCATAGTAAATTGATTTTTCTTTACGTTTTCATTGTTTTTATTTTAATAAAATGAATTAGTGAATAGTTAAAATATTGTATAAAACTATGATAAATATCAATTTTATTTAACGTTTTTTTATGCATATTAAAATATTTATGTATTTTGGCTAGATATACTAACAAAAAAAACTAACCCTAATGAGAGTCTACTTGCTAATTATGTTGTTATTCAGCGGAATATCTTTTGCGCAGAATACAATAACAGGTTCGGTTACTGATGGTAACAAACAATCTATTCCAGGTGCTAATGTTGTTGTTGTAGGAGAAAATACTGGTTCTTCTACAGATTTTGACGGATCGTTTAAATTGACTACTAATGCTAAATTGCCTTTTTCGGTAAAGGTTTCTGCAGTAGGATTCGAATCTAAAACGGTAAGTATAACGGCGGCAAATCAAAAAGTAAATGTGATTTTAAAAGGTGAAGAAACGAAACTGGATGAAATTGTGGTTTCGGCGTCAAGAACACCAGAGAGAGTTTTGGAGTCTCCAGTAACCATTGAGAGAATGGGAGTTCAGGAAATTAAAAAAACAGCTTCTCCTTCATTTTATGATGGTTTGGAAAATATGAAAGAGGTTCAGATGAATACGAGCAGTATGTCGTTTAAGTCAATCAATACGAGAGGATTTGCTACGGTTGCAAATACTCGTTTCATGCAGCTGGTTGATGGAATGGATAATGCGTCTCCGTTATTGAACTTTGTTTTAGGAAATATGATCGGGGTTTCGGAAATTGATGTTCAAAGTGTGGAATTACTTCCTGGCGCATCTTCTGCTTTATACGGAGCCAATGCTTTTAATGGGATTTTATTTATGACAAGTAAAAGTCCATTTACAAATCAAGGTATTTCGACATATTTTAAATATGGTGCAACTTCGCAAGAAGCCGCGGGTACAAATAGTTTTTATGATTTTGGTATTCGATTCGCTCATGCTTTTAATAAATATTTTGCAGCTAAAGCAAACTTTACATACATGCAAGCTACAGACTGGTATGCTACAAATTATGATGATAAAACTAGAGCGGGTATAGACAGAACAGACCCTAGTTACGATGGAATAAACGTTTATGGTGATGAAGCTGCAACAAATATTAAAGGTGTGGGTCAGAAATTGGAAGCAATGGGATTGATTCCGGCTGGGGCATCAAATCTTTTGCCTAATTCTATGGTTAGTAGAACAGGGTATAATGAAATTGATTTGACAGATAACAAAGCAGCCAATAAGAAAATTGATTTCTCTTTGCACGGAAGACCTTTTGGAGATGAAAGATTAGAAATTATCTGGCAGAGTAAATTTGGAACTGGAAATGCAGTTTATCAGGGAGCAAATAGATATTATTTAAATGACTTTTTTATGCAACAGCATAAATTAGAATTTAAAGGGAAAAACTTCTTTTTAAGAGGTTATATGACTGGTGAAGATGGAGGCCACTCTTATGATATGATTTTTACAGGTATCAATGTAAATAGAAAATGGAAAGACGATAATACTTGGTTTGGTCAATATGCAGGAGCATTTATTCAGGGAACTTTGGCAGGTATGACGCCAGAACAAGCTCATGCAACTGCGAGATCTACGGCTGATACAGGTCGTTTTTTACCTGGTACGGCAGAGTTTAAAAATGCATTTAATCAGGTTATAAGTGATCCAGATGTTTTAACAGGGTCAAGATTGGTGGATAATTCGAAAATGTATCACTCAGATGCAAATTATAATTTCAGAGATATAATAAAATTTGCTGAAATTCAGGTTGGAGGTTCTTTTAGAGCGTATGAGCTAAACTCTCACGGAAGAATCTATACTGATGCCAATAGTCAGATAAATTATAATGAATATGGTGCATATGCGCAATTGATGAAGAAATTTATGGATGATAGATTGAAGTTTACGGGATCTCTTCGTTATGATAAATCTAAAAACTTTGATGGTAATTATTCTCCGCGTTTATCTCTTGTTTATTCTGCTGGAGAAAAAAGAAATCATAATTTCAGAGGATCTTTCCAGACTGGATTTAGAAATCCAACAACTCAGGATCAATACATAGGATTTAATATCGGGAATGCAGTATTACTTGGCTCTGCTCCTGATAACTTAACAAGATTTAATGAGACTTTTAATCTTAGTGCAGAAGGACAGGCGTATACGGGAAGTCAAACAAAAGTTATGAATGGTAATGATGCTTATGGGAATTCTTACATAGCAAGTTCGGTAACTGCATTTTCTGCAATGGCAGGAACAGATCCAGTTGCAGCAGCAGCACTGTTAAAAAAATCGAGAGCGAATTATGTGAAACCTGAAGAAGTAAAAGCCTTTGAGTTAGGATATCGTTCTGTTTTTGAAGGTACATCGATAGATCTTAATGGTTACTATAATATATATAACGATTTTATTGGTAATTTAAATGTAGTTTCTCCTTTCTACGGAACTGCTCAAGATAATCCGAATATAGCTGCAGGAACTTCTGATCCAGGTGTTCAGTCCATTAGAGCACTTCAAAACGGAGAATATAGAGCATATCAATTATATACTAATTCAGATGTAGAGATACATTCATTAGGCTTTGGAGTTGGGCTTTCTAGAAAAATAATTTCTGACTTTGAATTAGGGGTAAATTACAATTATGCTCAGTTTGATTTTGATCAAGCAAAAGATCCAAGTTTTGAGCCTGGGTTTAATACACCGAAACATAGAGTTAAAATGTCAATTGGAAATGATAAGCTGTTTAAGAATTTCGGATTTAATGTAAGCGGAAGATGGAACAGTGAATATTTATGGCAAGCTGGTTTTGCTGATGGTATAATTAAAGAGGCAACTGTAATTGATGCTCAGATAAATTATGGAATTCCAAAATTAAAATCAGTAGTAAAACTAGGAGCAGCTAATATTGGCGGAAAAGAATATTACCAAGTAATTGGAGCTGGATTAATCGGACAGCAGTATTTTGCTTCTTGGACTATTAACCCATAATCAATTGTAGTTCTAAGTCAAATTCATTATTTATGTTTCTAGACGCTTAGTTTGGAGGCAGATAATTATAAAAATTATAAATTATGATAAAAAATTTCAAGTGGCTTTTATTGGTTTCGTTAACCTTTATGGCTTGTAATAGTGATGATAATACCTCAGAAGTAATTGACTCGACTGATGGTTTGCCTTTAACTTCCGGTTCGGCTGATTTTGCTAAATATGTTGCTTTGGGTGATTCCTTTGCGGCGGGTTTTAGTGATAATGCTTTGTTTATCAAAGGCCAGCAAGGAGCATATACTAATGTCATTGCGCACCAATTTGCTTTAATAACTAATGCGACTTTTAATACGCCATTAACCAATGATAATATAGGAGGGTTGTTGTTAGGGGGGAATGTTATTAGTGGGCCACGTTTGTATTTTAATGGGAAAGCTCCTGTTCCTGTAGATGGAGTGCCAACAACAGAAGTTACTACGCATCTTTCGGGTGCTTTTAATAATTTGGGAGTTCCTGGTGCGAGAAGTTATCATTTGGTTGCTCCTGGTTATGGTAATGTGGCTGGAGTAGCAACAGGGAAGGCTAATCCGTATTTTGCAAGATTCGCAAGCTCTCCAACTACAACAGTCTTGGCTGATGCAATTGCACAATCTCCTACTTTCTTTTCTTTATGGATTGGAGGAAATGATGTTTTAGGATATGCTACATCAGGAGGTACAGGAAAAGACCAAACAGGTAACATGGATCCGTCAACTTATTCGGGCAGTGATATTACAGATCCCACAGTTTTCAAAATGGTTTATACCAATATAATCAATGGATTAACAGCAAAGGGAGCAAAAGGCGTAATAGCAAACTTGCCAAACATTACATCGTTGCCTTATTTTACAACTGTTCCATATAATCCTGTAGGGTTAACCGCAGAGAAAGCTGCTCAATTAAATGCGGGATATGCAACTTACAATGGAGGCTTGCAGCAATTGAAAGCTTTAGGATTAATAGGTGCTGACGAAGTTGCAAAAAGAACAATAAACTTTGTAGTTGGAAACAATGCTGTAGTGATTGAGGATAGTTATTTAACTAATCTGTCAGCTTATGGGCTTCCTTCGTACAGACAGGCGACAAAAGATGATTTAGTAGTTTTAACTGCTATGAACTTTATAGGGACACTTGTTGGTGAAGATCCAACAAAAGTTAATGGGGTTTCGGTGCCTTTAGCAGATAAATGGGTATTGAGTAAAGATGAAATTGCGGAAGTGGCTAAGGCTACTAAATCTTACAATGAAACTATTGTCGAAGTGGCTGTAGCTAAAAATTTAGCTATTTTAGATACGGAAACTCTAATGAAGCAAATTGCAGGCGCTGGAATTACGGCTAATGGCTTTACAATGAAGTCTACATTTGTTACAGGTGGTACATTTTCTTTAGACGGGGTTCATCCGTCGCCAAGAGGATATGCCTTGATTGCTAATAAATTCATTGAAGCTATCAATGCTAAGTACGGATCAAACTTAAATGGAGTAAACATAGGTAACTATCCGGTTATGTTTCCTAAAGTGTTATAATTATAATAAAGCCAATTTTTTTAGTAAAAAAGTCACTCATTTTTAAAATATGGTGACTTTTTTTATTATGTTAAAATTTGCTTTTTTAGTTGTTTGGACCCCAACTTTTATGAATCAAACAAAATCATGCTATTTTTTATGAAAAAAAAATTGATTTTATATTTTAAAAAATTATCTTTGCGCTCTGAAAAAAGAGGTATTTTCGATAAACCTAAATAGCTATTTAATAAATACATAAGTAATGTCAAAAGTAATAGGAAAAGTTGCTCAAATCATTGGACCAGTAGTAGACGTAGTTTTCAACGGTAAAGATGTTGAACTTCCAAAAATTTATGATTCACTAGAAGTCACTAAAAAAGACGGAACAATTTTAGTTCTTGAAGTACAATCTCACATTGGAGAAAACACTGTTCGTACGATCTCTATGGACTCTACAGACGGTTTGTCTAGAGGATATGAAGTAGTTGGAACTGGAAATCCAATCCAAATGCCAATCGGTCCAGACGTATATGGACGTTTATTTAATGTTGTTGGAGATGCAATTGATGGTTTAGGTGATTTGCCAAAAACTGGAGAAAACGGTCTGCCAATTCACAGACCAGCACCAAAATTTGAAGATTTATCAACTTCATCTGAAGTTTTATTCACAGGTATCAAAGTAATCGATTTGATCGAGCCTTACGCAAAAGGAGGTAAAATTGGATTGTTTGGTGGTGCTGGTGTTGGTAAAACAGTATTGATTCAGGAGTTGATCAACAATATCGCAAAAGGTCACGGTGGACTTTCTGTATTCGCTGGAGTAGGTGAAAGAACACGTGAAGGAAATGACTTGCTTCGTGAGATGTTAGAGTCAGGAATTATTAAATACGGTGATGATTTCATGCACTCTATGGAAAATGGAGGATGGGATTTATCTAAAGTAGATATGCCAGGAATGAGAGAGTCTAAAGCTACTTTCGTTTTCGGACAAATGAATGAGCCACCTGGAGCTCGTGCACGTGTGGCGCTTTCAGGATTATCTATCGCTGAGTATTTCCGTGATGGAGCTGGATCAGACCAAGGAAAAGATGTATTATTCTTCGTTGATAACATCTTCCGTTTTACTCAAGCAGGTTCTGAGGTATCAGCACTTTTAGGACGTATGCCATCTGCGGTAGGTTACCAACCAACATTAGCAACTGAGATGGGAGCTATGCAAGAGCGTATTACATCTACAAACAAAGGATCTATTACATCTGTACAAGCGGTTTACGTTCCTGCGGATGACTTAACTGACCCTGCGCCAGCTACAACTTTCGCGCACTTAGATGCTACAACTGTATTGTCTCGTAAAATTGCTGAGTTAGGTATCTATCCTGCGGTTGACCCGTTAGATTCTACTTCAAGAATTTTAACTCCACACATCTTAGGTGATGAGCACTATAACTGTGCACAAAGAGTTAAAGAAATTCTTCAAAAATACAAACAATTACAAGATATTATCGCGATCCTGGGTATGGAAGAGTTATCAGAAGATGATAAACTTGCAGTATCTAGAGCACGTCGTGTACAACGTTTCTTGTCTCAGCCATTCCACGTAGCAGAGCAATTTACAGGTATTCCAGGTGTATTAGTTGATATTAAAGATACTATCAAAGGATTCAACATGATTATCGATGGTGAGTTAGATCACCTTCCGGAAGCAGCTTTCAACTTGAAAGGTTCTATTCAAGATGCAATCGAAGCTGGAGAGAAAATGTTAGCTGAAGCTTAATATAAATTATGAATTATGAGTTATAAATTATGAGTTTCTGCTCACTTATAACTCATAACTTATAACTCATAACTCAAAAAAAATGATTTTAGAAATAGTATCACCAGAAGCGAAATTATTTTCAGGAGAGGTAACATCAGTTAGCTTACCAGGAGTTAATGGAAGCTTTCAGATTTTAAATCATCACGCCCCAATTGTCTCAATTCTAGAAGAAGGGACAATTAAAATTGCAGCTCCAAGCTTCAGTTTTTCTAAAGAGGCTGCTGATAAGTTTACGAGAGTTAATGACCAAACTTATACTTTAGGGATTAAGTCAGGAACAATCGAGATGAAAAACAATAAGATAATTGTTTTAGTTGACTAAAACAATTTCAAAATAAGCTAAAAAGCCAGACAGTATTGTCTGGCTTTTTTTATTTTCTTACTTTTGAACTATTAGAATCTCTTTATAAAATATTTGGTCAATTGTAAAGGCTAAGGAAGCTTTTACGCTTTGTTGCATCTTTAATGATGTAACATGATTTTTTATGTCAAATTTTATAAAGAAAATATATGAAAAATATATCAAAAGTTGCTGTTCTTGGCGGTAACGGAAGAACAGGGAGATATCTAGTAAATCAGTTACTAGAGAACGGATTTAATGTAAAACTTCTATTAAGAAATCCGAACAATTTTACTATTCAAAATTCAAAAATAGAAATCATCAAAGGTGATGCAATCGATAGTGAGTCTATAAATTTACTGCTCAAGGATTGTCAAGCAGTGATATGTACTATTGGTCAGAGGCTAGGAGAACCCATGGTAGCAAGTCAGGCAACAAAGAATGTTCTAAATGCTATGAATACATATGGAATTGAGAGATATGTTCTACTTGCTGGACTGAATATAGATACTCCATTCGATAAAAAGAGTTCAAAAACAATGATGGCAACCGAATGGATGAAAACTAATTTTCCTGAAATTCAGAGAGACCGACAATTTACTTATGATCTTTTAAATAGCAGTACGGCTAATTGGACACAGGTTCGTGTTCCGCTAATTATTTTTTCTGATGATAGTCATGAAATCTCTGTGAATCTTGAAGATTGTTTAGGAGATAAAATTACGGCTTTTGATATTTCGAAGTTTCTTGTCAAAGAATTGGTTGAGTCAAATTATGTTAGACAGTCACCTTTTATTAGTGCTATTTAAATTTAGAAAATGGCGGGTTGCTTATAATCCGCCATTTATTCTAATTAGAATTGCATAACTTTGTTTTTATGGAACTGCCTGAAAATCTTAAATGTAAAATAGAAAGCTATAAACAGAAAAATCTGTTTAGAAAATTGCCTGTGTTTAATAATCTAGTTGATTTTTCTTCTAATGATTATTTAGGATTCTCTAAATCGGAAACTATTTATAAACATACTCATGCTTACTTGTTAGAAAACGAAATTTTTCAAAGCGGGGCTACGGGATCAAGATTGACGACGGGAAATCATTCGATTTATCAAATTACGGAAACTTTTATAGCGCAATTTCATGAAGCAGAATCAGCTTTAATCTTTAATTCGGGTTACAATGCCAATTTAGGTTTTTTTAGTGCTGTACCGCAAGAAAATGATCTTGTTTTGTATGATGAATTGTGTCATGCTTCTATAAAAGATGGAATTGGGATGTCTAGTGCTAAATCGTATCATTTTATCCATAACGATTTTGAAGATTTGGAAAAGTATATTCTTAAATTTCCAGATACAACAATATACATTGTAACAGAAACTGTTTTTTCTATGGATGGTGATAGTCCGAATTTAGAAGAGTTGGTGCAGCTTTCAGAAAAATACAATTGCTATTTGGTTGTTGATGAAGCTCATGCTTTGGGGGTTTTTGGTGAAAAAGGAGAAGGACTGGCTCAGTATCTGAAATTGCATAACAAGATTTTTGCTCGAATTGTAACTTTTGGAAAGGCTCTAGGTTGCCAAGGCGCGGCAATTTTAGGAAATATTGAGCTGAAAGATTATCTAGTTAATTTTGCTCGAAGCTTTATATATACAACTGCTTTGTCTCCTCATGTTATTACAACAATCTTTACAGCATATCAGCAATTGGAAATTGAAAAAGAGTCTCTTGAAAAGCTTCGTAAGAATATTGTGTTTTTTAATCAGCAGAAAAATTTACTGGGATTAAAACCAATGTTCGTTCACAGTAAATCTTCAATACATTCTGCAATTGTTCCAGGGAATGATAATGTTGGAAAGTTAGCAGAAGAACTTCAAGATAAGGGATTTGATGTGCAAGCCATTCTTTCGCCAATTGTTCCAGAAAATCAGGAGCGAATACGTTTTTGCATTCACAGTTATAATTCACAGGAAGAAATAAATGAAGTTTTAGAGTTAGTTAGAGATTTTGTTTTTTAATTATGAGCGAAAATTTAAAAGTAGCATAAAATAAGAAACCCATCTTTGCGATGGGTTTCTATTATTAATTAAATATGATTTTCTTTGTGACAACGTGACCATTTTCAAGAATCACTTTTACAATTAAAACTTGATTGCTAGAGTGTAAGTTTTTAATTTCTAATTCTTTTTCCTCAATTTTAGCGTTGTTGTAAAGCGATTGGCCACCGATTGTATAGATTTTTACTTCTTTAATGTTTTCAGTTCCGCTAGTCACATGTATTACTTTTGATTTTACAGCAACCAGTACACCATCTGCCGTATTTTCAAAATCACCTGTTCCTAATGTTTTATTTGTATAGCGTAATACGAAACGATCAGGAAAGGTTCCAATAGTTGTTGTAAAAGTGTAATTAGAAGCACGTAAATCAGTTATAATACCTGTTATTTTGTCTTCTAGATACACTGCCTGAGTGTTAAAGAAACCGTCGGCATGGTCAATAGAAATTGTAAGTTGGCTTTCGGCAACCGCTTTATAGCCAAGAGGAATTATTTCAGTATTGTCAAAAGGTAAGGCTCTTGCTTGAATCGATAATCTTTTTGTTTCATTTATGGTGTAAAAATCTACATACGAATTACTAGACAATGTTGTAGCGTCATAGTTATAATCGAAACTGTTTGTTGCGCCTTCTGCATACCCAATTAGTAATTGTTTAAATGCATCTTCATCATTGCTTAAATTTAACCAAAGACGATTTACCTCGCCTTCATCTTGTTTTGCTGTGGTTTTGAAAAACTGTGTGTTTTGTGCTTTCACACGCTGGTCATTGCGAAACACAAGAGAAGTTACTTTTGGTTTTACAATAAATCCTTGTCCAACACCAATGTAGCCCGAAGGAGCCTCGCCTCCAGTTGTAGCTTTTGTTGATCCAAATAATGTTAAAATTGCATAATCTGGACTGCTGTATCTGTAGGTGTTACTGCCATTTTCTTTTTTTGGAAGCGAAACATGTGTCCAGAAATATAATGGTCCCACATCTCCGTTATCTCTAATAAATTTTCGCCCGTCTATAGCAGACGGATAAGGATTTCCGATAAGGTGGTGTTTGTCTGCAGTTGTCGCAATTGGGAAATCTCCATTGTTTGGTGTCCCATAGAATTTTCCCGTAAAATCAGAAGCAATCTGAGTGTCAAAATACTGTGGCCCCCTAATACTGTATCCTTTGGTTGGTTCCATTATCATGACTCCATATAGGTTAGTAGCCCATTTAAAATCTGAAGTAAAGTAGAAATATTTGTCAAATAAAGTTTCTGGAGACAATGTTTTCATTGCAAAATCTTTGTTATTTACAGGCGTAGACCAGTACGTTAAATCCATTCGGCGTACTTTGGTTATTCTTTGTATTTCAAAAGATTTATCACTTCCTGTAAACATATCTTTACTTGTTGAAGTTTGAAGTAATGCGCCTCCATCTAAAATTAATAATTTTCCTTTCCCAAGAACATTTATGTCTTCGTCAATAGTTAGTGTGACATCTTTTTTAACGGTTAATGTCGCGCCATCATTAATTGTGCAAGAACAAACAGTAAGATCTGAATTTAGTTCTGTATTTTCATTTATTTCTAAAGTGCTGCCGGTTCCATCACCAGTTCCATTATTTGGAATATTTATAAAAATTACAGAAGATTTTGCTCCACCTCCATTTTCTTTTAAACGTATTTCTACTTTAGTTTTGCTGTTTAAAGAAAAAATTTGACCTTTTTTGACTAATACAGCAGTATCTGTGTTTCCTTTTTCGTAGAAAACTTCAGTTCCGTCTACAAAAATTTGAAGATCATCATCATAATTTGCAACTTGTATCTGATATTGACCACAAGCAAAACCTTTACGTTTAGAAACTACTGTAAAATAATCATTAAGCATTGTTGAACCTTGCCAGTTAATTGCTGCAGCTGGCGATTTAGTTGTTGGCCAATATGCAGTTGAATTGGCATTTGGATTTGTATCAATATAATATCCTGCATAGCCAGCAGTTGTTAATGTAATGTCATTGCCGTTGTAGCCGTAAACATTCCAAACCTTGTCTCCAAATTCAGTAGGGTCTCCTTTGGTTAAACCAAATGAGAAAGAGGCTCTAGCGTTAGCTGCTAATTCATAATATTCGATAACAAAATCGTAATTTCTATCTGCTTCAAGTTTATAAAGTGAGGATTTTACAGCATAACTTCCTCCGCTCCATCTTTCTAAAACAATTTCACCATCGATATACAATCTGATAGCATCATCACCTCCAATCAAAAAATTGTAAAGTCCAGTTTCTGTTACTTTAGTTCGCATTCTATAGCGCACCAAGAAATAATCAGAAGGGGCAACTTCGCAAGGAAAGTTTGAGGTAACGCCTGTAATAGCGCCACTATCGACGTCTCTGTCAAAATTTTTATTTTCAGTCACTGTTCCAACATAAGTCGCAATTGCGGTATTAGGTGTATCGTTATAACCAATAGTTGGCACAGGATTGTCTTTTGGGTATTTGTATACATACCCAATCCATTTATCATTTTCAAATACGGTAGGATCTTCGGCGGGAGCACAAGGCGCAGGGGTAACATCCACACTTACAGTTGCCGACGAGTATAAAGTTCCATTAGAAATTGTATAAGTAAAATTAGACATTCCAACAAATCCTGGTGTAGGAATAAAAGTAACATCTGTGATTCCATTTTTTACAACCGTTCCGCCTGTTGTGGGTTGAGTAACCTCAATATTTTGAACAGGAGTACTTCCAACTACGTCATTGGCTAAAATTGAAATATTAATACTTTTGTTAGAAGGAGTTGTTGCAAAATCACTATATGCGGCAAACACGTTAGGATCTTTTATGTTTCCTGTAATATTTATTTTTGTTCTAAACTGAAATTCTTCGTTCGAATTATAAACATAAAGACGAATGTACATAGTTTTTCCCGGGAGCAAATAATTTAAGTCTGAGCTAAAAGGAGCACTGATGCTTTTCCAAGATCCAGTAGTACTTGTTTCTGCTAATAACGTTTTTCTATTGGTCGTGAATGTAGGATCATTTGTGTATTCAATTTTGAATTTTTGGCCATTCCCACCTTGATTTCTAAACATGAAATTAAGAGCAGTTAAGTTTACACGATGCGAGTTATCTGCTGTTATTGTAAATTCTATGTATTTAGTATCACTAGCAACTCCTGATGGCCAGCCTGCAGTTTGAAAAAACGGATTTTTTGCATCTTCATTAATGTTGTGATTTATAGATACATTCTTGTTTCCTATATTGCCTGATGTTACATATGGAGACAATACAGTTGCTTCAACTCTATTCGAAGCATTTCGTCCGTACCAGATAACTAAACTTTCAGGTGTTTCCTCACCAACAGTTGCTTGTATTTTAGCTTCCGATGTAAGATTTGAAGCATCTTTTATTGTGTATTTAAATGTCGAGACTCCTGTAAAATTGGCTGCAGGATTAAAAGTGATCGTATTATCTGGATTCACTGTTGCTGTTCCCTGAGACGCTGGCGGAGGAGAAGAAATTGTCACAGAAGCAACATTTTCTTTTTTAACATCATTATTTAACGGAGAAATATTTAAAGTAGTATTCTTTATGGCTTTAACATAGTCATTGATAGCCAAAATTTTGTTCGGATCAAAATCTGAAACGCTTCCCGTAATTGTAGTAGCTGTTTGTGGATTTGAATCGGGTTTACCAATTTTAATATGGAAGGCATTGTTTGAATTGTAAACATATAAACGGACATAAACAGTCTGACCAGGTAAAACCGGATTAATTTCTTCTGAAAAAGAAGGGTTTATTGAGACCCAGCTGTCTACACTAGTTCTTTCTGGGACTAAAACTTTTATGTCTTTTTGAAATTTTTCATCTTTAGTGTATAAGATCGTAAATTTTTCTGTGGAACCACCGCCTTGACTTTTGAATGTCAAATTGAAAGTTGTTAAATCGAGCTTTTTCCCAGAGATAGGGGTAACTTTAAATTCTACATATTTTGCAGGATCGTATTCGCCTTCATTTTGCTGACCAGTTGGCCAGCCGCTGCAGATAAAAAAAGGCTCTGGTTCCCAACCATTATTATATTTAACTTGTACCTCAGAAGAAGTTAGATAAGATAAAGCAACGTTTGGGTTAACGGTAGGTTTGTTTTCATCGTTTGGGATTGTTGCATTCCACTTGATTAAATCGACATTTTGAGCAAATCCAAAAAAAGGCAATAATAAGAATAAAAGTAAAGTTTTTTTCATGTTAAATGTTTTCTATCAATTTGTTATGCTGGCATAGGACTTTTTGAACCGCGGCAAAGATAGATACATCTACGAGCTAGAATTTGTTAGGGTTTTGAGAACCCCGATATAATCGATGAATTGATCGAATAGTCGATAAACTGCATTAAAAATTTTAATGTTCGGCAAGTATTCTTATAAAATGCTTAAATTTATTATAAGAATAATTGTAAAAAAGAAGGTTTTTTAAGACTGTTTTTTGAGGTTTTAGGTCAAAAAACGTCGAATTTGCTATAAATCTTTCAAAAATAGAATAATTTACAACCAAAAGTTGTTGGGATTTATGTAGGTAATTTTATCTAGATTTTGAAGAAAATCAAGTGGATCTTCGAGAGATAAAAAAGCATTTTTTAAGATAAAGTGGAATTTTAGTTTTCTTCTAATTCCTTAACTTTTTCATAAACCAAATTACTCTCATAACCTCTTCGAAGCATATAGTCGCAGAACTTTTTGCGCTTTTTAAGCTGATTGGTTTCAGAAATACCATTCCAGCATCTTTCTGCTAAATTTTCGAAAGTTTCAAAATATTCTTCAGGAGAAATTTCTTTTAGAGCCAAGGTGATATTTGTTGACGAAATATTTCTCACTTTAAGTTCATTTGTAATCCTAATTTTCCCCCAATGTTTGATTCTATGTTTGCCTCTGGCAAAGTTGCAGGCAAAACGAGTCTCATTCAGAAAATTTCCTTCAATAAGCTGTACGACAATACTGTCAATCTCGTCGCGAGTCATTTTTAGGGTATATAACTTAGCAACTACTTCATCATGACAACGTTCTTGATAGGCACAAAAGTGCTCTAACTTTTGTAAAGCTTCTTTGATGGTAAAAGTGCTGTTCGTCGGGTTTTTCATGCGTTTTAACGTTTAAATGAAGTAATGGTGAAATAGTTATAAATTAATTCTGAAATTTGTTAATATTTTACAAAAAGAAATAAATTATAACCTTGTGTATTAGGCTAATTTAAATATTTTTGTACGGAAATTTAACATTTTTAAATTTTGGCTTAAAGCCTAGAATTTAACATTTTGGATTCCAATATAATACCAAAAGAATATTTGTTCTTTTACAAAGAATGCCTTTTTTGCTTTAAGCAAACCAAAAACAAATTTAAAAACAAATACCTACTGTTATATGATGAGAAAATTACTTTACTCGTTTTTATTTTTCATTTCCTCTAAATCTTTCCTCAAAAGATTAAATTCACCAAGTTTAGGATTACTGTGTGTTGGGATGTTTTTTGTGGTTTCTTTTGCTTATGCGGCAACAATTACAAGTACTGCTACGGGAGGGAACTGGAATAATAGTTCCACATGGATTGGGAATGCTCAACCTGGAACTGGAGATATAGTTGTTATTGCAACAACAAATGGTAATTCAGTTAACACAAATGGAAATCGTACCTGCGCAGGACTAATAATAAATGCTAATGCTATATTGGATATGGCAAATGGAAATGTTCTCACTGTGAACGGAAGTGTAACTGGATCAGGTAATTGGACTACAGGAGGAGGAACTAGGACAATTTCGTTAACAGGTGATTGGTCTTTTAATGGAACATCATCGGGATCAGGAGCAACAGTTATTTTTACTGGTAATTTAAATCAAAATCTTTCAGGACACATATCTTCTTCTTCTATAGGTTCATTAATTAATAATAAAACAGGAGGGAGCGTTTTGCTAAACAATTCAATTTCAGTAGCAAATTTTACTAATACAGCTGGAGTTTTTGATGCAAATACATTTCTTTTGACTGTTTCGAATTCACCTACTTTAACTGCAGGAGAATTACGTTTAGGAGCAGCTTTGTGGTCTAATAATTATAGTTTTACTCCAGGGACATTATCTTCCGGATTCACTATAGATTATTATAATAATAGTCCAGTAATCAATGGCTCTATTACATATCAAAACTTAGAATTTAGTGGCTCAGGAACAACAGCGAATCCTAGTGCAAATATAATAGTACAAGGTAATTTACTGAATATTGGAAGTGGTATTCTAAATTTCGCAGCACGAAATGTAACTATATCAGGAGGAAATACACAAAACATCACAGGCTTTACAACGACAGGAACAGTTTCAATGAATAAGACTGGAGGAACAGTAGCAACATTTACGGGAAATGTAAATGGAGGAAATCTGACAATAGCTGGAGCTACAAATGCAACTACTTTAAATTTAGGTTCTGGCTTAACACATTCTTTTTCTGGAAACTGGACAAGGACAAGTGGTACGTTAAATGGAGGATCAAGCATATTAAAGATTGGTGGAGATGTATCGGGTACTGGTGGGACTTTTACGTCAAATACAAGTACTGTTGAGTATAATAAAGCAGGAGATCAAAATTTAGGGTCAAGTGCTCTTACATATTATAATTTAACAACGTCAGGGAGTGGTGCCAAAATTTTTGGTGCTGCTACAACTGTTAGTAATAACTTAACTATAGGTTCAGGAACTACATTAGACGTATCAACTAATAATTATGCGCTAAATATAGGTGGGAGCTTTACTAATAACGGAACATTTACTCCCAGATTAGGAACAGTGACACTAAATGGCTCAGGAACACAATCTTTCAATGTTTCAAATTTCTATAATTTAACATTGGCTGGGACTGGTGCAAAAAGTTTTACTGCCTCAACAACTATAGTTAATGCTTTAGTCATAAATTCGTCGGCAAATTTAGGTACTCAAAATCATAGTGCTGCTTCTCTAACTTATGGAGGAACAAGTGCTACACCTTCTTCTTGGGGTAGTACAGCATCTGCAGCAAAGCGTACAAATAATACTTACTTTGGCAGTACAGCAACTGGAATATTAAATGTGACATGTGCTTTTTTTAGCAGTGTTAATCCAATTACAGATGTTATATTAAATACTTTGCACAAAACTAGTCCTAATCTTACTACAGGTTTAACATATGAAGATTTTACTGCTGAAACTCCTACCACACTTGTTAAGGGGGAGAAGTATGCTTTGACGGTAAAAGGAAATACAACTGGCTATACAAATGGCTATTATACCGCTTATTTTGATTGGAATAATAATGGGGTTTTTACAGATGCTACTGAAAGTTTTACAATAGGAACAATTTATAATTCAACAGGGGCAGATGGTCGTGCAGCATCTGTTTATTTAACAATTCCTACAGCAGCAGTGGCAGGAAATATTAAAATGAGGATTGTGGGAAGAATGGGAGATTACTCTGGTGGTCCATGTGTTGCAAGTGATAGTGCAGGGCAAATTGAAGAATATACTGTTACCATTTTGAATTCTTGTTCAGGAAATCCAACTTCAAGCACGACGGTTTCTTCAGTGCCATCGGTATGTCCTAATGAGCCTTTTGTATTGTCTTTGGGAAGCTCGTTCGTTGATGGTTCGACATATGTTTGGGAAAAGTCGACAGATGGAACGAATTGGTCAAATACGACACCGACACCGATAAATTTTTTCTCTAGTAATTTTTCTACTGCCCAATCTCCAAACAGCTCAAGTTCAGATGGAATTATAGTGCTATCTGGTGCCGATTGTTTAATAAACGGAACCGAGTTAGTTCTAACAGGAACAACTGAAGGGGGCCATAATAGTGGATTCTTTATAAACAAGTCTCCAAATGCTAACATAAATGCCTTTACAGCAGCTTTTAAATTTAGAATTTGGGATACAACTACAGGAGGTAAAGGAGCAGATGGTATGAGTTTTAGTTATGGTAACAATGTTAACGCTGGAGCAGGGGGAGGAGAAAATGGTGAAGGTGATGGTATTATTATTCAATTAGATACTTATGATAATGAAGGTTTAAATGGAGGAAGTCGTGTAAGAGTGTTGTATAATAATGTAATGTATTTTACTTCTGCAATCAATGTAGTTCCATTGAGAAATGCATCTTACCAAAATTTAGTTTTAAGAGTTGATGCAAATGCAAAATTATCTTTGGTAATTGCAGGTACAACTGTTGTTTCAGAGCTTTTCTTGCCAGGTTATGGTGCAGCAGATAAATCTGCGTGGAAATTCAAATTTTCAGCACGAACAGGAGGTGAAAATGATAGACACAGTATAGATGATTTATCAATTGATTTTCTAGATACAACAGGTTCAAAATCTACATTTTCTACTTCTCAGACAGTAAAAACTTATTATCATGCAAAAATAAGCTGTGGAGGAAATACGATAGTTACTTCATCACCAGTTGTGGTAGACGTAACATCAGCAACAATTGATCCAATGGCAAGTAATGCATGTACGGGAGTTGAGTTTTCTGTTACACCAACAAATGGAACAATTCCAAATAATACAAAGTATACCTGGACGGCACCATCTCTTTCAACGGGATTAAGTGGCGGAGCGGCAAATACAGTTGCGACAGATATTATAACAGGTACATTAGTGAATAGCTTAGCAACAGCTCAAACAGCAACTTATACAGTTACTCCAATTACAGGAAGTTGTACAGGTGTGCCTTTTATATTAACTATAACGGTAAATCCAAATCCGACGGCCAATGCAGGATCAGCTTTATCTGCAATCTGCCAAGGAGCGACATCAGCGGCTATGGGAGGATCAGTTGGAGGCGGAGCCACAGGCGGAACATGGGGCGGAGGATCAGGAATATGGACAAACCCTAATGATCCAGCAAATGCTACGTATAGAGCCGGAGCATCAGAATCGGGAAGCATCACATTGACATTGACTACTTCTGGCGGTTCATGCGGAACTGCAACGGCATCTAAAACCATAACAGTAAATCCAAATCCGACGGCCAATGCAGGATCAGCTTTATCGGCAATCTGCCAAGGAGCGACATCAGCGGCTATGGGCGGATCAGTTGGAGGCGGAGCTACGGGCGGAACATGGGGCGGAGGATCAGGAATATGGACAAACCCTAGTGATCCAGCAAATGCTACGTATACTGCAGGAGCATTAGAATTTGGAAGCATCACATTGACATTGACAACTTCAGGCGGTTCATGCAATACAGTATCAGTTAGTAAAACTATTACAGTAATTAAAGCACCAACACCATCAATTGTAAAAAACACTGATGTGTCTTGTGGCAGTTTTGGAAGCATAACAATAGATGCTTTGCCAGCAGATTGGATAATTAACCAAACGGGATCAACTACTTTGCCAGAGACATATTCTGGTACAATATCTACTTTACCTATTCAAAATTTAACAGCAGATACTTATAGTTTTACTGTTACAGATAATGCTACAGGTTGTACCTCTAGTTTAGCAACTATTACAATAGATGATATTAGTTCGTTTACAGAATGGAATGGTTCAGCATGGACAAATGATGAGCCAGACGGAAGTAAAAGTGTTATCATTTCTTCGGTTTTGCCAAATCAGCCTTTCTCAAATGTTATACCTTTATCAAAAACAAATATAGACGCATGTTCATTAGAAATTAGAGTTCCAGATGGATCAGAAGTAATTATTCCATCTGGTTTGACTTTGACGATAACAAATGAAGTAACAAGTAATGGTAGATTGGTATTTAGGAATGGTTCAAGTTTAATACAAAAAACAGATATACAAAATTCAGGAAACATAGTTTATGAGAGGGAAACTAGCGTACGCCGATTTGATTTGACGTATTGGTCAAGTCCAGTTACAGTGTCACCAGATCTTGGGCCAAAGATGAATGAACTTTCACCTACGACTCTTTTTGACAAGTATTTTTATTTTGAACCAATTGCAGGATGGAAAACTAACTTGTATGGAGGAATGTCCATGAAAGTAGGAAATGGTTACAGTATTAGAGGACCACAGGGATTTGATACTGCTGTACCAGGTATTTTTACAGGAAAATTTGTTGGGGTTCCAAATAATGGAAACATAACGGTAAAATCTGTAGTTGCCGATAAATATTTCTTTTTTGGGAATCCATATCCATCAGCAGTAGATGCAGATGCATTAATAGAGACTAATAAAGATGTATTAGGAACAATTTATCTTTGGACGCATGTTACCTCTCCGCAAAAAGCACCTGGAGATAACACCTATCGTTATACAAGTGATGATTATATAGCTTATAATACTTCTGGAACAACCAGTGTTGGTAATAATGGCGCACCAGCTAAACCATTTGACGGATTTATTGCCGCAGGACAAGGATTCCTTGCTAGACCAAAAACAACAGAAATACTTTTTAATAACGCAATGCGTGTTGAAGCAAATAATGGACAATTCCTTAAAACAGCTAAAAGTAGTATAGAAAAAAATCGTATATGGTTGAATATTACAAATACTCAAGGTGCTTTTAAGCAAATATTGGTTGGTTATATTCAAGGTGCAACTAATAGTGTAGACATTAATTACGATGCTTTTAGCGCTGCTGGTAATTCATTTATTGATTTTTATAGTATAAATGAAACCAAAAAATTAACAATTCAAGGGCGTGCTCTTCCATTTGATAATAGTGACTTGGTTCCGTTAGGATATAAAACTTCAATAGAAGGAGAGTTTACAATTGCAATAGATCATGGGGATGGATTCTTTAATGAGCAAGAAGTTTATTTAGAAGACAAATCAACAGGAAAGATCACTAACTTACGTAATGAAAACTATACATTCAGTACATTAACTGGAACTTTTCCAGATCGTTTTGTTCTTCGATATACAAATAAAACGTTAGGAACAGGTGATTTTGAAAATCTTGAAAGCAGTGTTTTGGTTTCTATAAAAAATAAAGTAATAAGCATTACTTCTTCTAAAGAAACGATAAAAGAGGTGAATATTTTTGATGTAGGAGCACAATCGTTATACAGCAAGAAAAAAGTTAATTCGTCAGAATTACAGATTACTAATTTACATTCTAGCGATCAGGTTTTATTAGTTAAGGTGACTTTAGAAAACGGCTCTATAATAATTACTAAAAAAGTTGTTTTTTCAAATTTGTAACTAAAAAATAGATTATATAAAAGTCCATTCTTTATAAAGAATGGACTTTTTTTATGTCTAAAATATCCCTAAATCTTGGTATTGTGTTTTTAATTAATGCTTTATAATTTTAACTTAATTCTTACAAATATTAACTTGGATTATTCTGTTTTGATTAAAAATTTATTTTATACATTAATTTTGATTTCGTTTTCAGTCCAAACAATTTTCTCACAACAGGGTAAAGTTGACAGCTCCTTCAATGTTTTCGACGATGGACAAATTGGTGATGGATTTGATAATACTTTGCGGACACTTTTGATGCTGAAAGATGGCACCTTGCTTGTAGGAGGTGATTATTTAAGTTTGAATGGAACACCCGCTTCTTATCTTACTCGATTAAATCCAGATG
This sequence comes from Flavobacterium sp. UW10123, assembly GCF_040538975.1. Taxonomy (NCBI): domain Bacteria; kingdom Pseudomonadati; phylum Bacteroidota; class Flavobacteriia; order Flavobacteriales; family Flavobacteriaceae; genus Flavobacterium; species Flavobacterium sp. UW10123. The sequence continues at coordinate 110,198 of NZ_JBEWQE010000014.1, forward strand.
GTTCTATTGATGAAAGCTTCAATATTGGAACTGGTTTTAATGGTAAAATCTATGCTTCTTATTTGCAGTCTGATGGCAAAATTATATTGGGAGGTAATTTCACAAGTTTTAATGGCATCAACGCAGGAAGAATAATTCGTTTAAATGTAGATGGTTCATATGATGAGACTTTTAATACAACAATTGGAGCTACTACTGGTATAGTATACGATATTGACTCGCAGTCAGACGGAAAAATAATTATTGTTGGAAGTTTTACAAAATACAATAATACTACAGTTAACAGAGTAGCGCGTTTATTGCCAAACGGATTACTCGATTCGACATTTCTTACTGGTTCTGGATCTGCATTAAATATTACACATGCAAAAGTTTTATCAGATCAGAAAGTACTCCTTACGGGTAATTTTATAGCATTTAACGGTACTTCAGCTAATCATATAATTCGGTTAAATTCTAATGGAACTTTTGACTCTACCTTCAACTGTGGAGTAGGTTTTAATGATAACGTTAATGCGATCGCGTTACAGTCTGATGGGAAAATGGTTTTAGGCGGCAATTTTACTCTTTTTAATGACACTGTAGCTAATCGAATTATTCGCTTGAATGAAGATGGGACTAAAGATGAGAATTTTTTAATTGGTACAGGTTTTAGTAGAGAAGGAGTCCAAACAATCAAAATCAATAAGAATGGAGAGATAATGGTTGGCGGCTCATTTGTAGGTTTTTACAATACTACGGAAGTTACAAGGTTAATTTTTCTCCAACCAGATGGAAGCATAAAACCTAACTTTGACATTGGTTCTGGACCCGCATCAGCTTCGGTACTTGCTTTAGAATTTGATGAAGAAGGTTCATGGTTTGTTGGTGGCTCATTTTCTGTTTTTAACAGTCAAAATCAAGGAAGACTAGTGAAAATTAGTACTGAAGGAGAACAAGATATTTCTTATCTAGTATCTGGAATTGGTTTTGATAATTCTGTTCTTACTATTTTGCCTCTTCTAAACAAAAAAGCAATAATTGGTGGCAATTTTAAAAAGTTTAATGGAGAGACAGCCTCTAAGATAACCTGTCTGTTAGAAAATGGGAAAATCGATCCAGTTTTCAACATAACAAATGTGGGAAGTAATGGTTTGATAAAAACATCAGGATTACAAACTGATGGAAAAATTATTTTAGGTGGCAATTTTACAAAATACAATGATCTTATCAATAATCGTATTGTTAGGATATTTCCAAATGGAGAGATTGATGGTTCTTTTGGTAGCGGAGATGGATTTAACGCACAAGTTTATGCGTTGGCAGTTCAGTCAGATCAAAAAATAATTGTTGGTGGAGCTTTTACAAAATACAATGGATCACCGGTTAATGCAGGTAGAATTATTAGGATATTGCCAGATGGTACAAAAGACCCTGATTTTATCACTGGTTTTGGTGCCGATGGCATTATAGAAAGTATAGTTGTTCAATTAGATGGGAAGATTCTTGTAGGAGGTCATTTTAAAAAGTTTAATGATGTCCCTTCTGCAGGATTGGTACGGTTAAATTCGAACGGAAGTATTGATGAAAACTTTGGTATTGGAAATGGTTTCGATAAATATGTTTATGCAATTGCACTACAATCCGACCAGAAGATACTTGTTGGAGGTTCTTTTTTGACGTTTAATGGTACTTCGCAAAAACGAATTATTAGATTAAATATTGACGGATCTTTTGATAGAACATTTGATGTCGGAGCTGGTTTCAGCAAAGGAGATGTTCGTGCTATATTAGTACAGCCAGATAGCAGGATTTTAGTCGGAGGAACTTTTTCGGGAACATATAATACTCTTCCTTCCTCTAGATTGATTCGATTATTGTCCTCAGGATCTTACGATAATACATTTACAGCGTCATTAAATAATACGCTGTATGCAATGAATTTTACTGAAGATTATAAATTGGTCATAGGAGGAAATTTTAATTCAATTTCAGGTATTTCAAAGCATAGAATCGCTCGTTTAAAACTTTGTGTTAATAAAACAATCTGGGATGGAATTTCATGGTCGAATGGTTATCCTTCCGCAGGAAAAGATGTTTATTTTGAAGAAAGCTTTCCAAGCTTAACTACAACCAATATTTGCGGCTGTAACATCGAAAAAGGAAAAACGGTTACCTTACTTGAAAAACAAACACTTGGAATTGAGTTTTCTTATACTGGTAGCGGAATTCTCGTCTTAGAAGATTCTGCTAGTTTATATCAAGATGATGATGATATGGTAAACACAGGAATAGTCCATGTAAAAAGAAAAACAAAACCAGTAATTCGATTCGATCTAACCTATTGGTCTTCCCCAGTAGCCGATGTGAAATTATACGATTTTTCACCTGAGACACTTTTTGATAAATATTTCTGGTATGATCCAATTCTAGGATGGAAAACAAATCTTAATGGAACTATGACAATGACTTTGGGGAATGGATATAGTATAAGAGCTCCGCAAAGTTTTTCTACTGCTGAACGAGCAACGTTTGAAGGTGTTTTTAAAGGGATTCCAAATAATGGTAAAATAGAAGTTGAATTTGTTGCTGCTGATCGATTTTATTTGGTTGGAAATCCATACCCTTGTGCAATAAGCGCAGATGATTTCCTAATAGAAAATACTCCAAAGACAAAAGGAGCACTATATTTTTGGACGCATAACACTCCGCCTAGAATAACAATACCAGGAACTAATACCTATAGATATACTAATGATGATTTTGCAGTTTATAATTTATTAGGAGGTGTTGGTACGAGATCAGCACTAAGTTCTGGAGCGAATAATGATGCTCCAGATGGTAAAATTGCTTCTGGGCAAGCATTTTTTGTAAAAAGCACTCAAAAAGGTTATTTAGAGTTTAATAATAGTATGAGAATTCGGGATAATAATAATTCTTTTTTTCGTCCCGCTTTAAATTCTGAAATAAAATCTATCCAAGAAAAGCATAGGTTTTGGTTAAATGTAAAAAGTGATAATGAATTTAAACAGATTTTACTTGGTTATGCGGCTGGTGCGTCAAATGCTTTAGATTTAAATTATGATGCTGAATATTTAAGTTCTGGGGCGACATTAGATTTTTATAGTATAAGTGAGAATAAAAAATTAGTGATTCAAGGTCGTGAACTGCCATTTTTGGAAAGTGATTCAATCTCTTTAGGTTATAAAACTACAATCAGAGATAATTTCGAATTTGAAATAGATCATCAAGATATTTTTTTTAATAATAAATCTATTTTTTTAGTAGATAAAAATCTAAATAAGATCCATAATCTTTCTCTAGAGCCATATAAATTTGATTCTGAAGTAGGAACTTTTAATGATCGTTTTATTATAATTTTTAGTAATTCAACATTAGATAGTAATGTTTTTGAAAAGGAAGAAAATGGAATTGTTATATCCATTAGAAATAAGATTATTACAGTTGATTCAGTAAATTACAATCTAAAGGAAGTTTCAGTGTTTGATATTTCTGGTAAATGTTTGTATAAAAAAGAAAAATTAGAAACAAAAAAGGCTTTTATTGAAAACTTGTTTTCTTCTCATCAGGTTTTAATAATAAAAGTAGTTTGTGAGAATGGCAATTTAACTTCCAGAAAGATAATATTTTGATATATAAGCCAAAGAGTTGTTTTTTAAAATATTATATGAAAACCTCTTTATTTTGTGTTAATTCATTGTAAATCAGTAAAATGCTTGTCATGTATTCTTAAATTAACAGTTTTTTCTTATTTTTTTATTTTTTAGGCGTTTAGGTGTTAAATTTTGAGTTTAATACTATAATAACAGATGTTCTGTAAATAAAATCGTACCTTGTAGTAAGATTTTGTCGATTAAAAACAATTTAAATCGATAAAGTGTAATTTTCTATAAGCCTTTTAAATACATTTTTTTCTTCTAAATGACAGTTTAAAAAACTGTCATTTTATCTGCCTCTACTGATTGCAAAATTGTGGTGCATTCTTAATTCTATATAAACATTCGTTTTGTAGTTTACAATAGTAAGCCTCCTTCGATTTTGCGGTTATTCTTGTTTTGAGTTTGAATTTATTTTTCAATTACTAAAATGCCACAAGATGAAAAGAGAAATACTTACTATGCTGAATTTTTCCAGCAATTTGACATCCACTGATACCGATAAGCTATTAAAATTTATTCTCATTTTAGCTTTATCTTTTTTTTATACAGCAGCGAACGCACAAACTATACCTCATTCGGTTTCGGCTTCTAATCCATCTTTTCCTCTTCCTGCTGGTATGGACGAAGTTACTGTTGAAGCTTGGGGAGCAGGTGGAGCAGGTGGAGCAGCGAATCTCGGACGAGGTTTAGCGCGAGGTGCTGCTGGTGGAGGCGGAGGAACTTACGCCAAAGGAAAAATTACTGGTATAACCGCACAAACTTTAAATGTTGTTGTTGCGACTATTACTGCAGGAGGTACAGGAAATGGTGCTACTGGTGGAGCATCTTATATAGCAGGTTACACAGGTGTTTTTAACGCACCAGGAGGCCCAGGCGGCACTGCCAATCTTGTGTCTGGTGCTGCACCAGCAGGTGTGTCAGGTGGAAGTGGGGCCATTGGAAGCATAACTACCTTAAATGGTGCTCCTTCAGGAGGTGGATCAAATTCTTTATTAAGTCTGGGGCTTTCATCAGGTAGTGGTGGTAATGGAGCGAATTATGGTTCTGGCGGTGGGCCTGGAGGAGTCGGGGTTGCTAGTCTAATTGGCGCAAATGAAGCGGGAAAAGCGGGGGGTGATTATGGAGGCGGTGGCTCGGGAGCAGCAAGTTCTAGTAGTTTACGAAATGGAGGTGCTGGAGCAAGGGGCCAAGTTAATATTACGTACACATGTAAAACATATAGTTTTACTGGAATATCTGCAACAAATGTTTGCACAACCACTGGAACGACTTCACAAGTACAGTTAACAGGTACGGCAGCGACACTGCCCGCGGGAACATATACAGTAACTTATGATAGAAGTAGTCCGGCATTTACAGGTTTAACGGCAACAATGACAATAACAAACCCTGGATCAGGAAGTTTTACCGCGGTAGGCTTTAATACTTTAGGAACAAGCAGAATTACAGTTACTTCTTTAACCTCTGTAGATTGTATCTCTACAATTTCTTCAAATAATTATGTAGATATTGTAGTTGGTGCGCAACCAACATTAACATTGGGCGCCGCAACAGCAGTTTGCGCAAGTTCTAATCTGCAAAGTACAACATTGCCATATAGTAATGTTACCAATACGCCTTCTACTTATAGCATAACTTGGAATGCAAGTCCAGCAAATAGTTTTTTACCGGTTACGAATGCAGTTTTAACGGCAAGTCCAATTAATATCCAAATACCTGCTAATACGCCAGCGGGCACTTATACTGGAAATTTAACAGTAGGAAATACTGCCGGTTGTACATCGATAGTATATAATTTTACAGTAACGGTAAATCCGTTACCTGCAATTACGTTAGGCACTATTGCTGGAATATGTACAAATACAAGCTTACAAAATGTAGCATTGCCTTACACAGCCCCAGCCAATTCACCAACAAGTTATAGTATTGTTTGGAATACAAGTCCAGCTAATAACTTCGGAACAATTACAGATGCAAGTTTAACAGCCAATTCAATCAATATTGCAGTTCCTGCTGGAACAGCCGCAGGAACTTATACAGGGACATTAACTGTAAAAAATGCAAATAGCTGTGTTTCTGCACCTAGTAATTTTACATTAACCGTTAATCCATTGCCTTCAATTACACTTGGAACTGCGAATGCGGTTTGTTTTAGCACTGGAGTCCAGACTGCTAGTTTGAGTTATAGTGCTGCGACAAATTCACCAACAAGTTATAGTATAGTTTGGAATGCAAGTCCTGCTAATAATTTTTTAGCGGTTACAGATGCAGTTTTAACTTCCAGTCCTATCAGTATTTCGGTTCCAGCGGGAACAGCTGCGGGAACTTATATGGGAACGTTAACTGTAAAAAATACAAATGGCTGTGTTTCTGTACCAAGTAATTTTGCAGTGACAGTTAATCCTTTACCAGCTATTGTGCTTGGATCAGCTCCAGCAGTCTGTTTTAGCTCTGCATCCCAGACAACCAATTTGAGTTATAGCGCAGCAACCAATTTACCAATTTCTTATAGCATTGTCTGGAACGCGAGTCCGTCCAATAATTTTTTGGCAGTTACAGATGCGCCTTTAACTTCCAGTCCGATTAGTATTGCAGTTCCTGCTGGAACATTAGCGGGAACCTACACAGGAACATTAAGTATAAAAAATGCAAATGGATGTGTATCTGCAAATAATAGTTTTACAGTAACAGTTAATGCAACGCCTACAATTACTACATCAGGAAATTTAACTCCTGTTTGTCAAAATACATCTTTGCAAATGGCCTCTTTGCCATATTCTGCTACAACAGGTTCGCCAATTAGCTACTCAATAGATTGGGCGACATTAAATGATCAAGGTACTACTGCTTTCTCTTTTGATTCTGGAGCAGGAAACATCAACAATATTCTTATTCCTGCTAATACTGCCGCAGGAGCTTACAACGGGATAATGACAATTTTTACATCAAATGGTTGCCAAACAATACAAGCAGTTTCTTTAACAATTAATGCTCTTCCGACCATAAGTACAACGGGAATTTTTACTCCTGTTTGTCAAAGTTTATCTGCACAGACCACTACATTAAGTTATAATTCAACAACAGGCTCACCAACTAATTATGCAATTGATTGGATTGCTTTGACAGATCAAGGAACAACTCCATTTCCTTTTAGTTCAGGATCGGGAGATATTATAAATGTGAATGTTCCAGCAAATACGACCTCAGGTACTTATAACGGTATAATGACTATTACAACTTCAGGCGGTTGCCAAGCGACTCAAAACGTTTCTTTAACTGTTAATACAGTTGTAGCTGCTCCAACAGTATCTGTGACTCAACTACCTACCTGTGTAAATAATACAGGTGCTATCACCATTACTTCACCAGCATCAGGGACTGGATATAATTATAGCATTGATGGAGTGGATTTTAGCAATAACACAGGAATATTTACAGGTTTGTCTTCTGGAGTTTATAGTGTGCAAGTGAAAAACAATACAACAGGCTGCGAATCGGAGCCAACACCAATTTCAATAAATGCTTTTGTCACTAAAGCATGGAACGGAAGTGTTGATGCCAATTGGGGAAATCCTGCAAATTGGACACCCGCAGGAGTTCCTATTGCTTCTGATTGTGTAGATATTCCAGACATAGCTGTAGATCCTATTATTTCTGGAACTAATGCCAGTTTTTTTGCCAGCAGATTAACGGTTCAGAATAATGGATCTCTAATAGTAAATGAGACAAATACAATAACCGTGACAAATGAAGTAAATGTGATTGGCAATGGGGCTTTAATTTTTGAGAACAATTCAAGTCTGGTTCAAATTGCAGATGTAGCTAATGCTGGAAATATAACTTATAGAAGAAAAACATCTGTAAGACGAATGGATCTCACTTATTGGTCTTCGCCAGTAACGAGAGATCCGGGTTTAACTTTACATGATTTTTCCCCAAATACATTGTTTGATAAATATTTTAAATTTTCTGCCGCTGGAGCTTGGGCAACTATATATAATGGAGCAGAAGAAATGCTGGCAGGAAATGGTTATAGTATTAGGGGGCCACAGTATTTTGATACTGGGGTACCTGCAGTTTTTTTAGGAGAATTTGTTGGAGTTCCGAATAATGGAACAATTCAAGGACCTCCAGCTATTGCAGAAAAATATTGTTTTTTTGGAAATCCATATCCTTCGGCAATATATGCAGATCAATTTATTTATGATAATGCAGCCAATTTTTATGGTACATTATATTTTTGGACACACAATACACTTCCTAAAATAACCGTGCCAGGAACTAATACATATCGTTACACTAATGATGATTATGCATTTTACAACTTATCAGGAGATACAACGATTGGTAGTTTAGTAGGAAGTGGTGCAACATCTCCAGGAAATCAAACTCCTCCGGCAGGATATATTGCTGCAGGACAAGGATTTTTTGCAAAATCAAAAACAGGACAAAGAGGTGTTTTTACAAATTCTATGAGAGTTCCAGGGTCTAATGGTCAATTTTATAAATCAGCACGAACAGCTGTGATTGAAAAGCATCGAGTATGGTTAAATTTTACAAATACAGAAGGCGCTTTTAAACAAATATTGATTGGATATATTGCAGGAGCAACAAATTCTTATGATTATAATTATGATGCAGTTACAATGAATGCAAATCCTTATGTTGATTTTTATAGTATAAATGAGGGTAAAAAATTAGTTATTCAAGGGAGAGCATTGCCTTTTGTTGTTTCTGATACAATTCCTTTAGGATATAAATCAACTATTCCAGAAGGTAATTTTACAATAGCTATAGATCATACTGATGGGAACTTGAATGGTCAGAATATTTATCTGCAGGATAATGTAACAAACACTATTCACAACCTTAAAACAGGAAGTTATACGTTTACATCTGCTCCAGGAACTTTTCTTAATCGTTTTGTATTACGTTATACAAACCAAGATGTAGGTAAAACACTAGGTAACGAGGATTTTGATAATCAGAATCAGAAAATTATTGTTTCTGTTAAGGATAAGAATATCAAACTGCAATCTATTTCTGAACAGGAAAATCTTCAAGAAGTTGCTATTTATGATATAGGAGGGAAATTGTTATACATTAAAAAACAGATTGGAAATAAGGAATGGCTCGTGACAAATTTTCAATCTGGACCTCAAGTTTTAGTTGTTAAAATGACTTTAGATAACGGAAAAACAGTTACAAGAAAAGTAATATTCAGATAAAACAAAAAAGCGGTTGAAATTTTAAAATCTCAACCGCTTTTATATTACAGGGTACGCTGTAAATTTTGATGCGTATTTTTAACAGCTTTTTCATTTTTATAATCAATCCATTTTTGACCTTGAATTTTCCGCATCATAATATCAAAGTGACGCATAATAAAAACATTATAAGCTGCTTTTGATAAATTGACAATATTTTTTGGAAAAGAACGAAGGCTCATTGAAAATCCAGGCGTTAGATATTTCATATAATGCCAGTATCCCTCTGGCATGTACAGCATTTCACCATGTTTTAAATTAGTGATATAACCTTCGACATTTTTAAGCGCTGGAAATTTTTCATAATCTGGATTGTCAAAATCAATGTCCTCTCTTGAAATTAAGGCGTGAGGCACTTTATACATAAATTTTGATTGACTTGGAGGAAAAATCATGCATTGTTTTTCGCCATGAAAATGAAAATGAAGAATATTTGAATAATCAATATCATAATGCATAAAAACTCTTGAATTTTCTCCCCCAAAAAATAACATTGGCATCTGCTTGACTAGCTTTAAGCCAATATCTGGCCATAAAAAGTCGTTTTTTAATGATGGAACCTCTTTCATTAAATTGTAAAGAAAAATACGGTAATTGGTAGGCTTTTCTTCTAATAAGTCGATATAGTCACTCATCTTCATTGTTGTATGTGCCTCATTAAAGCCGTCTTCGTGATTTACAGGTCTGTTATCGTATAAAGGAACGACTGAATCTCCTGCTATTTCTTTTATATAAGATAATTTCCATTTGTTGTAAGCAGGCCAATCTTCTGTCAATTCTTCGATTACAACCGGAATTTGTTTTTTTACATATTGGGAAACAAAATCTTTTTTTGAGATTTTTATGACCCTTTCTATTTGTTTTAATTTCATTTTATTAAATAAAAAAATTGCTTATAGCTCTGAGCTACAAGCAATTTAGAATTTTTTGTTGAAATTTGCGAACTCTTTAGACTAATTTTTTAATCTAATCGATTTCAAAATAATATTATTTGTGAATTTCAAAATCAATCCGCTACGTACTTATTATTCCAATATAGCATCATCATTAAAGTAACAATTACAGAAGAAGCAATTCCTTCAAATAAGAGACAGATGCAATAAGTTGGCACTGACGGATTTCCTCCAAACATAAATGTTTCAGATAAAGTTTTTACATAAGCATCTCCGCCTCGAGCATAACTATAAACCAATAAGCCAAAAATGCTTAGTGCGACACCAACTACAGAAGTTGCCATTGCAGAAACAGCATTAGAAACAAAATTGGTTTCTCCTTCGTGGAGGTTCATCTGCATTGTTCTGTTAACACCGTAGAATATAAAGAAAACGTTGAGTGTTCTCAAATAAAACAAATCTGCTAAACCTAGTACATTCATTAATAAAAAATAAATGCCTATTCCGAGGAATATCAAAAACCCGTTGGTAATTTCTTTAGGTAATTTCATAGTGGTTATTTTTTAGAAGTTAATAGTAAATATTTGAAAAACAGTGTTCTATCAAATTTACTAAAAAAATAACAACGATGATTTAAAAACAGTAAAAACTATGTAGTCTGATTTTTTAATGTAGAGTTTATAAAAGCCAAAGAATCGATCTGATCTTGATGAAGCTGAGTTTTTAAGGCATCTACTGAGCTAAATTTTTGTTCCTCACGAATATAATGAAGTAAAGAGACTTCAATTTTTTGATCGTAAATGTCTTTATCAAAATTAAACAAGTGGACTTCAATAGTTTGTTTTTCACCATTAACAGTCGGATTAAAACCAATATTCATCATGCCATAAACAGTCGTCTCACTCACAAAAGCTTTTACAACATAAACACCAATCTTTGGTATCAGTTTGTAATCTTCTTCAATTTGAATATTTGCTGTAGGGAAACCAATGGTTCTTCCCAGTTGTTTTCCTTTTTCTACTATTCCGTTTAGGAAATAGCTGTAGCCTAAATATTCGTTGGCTAAAGCCATATTACCTTCATTTAAAGCTTTTCTGATTTTGGTTGAACTAACCGAAACATCCTGGATTTCTTCAGCTGAAATCTGCTCTACCTCAAATCCATATTCTAATCCAAAAGCAATTAAATCATCAATATTTGCAGTTCTATTGCGACCAAAACGATGATCATGCCCAATGATTATTTTTTGAATCCGGAACTTCTCTACTAAAATTGTACGAACGAATTCCTCAGCGGTTAATCTTGAAAAACTTTCGTTAAAAGGGTGAACAACCAGATTTTCTATACCAGTTGCTTCCAAAAGCCTTATTTTTTCATCAATAGTGTTGAGTAATCTTATTTCGGATTTTTCCTGAAGAACCATTCTCGGGTGAGGAAAAAAGGTCAGAACCAAACTTTCATATTTTCCATTTTCAGTATTCTGAGTAATTCGTTCCAGAATTTTTTTATGACCAATATGCACGCCATCAAAGGTGCCAAGAGTTAAAATTGTTTTCTTGGTTGACTGAAAATCGTTTATAGAATGAAAGAGCTTCAAAACAAATTATTTAAGATGCTGCAAATTTATACTATTCTCTTTGAAATTTAATACTATGCTAAATCGAATTTTAACCTATACTATATCTTTTTGTAAAAATAAGACGACTCATCGATTAAAAAACAATAATTGTCGTATAGATAATATGATTTCAAATTAATTGAAGTAATTTTGATTATTATATTTTAAGAGTATGAAAAAACAACTACTTTATATATTTTTAATTTTTTGTTCTGCAAATATTAATGCACAAGATGTTTTATGGCAGAAAGTAACTTCTTCATCGGTTTTGCGAAAAACAGATGGCTCAAGTTCTAGTAAATTATATTATAAATTAAATGCAAATCTCCTTAGTTCTAAGCTAGCTTCAGTATCAAATAAAACAGCAAAAAATATTACTTCAGAAATTACAATTCCAAATACTGATGGAATTTTAGAGCGTTTTTCGGTTTGGGAATCCTCTAACTTTGATCCGGAATTGCAAGCAAAATACCCAGAAATCAGATCTTATGAAGGCCGAGGAATAGACGATAAAAATGCGAAAATACATTTTAGTGTTGCTCCAATCGGAATGCAAACTATGGTTTTTAGAACAGCAAAACCGACAGAATATATTGAGCAAAATCCTGATAACAAATCTGAATATGTTTTGTTTAAAGCAGAAGATAATGCAGATTCAAAAAAGTTTTTAGATTGTAAAACAACACATTTAATTTCTGAAAATAAATTTGCTGCCACAGCTAAAACAGCTTCTAATACTCAACAATTTAAAACACTCAGATTAGCATTATCCTGTACAGGAGAATACGCAGCTTATTTTGGTGGAACAATTGATGGAGCCTTGGCAGGAATGAATGCTACTTTAACTCGAGTTAATGGTATTTTTAATAGAGACCTTGCAGTGCAATTAATTTTAATTGCAAATAATGAGTCTGTTATTTATACAAATGCATCCACAGATCCTTATTCTATTCCGTCAATTGGTGCTGTAGATGGCGGAACTTGGCCGAGTGAGGTACAGACAACATTAACCAATGTAATAGGTGAGGGGAATTATGATATTGGTCATTTATTTGGTGGTTCCGGTGGTGGTGGAAATGCAAGTTGTATTGGGTGTGTATGTGAAAGCCCAACCGCAAATCAGCCTATAGGAAAAGGAAGTGCATTTACATCTCCTGCAGACGCAAAACCAGAAGGAGATAATTTTGATATTGATTTTGTTGCTCATGAAATGGGGCATCAGCTCGGAGGTACACATACTTTCTCTTTCCAAAATGAAGGTTATGGAACATGTTATGAACCTGGAAGCGGTTCAACTATTATGGGATATGCTGGTGTGACAAAAGGTTATAACATACAAGATCATTCTGATGATTATTTTTCTTATGCAAGTATTAGTCAAATACAAAATAATTTAGCTGGAAAAACTTGCCCAGTATCTACGCCTATAGCTGATAATAATCCGCCTACAATAAATGCGGGTTCAGATTATACAATTCCGATTAGTACACCATTTATTTTAACAGGAACAGGTTCTGATCCTGAAGGGAATTCCATAACATACGCATGGGAGCAGTTTGATAGCGCAACAACGGCTTTTGCCGGTAATAGTTTCGCTTCTGCGACAAAACAAGATGGACCAATGTTTAGATCTTTGCCGCCAACAACTTCGCCAGTTCGTTATATGCCAGCATTAAATTCGGTATTAAATAATCAATTAACGACAACTTGGGAATCTGTTTCTTCTATTGCAAAGACAATGAATTTTACTCTTACCGCAAGAGACAATGCCAGTGAAGGAAAGGCACAAACCAATACAGATGCAATGGTTGTAACTGTAAATGCTGCTACAGGACCATTTGCAGTTACTTCACAGAATGATGATAATCTTGGATGGGCAAAAGGATCTGCACAAACCATTGCTTGGAGTGTAAATAACACAAATACACTTCCAGGGTCATCAAACGTAAATATAAAATTATCGCTAGATGGTGGAGCAACATTTCCGATAATTTTAGCTGCTAATACTCCGAATGATGGGACAGAAACAATTTTGATTCCGTCTGAAATTGATAACTCAACCAACTGCAGACTTTTGATAGAGCCAGTTAACAATATCTATTACGCTGTCAATAGTAAGCCATTTGCAATAGGATACACGGTTTCAACAAATTGCTCAACTTATAATTTTGAAAGTAGCTATTCAATAGGTACAAGTACGACTTTTATAAATAAAACAGTTACAGTGCCAGCTTCAACGGGAACTATCTCAGATGTAAATGTTTCGGTTAATGTTACGCATGAAAGATTTGAAGATCTTGAAATGCAAATTGTAAGCCCAAACGGAACAGTAGTATCTTTATTTAATAAAAGCTGCGGTACAACAAATTCTACACTTGCTCTGCAGTTTGATGATAGCGGATCTGTTTTAAATTGTGGCACAACCACTAGTCAAATTGTAATTCCTGCAAGTGTCTTAAGTGCTTTTAATGGAGAAAATCCGCAAGGCAACTGGATTTTTAAAGTCCGTGATGCTGTTGTGGGAATGTTCGGAAAAATAAATTCGGCATCGATAAATATTTGTTCTAAAACATATACATTAGGAAATGAAGATTTTGAAAATGTTGATTTTATCGCGTACCCAAACCCAAATAAAGGAAGTTTTACAGTACAATTTGATAGAGATTCGGTAAGCGAGATTAAAGTTTACGTAAATGATATTTCAGGAAAATATGTTTATGATAAAACTTTTCAAGGTTCAGGATATTTCATTCAGGAAATTCAATTGCCAAATGTGCCTTCCGGACTTTATTTTGTAACGGTCACTGATGGGAACAAAAAAGAAGTAAAAAAGATATTGGTGAATTAATTGTTAATATTCTGATTTTAATGTGCCATTGCCATACAAATTATACTAATCTTAGCGCCAGGTATTTTTAGTAAAGCTTTTGAGCATGCTTCAAGTGTTGCACCTGTTGTAAGTACGTCGTCAACAATTAGAAAATGCTTGTTATGATCAGATTTGCTGAAATTGACATCAAAAATATTTTCAATATTTTCAGATCTCCCTAAAAGGTTTTTCTTGGATTGTGTTTTAGAATATATTTTTCGGATTAAAATATTTTCTATTAAAGGAATCTCAAAACCCGATGCAATTGCTTTTCCAAAAGTCGTAACTTGATTATAGCCTCGTTCCTTAAATTTTCTTTTATGAAGAGGAACAGGAATTACAGCATCAAAAGGAATTTCCAGTTGGAGATCTTTTAAATCTTCAGCATACCAATTTCCTAAAATAGTTCCGATTTCCTGATGTCCTTTGTATTTTAAATTGTGTATTAATTCTTGAACCATTCCTTTTTTATTGAAATACAAAAAAGCAGATGCAAATTGAACATCAATTTTGCCATAAAACTTTTTTACAGCTTCATTTTTAGGATTTAAATGATATTGGGTCAGAGGCATTTCGTGTCGGCAGATGGTGCAGAAAACTGTTTCATTCTGAAGCAAAAGTGAATGGCATCCGCTACAGACTTTAGGGAAAAATAGATTTATTAGATAATTAATCACAAAAAGAGAGATTTTATTTACAAAAGTAACAAAATCGAAGCTTCAATCTTTATATTTTTTCTTTTTTATAAAGCTAGTTTTTATATTTTTGCATCACTATGGCAAAACAAGAAGATATATTTAAGAATGTGGTTTCGCACGCAAAAGAGTACGGATTTATTTTTCCGTCAAGCGAAGTTTACGATGGTTTAAGTGCTGTATACGATTACGCACAAAACGGTGTCGAATTAAAAAAGAATATCCGTGAATATTGGTGGAAATCAATGGTTCAGATGAATGAAAATATTGTCGGCCTTGATGCTGCAATATTGATGCATCCAACAACTTGGAAAGCTTCTGGTCACGTTGATGCTTTCAATGATCCATTAATTGATAATAAAGATTCTAAAAAGAGATATAGAGCTGACGTTTTGGTTGAAGATTTTGCTGAAAAAATTCACCAAAAAGCTCAAAAAGAAATTGACAAAGCAAAAGCTCGTTTTGGCGATGCATTCAACGAACAAGAGTTTATTACTACAAATGCTCGTGTTATTGAATATTTAGCTAAAGAAAAAGAAATCAGAGAGCGTTTAGGGCGTTCTTTGGGAGCTGGAGATTTAGCAGATGTTAAAGCTTTGATCGAAGAACTTGAAATTGCTGATCCTGAAACAGGTTCTAAAAACTGGACAGAGGTAAAACAGTTTAACTTGATGTTCGGAACAAAATTAGGTGCATCTGCAGAGAACGCGATGGATTTATATTTACGTCCAGAAACGGCTCAAGGTATTTTTGTGAACTTCTTAAACGTTCAGAAATCAGGCCGTATGAAAGTTCCTTTCGGAATTGCTCAAACAGGTAAAGCATTCAGAAATGAGATTGTTGCAAGACAATTTATCTTCCGTATGCGTGAGTTCGAACAAATGGAAATGCAATTTTTTGTGCGTCCAGGAGAAGAAATGAAGTCATACGAATACTGGAAAGAGACTCGTTTGAAATGGCATTTATCTTTAGGATTAGGAAAAGAAAACTACCGTTTCCATGATCACGAGAAATTGGCGCACTATGCAAACGCAGCAGCTGATATCGAATTTAATTTCCCATTCGGATTTAAAGAATTAGAAGGTATTCACTCTCGTACAGATTTTGACTTAAAAGCGCACGAAGAATATTCTGGAAGAAAATTACAATATTTTGATCCAGAACTAAACGAAAACTATGTTCCTTACGTAGTAGAAACATCTGTAGGTTTAGATCGTATGTTCTTGGCAGTTTTTGCAACTTCATTAAAAGAAGAAACATTAGAAGATGGTTCTACAAGAACAGTTTTAAAATTGCCAGCAGTTTTAGCACCAACAAAAGCAGCCGTATTGCCATTGGTTAAAAAAGATGGTTTACCAGAAGTTTCAAGAAAAATCATTGAAGATTTGAAATGGGATTTCAATGTGGCTTATGATGAAAAAGACGCTGTAGGACGTCGTTATAGAAGACAAGATGCTTTAGGAACGCCTTTCTGTATTACAGTAGATCATCAGACTCTTGAAGACGAAACGGTAACAATTCGTCATAGAGATACAATGAAACAAGACCGTGTAAAAATTACTGAATTAAGAGGTATTATCGAAAATGAAGTTTCGATGAAAAACTGGTTAATGAAAATGTAATCTTTACAGTTTATTATAGAAATCCCAAATTCCATAAAGGAGTTTGGGATTTTTGATTTTAAAAAACAGGTATTTAATCGGCTTTTTTTGCATTTCATCCTTATGTATCAACATTTTGGCGTAATGTGTTAACAATGAGGTTTTTAAAATGTTTAAATGCGTAATTTTAAATTCATATCACCAAAAAGAATAATATTTTCTTTCATTACCGCAATTTAAAGCTATTTTTTGATTATGATTGCGCCGTGAGAAAACCAACAAGACCCTAAATTGAAAAAGTATTCGTATATTATAATTGATGATGATGCTGAGAGTATTTTGAAAACCAAAACAACCGCTTCAGGTTTTTCAGAATTATCTTTTACGGCTTCGGCTTCAAATTTTCAAGAAGGTTTAGATTTGGTTTTAGAACACAAACCAGCTTTGATTTTTCTCGAAATCGAACCCAAAAATCTGTCAAGTCATTTGTCTTTGGCTTTTATTAGTGAATTGCACCGTTTTTTTCAGGAAACGCCAAAAATCATTATCACAACAAATACAAAAGACAAAGCGTTTGATGCAATTCAGTACAGTGTCTTTGATTATCTTTTAAAACCTGTTACTCATATTGATCTTCTAAAAACAGTTTTAAAGCTTAAAAAAGCCAATTTAGAGTCAAAAACTATAAGTTCAATAGAAGAGCAGACTTCAATTGTAATAGATAATGTCAATAACGTAACGATTCCTCAAAATGTAGAGAAACCATTAACAATTTGTATAAAATCGTATGGCGATTACCGTTATTTAAATGCAGAAGATATCTGCTATTTTCAAGCCGATAATAACTCGACCGATATTTATTTGAATACTGGCGAAATGATTACAGCGTTTAAAACATTAAAGCATTTTGAAAGTGTTTTGACGTATCCTTTTATACGCATTCATAACAGTTATGTGATCAATCGAAATTATATTTCAAGGATTCATAGCGGAAACTCAATCTGTTACATAAAAAACTCCACAAAAAAGATTCCTTTTTCTAAAACCTATAGAGCAAATGTTGAGCAGATTATTGCCGATTTTGCAGCAGGGAATTATATAGAAGTCTAAAAATTAGATATTTACATTGATTTGCTATCCATTGACTATCAATTGGGTATGATTGACCACAAACCTAATTTTTCGTATAAATTTTTTTTCATCCTAGTGTTAGTTTTACACTCTGATTCGCAAGCAAACTGTGAATCATCTCCAAAAAAATAATACAAAACATTAAAACCTCAGGTCATGAAAAAAACAGCTTTAACATTCGGATTATTCTCATTAGCAATTGTTGCAACTTCATTTGTATTGCCAACTTCAACAACTTTTTCTAATGAAAAATTAGGTGTAGTTACTCCTGTAGATGGTTCTACTGGAGGAGGAAGAAAACAAGATCCACGTATTGCTAATAATAAGATAGTAGTTAAAAACAACGAATTAGGTTTTGCTAAAATCAACCAATCTTTTGGTGATTCTAAGAAAATAGACTAATTAAAAGAAAATATTTACAAGGTCACTTGGGCTGTCAATTTTTTGGCAGCCTTTTTTTATGTTTGTAGTTTTAGTATTTTTGGTAAAATTCAAAATTCGTATTGAAAAGATATTTTCTAATATTATTGTTTTTATTATTGATTTTTTCAGGTTGTACCCAAAAGAAAAAATCAGATGAACTAACTTCAGTGCAGGATAGTCTTCCTGTTTATTTGTCATTGGCAAATGATATTCAGATAAATTTTGACCTTAAACAAAAATACGCTCAAAAGGCATTTTCTATAGTAGTTAAGCAAAAGAACGATTCTATTAGTAGAGTTAATTTGTTTAAAATTGCCAATAGGTATTATAATATGAATGATTTTAAATCATATCATGCAATTTCACAATTGGTCTTGGATAGGTCTATAAGCAGTAAAGATTCAGCAAGTATTGCAAAAGCTTACATCTATTTAGGGGATTATTATAGTTCAAAAGCGATTTCTGATAGTGCTTTTAGAAATTATTTTCTAGCGCAGAAGATTTATTTGCAGATTAACGATCAATATAATTTGGCAAAAACTTTATTAAGCAAAGCAAGTCTACAATATAACGAGTCAGATTTTTTTGAAAGCGAAATATCCGTATTCAAAGCTTTAAGTATTCTAAAAAACAAAAAAAATGTAAATGACCAACTTTACGAATGTTATAATCTGTTGGGTATTTTGTATAATGAAAGGGAAGAATATGAAAAAGCATTGGAATATCAGAATAAAGCTTTAAATACTTTAAATGATAAATCGATTCCAGCTGATCTTCAGCTAAAGGCGACCTCTTTAAACAATATCGGGTTTGTTTACATGCGTATGAAAAACTATAAACAAGCCATTATTTATTTTGAAAAAGGGCTTCAAGAAAGAAACCTGTTCGAAGAAAAAACTATTTTATACGCCATGCTGCTTGATAATCTGGCTTATTCAAAATTGAAATCAAAACGATTAGACGGGCTTCCGGATCAATTTTACAGGTCTCTAAAAATCAGAGATAGCTTGGGATTGAAAATGACTAAGGTTTCCAATCAGATTCATTTGTCTGAGTATTATGCATTTAAAAGAGATACTTTCAGAGCTATACAGTTTTCTAAACAAGCTTTGGTTCTTTCGCGTTCTTCAGATAAATTAGCGAATACTTTACTTGCTTTAAAGCAAATCGCTGTAGTAGATCCTCGAAATGCATCTAAATATTCAAAAGAATATATTCAATTAAATGATAAAATGCTCAAGGCAGAGCGAAATATGGGAGAGAAATTTTCTAGAATAGAATACGAAACCAACGAAATTAAAGATCAAAATTCTAATCTTCAAGAAAAAAATAAAACTTTGGTTTATGTATTTAGTATTTGTACATTGCTTGGATTGTTTTTCTATGTTTACAAAACGCAGCAGGCCAAAAATCGTGAACTTCTTTTTAAACAGCAACAACAGATTGCAAACGAAGATATTTACAATTTGATGATTTCGCAGCAAAATGAAATTGAGCTTACAAGAATAAAAGAGAAGAAAAAAGTAGCGCAGGAATTGCATGATGGTGTCTTAGGACGAATGTTTGGGATTAGAATAAGTTTGGATAGTCTCGATAAATTAGACGAATCTGAAGCGATTGCTAAAAGAAAAAAATATCTTGACGAATTGAAAAATGTTGAACAGGATATTCGGGAAATTTCGCATGACTTAAATAGAGAAAAATCGGAATTAATTAATAATTTTGTTTCGATTTTGAATAAACTATTTGAAGATCAAAGAAATACATATAGTTCGAAATTGATCACTGTTTATGATCCTGAGATTAAGTGGGATATGATAACCAACATTGTAAAAATCAATCTATATAGAATTGTTCAGGAAGGACTCCAGAATTGTAATAAATATGCTGAGGCAGATATTATAAAAGTCGAGTTTAAAAATGAAAATAATAATTTGATTTTAACAATAGAAGATGACGGAATTGGGTTTAATGCCAATAAGACTAAAAATGGAATTGGTTTGCATAATATAGAATATAGAACAACAGAGTGTAAGGGCACAGTTACGATAAAATCTGCCAAAGGAGAAGGAACAATTCTCACCATAAAAGTCCCAATAGAGCCAAATAATAACCTGCATAATGACATTTGATTTAACAGCTTCAGTTCCACAATTAGTTAAAAAGAATATTTTAATAGTAGATGACCATCCGTTTATTATTGAGGGATATAAAAATGCTATAACTCGTTATATTCCAAATAAATATGAGTTTTTGATTTCACAGGCGCATGATTGCAGATCGGGTTATGATATAATAGAAAATAATAACACGCCAAGTTTTGATATTGCTTTTTTGGATATCAGTATGCCTGCTTATGAAGAAAAAGAAATTTTTTCTGGTGAAGATCTGGCAAAATTACTTTTGAAAAAAATGCCTTCCTGCAAGATTATTCTTTTGACGATGTATACCGAATTGCTGAAAATTAAAACCATTATCAGAACAATTCAGCCCAATGGTTTAATCATTAAAAATGATCTTACATTTGATGAATTGCTTCTGGCTTTTGATAAAGTAATGAATAATGAGAAATATTACAGTCAATCAGTTGTAAAAATGCTGAATCAATCGACGCACAATGCAATTGAGATTGATCAATACGATAAACAGATATTAATTCATTTAGGAAAAGGAACTCCAATTCATGAAATGCTGCAGAATATTCCAATTTCTTTAAATGCCATCGAAAAGCGAAAAAAACATTTAATGGAATTGTTAAAAATAAAAAGCGGTTCTGATCAAGATTTAGTTAAAGAAGCTAAAAGCAAAGGACTGTTTTAAAATTTTAGATTTTAGATTTTAGAGTTCAGATTTTAGATTTTTAGAACAAAACTTCGTAATAAAAAATCCTATCAGATTTCAAGAACCTGATAGGATTTTTAATTTATTCTACTGTTGCGTACTGCGACCGTGACCGAAAACTCAAACTATTCTGTCAATGCATCCCATCCGCGGGCTTTTAAAGCAATTTTTGTATTGGCACGGGTTACAAGATGGATTCCTTCATTTTCTTCTGCCATGTGACCTATAACAGAGAAATTCGGATTTCCTTTTATTTTGTCAAAATCATTAATGTCAATTGTAAATAAAAGCTCGTAATCTTCACCGCCGTTTATGGCAACCGTTGTGCTGTCAATATTAAATTCTTCGCAAGTAGAAATAAACTGTGGATCTAATGGCAATTTATCTTCATACAAATTACAGCCAACTTTAGATTGCTTACAGATATGAATAATCTCAGAAGATAATCCGTCTGAAATATCAATCATTGCGGTTGGTTTTATATCTAAAGCATGCAGTAATGTGCGAACATCTTTTCGTGCTTCAGGTTTCAATTGACGCTCTACCAAATAAGTATAAGGATCTAAATCGGGCTGATTGTTTGGGTTAACCTGAAAAACCTGTTTTTCGCGTTCTAAAACCTGCAGTCCCATATAAGCAGCACCAAGATCGCCCGTAACGACTAATAAATCGGTTTGTTTGGCTCCGTTTCTGTAAACCAATTCATCTTCATCAGCTTCTCCGATTGCAGTTATGCTTATAATTAATCCTTTTTGAGATGAGGTCGTGTCTCCGCCAATAACATCAACTTTATATTCTTTTGCAGCGTGTGTAATTCCTGCAAACAATTCTTCTAAAGCTTCGAGCGGGAAACGATTAGAAACTGCAACCGAAACCGTAATTTGAGTCGGTTTTGCATTCATCGCACAAATATCAGAAACATTTACCACAACTGCTTTGTATCCTAAATGTTTCAACGGCATGTAAGCCAAATCAAAATGAACTCCTTCAATTAATAAATCGGTAGAAACTACTACTTTTTTGTCTTTAAAATCAAGAACAGCAGCGTCATCTCCAATACTTTTTAAAGTCGATTCCTGAGTAACATCAAAGTTTTTGGTTAAATGGTCAATTAAACCGAATTCGCCCAATTGCGCTATACTAGTTCTCTGCTGATTTTTATCTTCTATCATTTCTGTTAAGTTCCAAAGTTATTAAGGTGTAAAGGTACAAAGGATTTTTCTTTTTAAGTTACAAAGATGCAAAGGTTCAAAGATGCAAAGTTTTTTTGTGTTTCTACATTGTTTGTCAGCAGCAAAAAATAAATGAAAAATATTTTTTGCTGCTGACAAACTGTTGTCACCAGCCCATTTTACTTTTGAAGTATTAAAAATATTTAAACTTTAAAACCATGAAAACATTAGAAGCACAAGTTATTACTTCAGAAGATTTATTGAAACATTGGCAAGGTCACAGAGCTCTTACACGCCGTTTAATTGAAATTTTTCCAGAGAAAGATTTCTTCGAATTTTCAATTGGCGGAATGAGAACTTTTTCAAAATTAGTAGATGAGCTTTTGGCTATTGCAGTTCCAGGTTTAAAAGGAATTGTAACGAAAGAAACTGCACCATTCTCAGAAGGAGCTGAAAAATTGATTTTTAAGGCACAATATCTTGAAAAATGGGATGAAGCTACAGAAGAAATTAATAAATATTGGGAACAACTATCAGTTGAAGATTTTAGCGAGACCTTTAACCTTTTTGGACAATATGAATTTCCTGTAATTCAGAATATCTTATATTTTATCGATAATGAAGTACACCACCGCGGACAAGCTTATGTGTATTTAAGAGCTTTAAATATCGAACCTCCATTTTTCTGGGAAAGATAATTCGTAAATTTTTACTAACTTAATATCAGAAATCTAAAACTAAGAAAATGAGTTTAAAAAAGATAATGTCCAATTTTGCAGATTACAATTTATGGGTAAACCAACAATTTGTAAACTGGCTTTCGCCAAAAGCTGATGAATTGCTTTATGCAGAAGTTCAATCGAGTTTCTCTACTATTATGAAAACGCTAGATCATATCTGGTCTACAGAAGAATATTGGTTTTCTGTAATTTCTGAAAATGAAATGACTGTAAAGAAGCCAGAAAGCGAATTGTCAAAAGAAGAAATATTTGAAGGATTGCTCAATTCATCTACAAGATTGAAACATCTTATCAACTCATTGGCAGAAGAAGATTTGATAAAAGAAGTTAAAATTACAAATCCATGGTTTGAGTGCGAATTGCCAATTTCTGAATATTTAATTCAGGTTATCAATCATGGAACTTATCATCGAGGACAAATTGTAACCATGGGAAGAAATATTGGAATTACAGATGCCTCGAACACAGATTACAATTTTTATAATGTTATAAAACAGAAATAAATGAAAAAAACTCCTGAGATATTGCTCTCAGGAGTTTTTTTATAAAAGTCTTTTTCTGTTGATTTCCAATAATTGCAGGACATTGGTTTTTAGTATTTCAGGTTCGAGAATTTCTGCGTAATCACCATACATCAAAAACCATCTCGGAAAGGCATTGTTAATATCTTTGGACATAAAAGTCATTTCGATTTTTTCGCCAACCTCTTTTTGCGATATAAAACCATGATATTTTCTTTCAGTTGCTAAATATCTGGCGATTTTTCGGTCAATTAAAATACGAACTTTTGTTGTTGGATGGGTTTCAGTTTTAGTCAAATAAGTTTCAAGAGCATCGTGTTCGATTGTAAAATCAGCATCTGTTTTTTTAATGCCTTGAATTCTGTCGGTTCTAAACTGACGGTAATCTTTCCTAAGATGACAATATCCCAGAAAATACCAATTATTATTGTCATGAAAAACTCCTACAGGCTCAAGATTGCGTTCTGTAGTTTCGTCTTTTTCAAAAGTTTTATAGGTTAAAAGAATCTGTTTTTTCTCTGCAATTCCTTCAAAAAGAACCGCCAAAGTATTAGGTGAATTATCATTAAACATTGGTTCTGCATCTTGCATGACAATTCTAGATTCGATGTTCGAAAGATAATCTTTGTCGTTACTCCTTAAAACGGCTTTCAGTTTGTACATCGCAGATGCATAATGTGTTCCCAAAGAAGGATCGGTAAATTTTTGCATTAGTTTTTCGGCAGCAATAAAACTGCTAACTTCTTCGCGAGTGAACATAACTGGCGGAAGACGATAACCATCCATCAATGCGTAACCAACTCCAGCTTCACTATATATAGGAACGCCAGAAGCTTCAAGAGTTCTAATATCTCTATAAATAGTCCTTAAACTGCACTCAAAACGATCTGCCAATTCTTGTGCTTTTACAATCTTTTTAGATTGCAATTGAATAAGAATGGCTACAATTCTGTCAAATCGTTTTGGGCTTTCGTCGAGCATTTTTTCTTTTTTAGGTTCAAAGGTTAGAGATTCAAAGTTACAAAGGTTTAGTGTTTTAAGAATAAAAAAAGCTGTTCCAAATTGAAACAGCTTTAACTTTATAAGACAAATGAATTTAAACATTTTTTTTGCATCTTTACAGAATTATAGTATTAAATTTTCAGATAAAGAATGAAACTTCCTTTTGAGTCAGTTATTTTTGGTTATGAAATTAACATCCATTTAGTTTTAGAATATCTGGCATTTTTTTTAGGATATCGATATTATGTTTTTTCGAGAAAAAGAACAAAAGATACTATTGTTTCTGCCAATAGATTATCAATTATATTGGGAGCAGCAATTGGAGCTTTTTTAGGTTCTAGAATTATGGGCTTTCTAGAGAATCCTGTTTTTCATTCTGATGTCAAATCTATTTTAGAACTCTTCAATGCCAAAACAATTATGGGAGGATTGTTTGGCGGACTTTTGGGCGTTGAAATTGCTAAGAAGATTATTGGTGAAAAAGAATCATCGGGTGATTTATTTGTCTTTCCGATTATTGTGGGAATTTTTATTGGAAGAATTGGCTGTTTTTTATCGGGAACCAATGAGTTTACATATGGAAAAGAAACGACCTTTTTTACGGGGATGAATCTTGGAGATAATATTAAAAGACATCCAATTGCCTTATACGAATTAATTTTTTTGATTATTTTGTTTTTTGTTCTGAAGCAATTGAAAACAAGAAATCTTAAAAACGGTTTGCTATTTCAGTATTTTATGATTGCCTATTTTACGTTTCGCTTTTTCGTAGAATTTCTGAAACCCAATTATTTCCTGATTTTTGGAATAAGTTCCATTCAGATCTTATGTTTAATTTGTCTGCTTTATTATAACAAAACAATTTTAAATTTATTTGTAAAAAATGCCAGTTAGAAAATATACTTATTATGATTTTACATTAAGCCTTTGTCCAGAATGCTTAAAGAGAATTGATGCTAAAATTGTTTTTGAAGACGAGAATGTCTACATGCTTAAAAGATGTCCGGAACATGGAAGTTCTAAGGTTTTAATTGCTGACGATATTCAGTACTACAAAAATATCCGAAACTATAATAAACCATCTGAGATGCCGTATACTTTTAATACAAAAACGCATTATGGCTGTCCGTACGATTGTGGTTTATGTCCAGATCATGAACAGCATTCTTGTCTTACAGTTGTTGAGGTTACAGATCGTTGCAATCTGACATGTCCGACTTGTTATGCTGGTTCATCGCCTAGTTATGGTAGACACAGAACCCTTGAAGAAATAAAAGCAATGCTCGATACGGTTGTTAAAAACGAAAAAGAACCAGATGTGGTGCAGATTAGCGGAGGAGAACCAACGATACATCCCGAGTTTTTTGAAATTTTGGATTATGCAAAATCAATTCCGATAAAGCATTTAATGCTAAACACAAATGGAATCAAAATTGCAAAAGACAAAGAATTCGTTCAGAGACTAAAAAGCTATTCTCCAGATTTTGAAATCTATCTTCAGTTTGATTCTTTTGAAGATAGTGTGCTGCAAGAACTGCGTGGTGCAGATTTAAGTGAAATACGAAAACAAGCTTTAGAAAATCTAAATGAAGTTAATTTGTCTACCACTTTAGTTGTCACGCTCCAGAAAGGATTAAACGATCATGAAATTGGTAAAATTATTGAGTTTGCACTAAAGCAAAAATGTGTTCGAGGCGTTACATTTCAGCCGACTCAAATTGCGGGTAGATTGGAGAATTTTAACTTAGAAACCGATCGCATGACATTAACAGAAGTAAGAAGAAAAATTTTGGAGCAGACTACAGTTTTTAATTCAGATGATTTACTTCCTGTTCCCTGTAATCCAGATGCTTTAGTTATGGGTTATGCTTTGAAACTGGGAGACGAAGTTTTTCCGCTGACACGATATATTAATCCAAATGATTTATTGGATAATAGCAAAAACACTATTATTTACGAGCAGGATGAAGTGCTTCGCGGCAAAATGATAGATCTGTTTAGCACAGGAAATTCTGTAGAAGTAGCGCAAGAAAACTTGAAATCGATTTTATGTTGCCTTCCTAATATTGATGCACCAGAATTAGGTTACGACAATCTCTTTAGAATTATTATCATGCAGTTTATCGATGCATATAATTTTGACGTGAGAGCAATAAAAAAATCTTGTGTTCATATTGTCAATAAGGACAATAAAATAATTCCGTTTGAAACAATGAATTTATTTTACAGAGATGATAAAGTAAAGCGACTAGAAGAATTAAGAAGTAATGTATAAAGCATATGATAAGATTAGAAGTTGGTAATTTAAGTGGTTTGATTGCATTTTTTATAGCGATTATGGTGGGACCGCCAATTTTAATGGCAATTATTGGTTTTGCAATCAAGAAAAACAGTCCGAATGGAGCAAAGATTTGCTTTATTATTGGAGCGCTATATTTAATTATTGGATTAGGAATATGCGGAACACTTATGTCTTAAGAAAAACCCTCAATAAACTAAATTATTGAGGGTCTTAAAGTATATTATTAAAGTGGATTAAAATTTATACAGTAGTCCAAATTTTGGTTGTGCAAAAACATTATTAAATAAATTTATGTTTAATTCAAAACTACTTGATGAAGCACCATTTTCAGGATTGGCATTGTTATAGGTTAAAATATCTGCAAGGGTAAAAGTTGCTGCGAATTTTTTACTGAAGAAGTAATTTACACCGATAGTAATATTTGCTTTTATTCCATTCGTAGTATTATCATATCTTCCGCCTCCAACAACGTTTCCTTGTTCTCTAAAGTGACTATAACCAAATCCTAAGTCACCATAGGCTTTGAAACGTTTCTTATCGGCCTCGAAAAAATAATATCTTGCAAAAGCACCAATTCCAAAAAAGTTTGTTTTGGCGTCGTTAGCATCGACTTTACTACCGCCAAAATCTAAATCTCCACCAACTGCAAAGTTGTCTGCAATTAGATATCCAAACTTAGGATTAATAGAATAAGCATTTTCTCCATCACTAGTACTAAGAGAAATTCCACCTTCAATAAACATATCACCTTTTTTAAAAGTAACGCCTTTAGCCGAATGCATTTCTGATTCAACTTCTTCCTGTTGAGCATTTGCTAAAGAAAATGTAAATAAGGCTAAAATAATACAAAATTTGGTTTTCATAATATTAGAATTTAAAGTTGTAAGAATAAAAATACTTTTTTTATCTTAAAACTGATTGTTTTTTTTTTAAAAGTGCTCATATACAATATATTAATGTTGTTTTTTTATAAATTGTAGGTTTTTGCTTATTTAAATTTTCAGCATAAGAGGAGTTTATTATAGATTAGATATTTACATTAAAATCCTAGCTAACCCTTTATTTATAAGAGATTATATTTATGATTATTAGAACAATCTTACAGTTTTATAAAATTTAACAACAAAAAATAAGTTTATACCTACTTTTAGATAAACTTTTGATTACATTTATTTACTTAAAAAATTTAATTATGAAAAAATATCTTACTTTATTATGCATTGTGTTTTTCTTTTCGTGTTCAAAAGATAGTGAGGATCTATCAAATAACAGTGAAGCAAAAATTTCATTCAGATCTTGTACAACAATAGAACCTGCTGTTGAAGCGAGTCCAACAGGAAGGGTATCCTATAAAAGTAGTTATTGGATGCCAGGACAGACAATAAGAATCAAATTTTTGAATGGAGACGCTTATCTTCAAAACAAGGTAAAGCAATTTGCTAATCAATGGTTGCAATATTCAAATTTAAAATATGAATGGGTAACTAGCGGGCAGACTGCTGCCATCAAAATTGCTTTCAAATGGAATGGTGATGCTGGGTCTTGGTCGAATATTGGGAATAATTGTTATAAAATTGCTCAAAATTCACCGTCAATGAACTTTGGGTGGTTTGATAATAATACATCAGATGAAGAATTTAGTCGTGTTGTTATTCATGAGTTTGGCCATGCTTTAGGATTTGGTCATGAACATCAAAATCCTACTTCACCGATACAATGGAATGTCCCGGAAGTTTACAATTATTATGCGTCGATAGGCTGGGACAAGGAAAAAGTTGATAATAATATTTTGAATAAGTTTTCACCGTCAACAGTTGACTATACTAATTTTGATGTTGAATCAATAATGTTATACTATTTCCCTAGTTATTTAACTTTAAATGGGTATTCGTTTCCATTAAACACCGTTTTGTCTAATGAAGATAAAGCATCTGCGACTGTATTGTATCCCCAACCTCCAGCATCAGATCCATTTAGAGTCAAATTAGTTTCTGGAGAAGTCTTGAAATCAGGTGCGTACTTTATGACAAATAATTATAAGTATACTTTAAGAATGAAAAGTGATGGAAATCTTGAAATTTCTGAAAATACTGGAAAAGTAATATGGCACACTAAAACATATGGTAACCCTGGGGCATATGCAGTTATGCAAACAGATGGTAATTTTGTTGTAAGAAGTGTTTCAGGAGCAGTTTTATGGAGTACAGGAACTACGGGAAAAATAGGAGCTTATATTTATTTAGAGTTTACAGGAGATTTAAGACTTAATAATTATTTAGGACAAAATATATGGTCTTCTAAAGCCGGGTTGTCGAATTCACCATTTATTTAGAAGCTAGGTTGAAAACTTATTAAATGAAGGTAATATAGAATAAAAACATATTTAATCTTTTTCTGTAATTATTTAAAAAGACGAACCCAATAACTTTCGTCATTGGGTTTCGTCTTTATTCTTGTTTCTTTCTTTTATTTAAAAGAAAAGACTTAGTCATTCAATTTCAAAACAGCCATAAATGCTTCTTGCGGAATCTCAACGTTTCCTACCTGACGCATACGTTTTTTACCTTTTTTCTGTTTTTCAAGAAGTTTACGCTTACGCGAAATATCTCCACCATAACATTTTGCGGTAACGTCTTTACGAAGTGCTTTAATAGTTTCACGAGCAATAATTTTAGCTCCAATTGCAGCTTGAATCGGAATATCAAATTGCTGTCTTGGGATAAGTTCACGTAATTTCTCGGTCATTTTTTTACCGATGTTATATGCGTTGTCTTCGTGAATCAATGCAGAAAGCGCATCAACTGTTTGAGCATTTAGAAGAACGTCAAGTTTAACTAATTTAGAAGTACGCATTCCGATTGGAGAGTAGTCGAAAGAAGCATAACCTTTAGAAACGGTTTTCAAACGATCGTAGAAGTCGAATACAATTTCCGCCAAAGGCATGTCAAAATTCAATTCAACACGTTCAGTTGTTAGGTATGTTTGATTGGTAATTAAACCGCGTTTTTCGATACATAAACTCATTACGTTTCCAACAAAGTCAGATTTTGTAATGATCGTAGCTTTAATAAATGGTTCTTCAACTCGATCCAATTTTGAAGGCTCTGGTAAATCTGATGGGTTGTTTACAACAATAGCTTTTTCTGGCTCTTTTTTAGTATAAGCCAAATACGAAACGTTAGGAACTGTTGTAATTACAGTCATATCGAACTCACGCTCTAAACGTTCCTGGATAATTTCCATGTGAAGCATTCCTAAGAATCCGCAACGGAAACCAAATCCTAATGCCGCAGAACTTTCAGGAGTAAAAACTAATGAAGCATCATTCAATTGTAATTTTTCCATTGAAGAACGCAAATCTTCATAGTCTTCTGTATCTACAGGATAAATACCTGCAAATACCATTGGTTTTACATCCTCAAAACCAGCAACCATATTTGTTGTTGGAACTTTTGCATCTGTAATCGTATCACCAACTTTTACTTCGCGAGCTTCTTTAATTCCAGAAATCAAATAACCAACATCTCCAGCCGAAACTACATTTTTAGGAACTTGATTTAATTTTAAAGTTCCAATTTCGTCAGCAAAATATTCATTATCTGTAGCCATAAATTTAATTTTTTGGCCTTTTTTGATTTCACCATTTACAACTCTAAAGATTACTTCAATTCCGCGAAATGGATTGTAAACAGAGTCGAAAATTAAAGCTTGCAACGGCTCTTCTGGATCTCCTTTTGGAGCAGGAATTTTTTCGATAATGGCAGCAAGAATGTTTTCTACACCAAAACCAGTTTTTCCTGAAGCATGAATAATATCTTCTAATTTACATCCTAATAAATCGATAATATCATCACTAACTTCTTCAGGGTTTGCACTTGGTAAATCGACTTTATTCAAAACCGGAATGATTTCTAAGTCGTTTTCAAGTGCTAAATATAAATTTGAAATTGTTTGTGCTTGAATACTTTGTGCAGCATCAACAATCAAAAGTGCACCTTCGCAGGCAGCAATAGATCTTGAAACTTCGTATGAAAAGTCAACGTGCCCAGGAGTATCAATTAAGTTTAAGATATATTCTTCGCCCTTGTATTTGTATTCCATCTGAATGGCATGACTCTTAATGGTAATTCCACGCTCGCGCTCCAGATCCATGTTGTCAAGCAATTGTGCTTTTTCTTCACGAGCTGTAACAGTTTGTGTTGCGCCTAGTAATCTATCCGCCAATGTACTTTTACCGTGGTCAATGTGTGCAATAATGCAAAAGTTACGTATCTTCTTCATTTGTATATATCAGTTCTCTAAAACGAGTTTAAGTATTTTTGGGTATAAAACAGGCTAAAGCAATTGCTATAAAGCATGTTATTAAGGCGCAAAGATAGCGCAAAGTTTTGGATTCTGGAATCTAGATATAGGATAGTTGATTGTAAAGAATTAAAAATGGCATTAAAATTCAAAATTAAATCCTTTTTCTGTTAATTTCTTATACATTTCAGGGTCAAATTTGTAAAGTTTTGCTGCTCTATGCGAGACATCTTTTTGCTTTTCATCCAATGCGGTAAGCAGTTTCATGTGAAGCACTTTTCTTCTAAAATTAGATTTATCCAATTCGATTCCTAAAATTTCTTCATACAGATGCATTAATTGCAATAAAGTAAATTTTTCAGGAAGAAGATTAAATCCAATTGGTGCCTGACGAACACGGTTTCTTAGTTGTGCTAAACTGAAATCAAGAATTTCATTGTGATCAAAAATCAGCTCAGGAACATCTTTGATTTTGTACCATTTTGCTTCAATAACCCTTAAACTGGCTTTAATATTATAGTCTTCTCTGTTGACTAAAGTATAGTAACCAATCGTCACAACACGTCTTTCCAGAACACGTTGCGGATTTGTAAATGCCTTCAGCTGTTCTAGATAAATATCTTCAAGACCTGTAAGTTCTTGTAAAATGCGCTGTGCGGCATTATCAGCACTTTCATCTATTTGAAGCCATCCGCCAAGTAAACCCCATTTGCCTTTACTTTCTCCTTGAGCGTGCTGAACCAAGAGAACTTCAAGACTCTCTTTGTTAAACCCGAAGAAAACGCAGTCAATTGTGATTCCGTCTACGGCTGGTTTGTGGTGGTTATTAGTTATTTCAGTCAATTTATTGTTGTCGTGTTAGTAATTTGTATTGAAAATTAGAACTCAAAATTGAATCCTTTTTCAGTCAGTTTTTCATAGATTTCTGGATCAAACTTGTACAATTGAGCCGCTCTATGTGATACATCTTGTTGTTTTTCGTCTAATGCGACCAAAAGTTTCATGTGAAGAATTTTTCTTCTAAAGTTAGGTTTGTCCATTTCGATTCCTAAAATTTCTCCATACAAATGCATTAATTGTAATAGTGTAAATTTTTCTGGCAGTAAATTAAAACCAATTGGAGTCTGGCGAACTTTATTTCTTAGATGTTTTATACTGTAATCTAAAATTTCATTATGATCGTAAATCAAATCTGGAATTTCATTGATTTTATACCATTGCGCATCCGAAGCTGTAAAACCTGCTTTAATATTATAATCTTCTCTTTTTACAAGCGCATAATATCCGATTGTGATAACGCGTCGAAGCGGAAAACGATCTGGATCTCCGAATGCTTTCAGTTGTTCCAGATAAATATTATCAAGACCTGTAAGCTCATTCAATAAACGATGAGCGGCATTGTCTGTGCTTTCTTTTTTATAAATCCATCCACCCGGAAGTCCCCATTTTCCTTTGCTGATACCTTCGGCGTGTTGTACCAAAAGTACTTCAAGACTGCCTTTGTCAAAACCAAAAATAACACAGTCAATCGTGATGGCATTCATCGCACTGTTTTCATTTTTTTGAGCAGTTTTGTCGTCTACATTTTCAACCATATATGAGATAAATTTTGACAAATTAAATAAATAAAATCATTATTAACCTTTTTGAAGGCCTTATATTTTTTTTAACGAAACAAATTTTTGATAATCAGCTATTTAAAAATGTGCTAAAAAAGGATCTTTTTTAAAGTAATCCTTAAATGGCTGATTGTCAATTTTATAAAACGTTGATTTTTCAATATTTTTTATTTCAATTCTGATTAAGATTTTACAACATTAATAAAAATGAATTAGGATTAATCAGAATCGAAAAAAAATAACCCTAATATTTTGTTAATATAGAAAATTTGTTTTACACTTGTAGTCAAATTTACCATAAGATAAATTCAAACTGACTATAAGTAAAAAAAGAACAAACTTACACTTAACTTAAACTTACCACAAATGTTTTTTATAAAAATTGATTTAAATAGCTTTTTGATGAGATTACCATCATCAAATTTTGCAGGAAGAATTGATTTTGAAGTTGTTTATAGTCTGCAAGTACTAAATGTTGGAAATGAGATTCAGGCCCTCATTTTTGGCATGACCTGCTTGGGAAATTTTCCGGATTTCTCTTAGGGTAAAAAACACTAACTATAACTTAAACTTAATCAATTCTTATTATGAAAAGCAAAAATTGTATTAAAACAACAAAGCTTCCATATTTTATGGCGGTGCTGCTTAGCGTATTTATGATGCAGTTTGGATTTGCTCAAGAATCCAAAACTGTAAGTGGGACAATTACCTCTTCCGAAGACGGATTTGGAGTTCCAGGAGCAACTGTACAAGTACAGGGAACAAAATCGAGTACTGTTACCGATTTTGATGGAAAATATAAAGTGGAGGCTAAAACGGGAGATGTTTTAGTGATCACTTTCGTAGGATTCAAAACACAAAATATTACTGTTGGTGCTCAAAAAACGGTGAATGTAGTTTTAAATCCAGAAACTGCAGAACTTAAAGAAATTGTAGTAATCGGTTACGGTACTCAAAAGAAGAAAGTAAATACTGCGGCAACTTCTTTGGTGTCTGGAAAAGACATCCAGCAGGTTGCGAGTCTTGATGTTGTAAATGCTTTACAAGGTCAAGCTTCTGGGGTTTCTGTAACTTCATCTTCTGGTCAGCCGGGAGCGAATATGGTGGTAAATATTCGTGGAGCGGGTACAGCAGGAAACAGTGATCCTCTTTATGTGGTTGATGGTGTAGTGGTAGATAACGGAATTGGATATCTTGATCCATCTGTTATTGAAAGGGTTGACGTTTTAAAAGATGCTTCTGCAGCATCTATCTACGGAGCAAGAGCAGCAAACGGAGTTATCTTGGTTACAACAAAAAAAGGAAAAGATGGTAAAATGAATGTGTCTTTCAGTTCTTACACAGGTTTTCAGCAGATTGCTAAAAAACTGGATTTAATGAATACACAGGAATATACAACAATCATGAACGAAGCTCGTGTAAATTCTGGATATGCTCCCTTATACACAAAAGAGCAAATTGCTTCATTTCCTGATCATGACTGGCAAAAAGATTTGTTTAACGAAGGTGCAATGAAACAAAATCATTCTCTTTTGATTACGGGTGGTGACGAAAAATCTACCATTGCAACTGGTTTATCTTACTACGGACAAGAAGGTATGATTGGCGGATCTACAAATCAATCTCAATATGATCGTGTTACTTTTACAGTAAACTCTACTTCTGAAGTAATTAAAGGATATTTGAAAATTGGTGAAAACTTCACTTTGTCAAATATTAAATCTAGTGGTGTTGCAGATGATGGTATTTACAGCAATGCAATTAGAAGTTTCTTAAATGCTGCTCCAATTGATCAAGCATATGATGAAAATGGAGATTTTGCTCATTCTATTATTTCTCAGGATATCAGCAATCCAGTTGGATCTTTATACTACAACAACTTCAATCAGACTAAAACAAATCGTTATGTAGGTAATATTTTTGCTGAATTGAAATTTGCAAAAAACTTTACTTTCAGAACAAGTTATGGTGTTGATATGACAGATAGCAATTACCGTTCTTTCAGACCAGTTTATTCTCTTTCTTCAAATGATAATAATACTGTTTCTAGCGTAACGCAAAGTGCTACAAAATCTTTAGGATGGATTTTTGAGAATACACTTCAATACAAATTCAATATTGCCGATGCTCATAATTTTGATGTATTAGTGGGTACTTCTGCAAAAAAGAATACAGCAGATTATATGGAAGGTCAAGGAAGAAACTTGATTTTTGATGATTTCGAACATGCTTATTTAGATAATGCAAAAGATCCGACATCAAATGTGGTAAAAGGAAATCGTAAAGATTATTCTATTCAATCTTACTTCGGACGTTTATTGTACGATTACAACAATAAATATTTATTCTCTGCAACAGTTCGTCGTGACGGCTCATCAGAATTTGGTCCAGATAATAAATACGCTATTTTTCCATCGTTCTCTGCAGGATGGAATTTAGATAAAGAAGCTTTCTTTAAAGAAAATAAAGTTTTAAATACTTTCAAATTAAGAGCGAGCTGGGGACAAAATGGAAACGACCAGTTTGCTAGAAGATTTGCTTATATGTCAACTGTAAATTCTACAGATAAAACATATCATTTCGGAACTGGTGACGAAACTCTTTTAGTAGGTTCAAGCCCTGACCAATTAGCAAACCGTAACTTAAAATGGGAAACTTCTGAGCAGTTAGACTTAGGTTTTGATGCTACATTGTTTACCAACTTTACTTTAACTTTTGATTACTATGACAAGAAAACAAAAGATTGGTTAGTATTGGCATCTATCCCAACTTATGCTGGGGCAACTGCACCTTACATTAATGGTGGTGACGTAAGCAACAAAGGTTTTGAAATTGGTTTATCTTACCGTACACGTTTTGGAAAAGATTGGAATTTTGCAATCAATGCAAACCTTTCTCGTAACCAAAACGAGGTGTTGAAAATTGCTAACAATGAAGGAATCATTCATGGAGAATCAAACGTATTGTTCCAAGGTTTAGACGAGATGAACCGTGTTGAGGTTGGAAAACCAATGGGGTATTTCTACGGATTAAAAACTGACGGAATTTTCCAAAATGCTACTGAAGTTGCAGCAGGTGTTCAGCCAAATGCACAGCCAGGAGATGTTCGTTTCGTAGATTTAAATAATGACGGAAAAATCGATGCAAACGATAAAACTCAAATTGGTGACCCAAATCCAGATATTAACTACGGTGTTAATTTAGAATTATCATACAAAGCTTTTGATTTTTCTATTAATACTTACGGTATTGCTGGAGGACAAAACGTTTTTGGAGTTCACGATTATACACGTGCTTACACAAACAACACTACAGATGTGTTAGGAAGATGGACAACCGAAGGAACTTCTAACAGAATTCCAAGAGTAACTTACGGAACTGATGCAAACGGGAACTATACTAAATTCTCAGATTTATATATTCAGGATTCAGATTTCTTCAGAATTAAAAATGCTACAATCGGATGTGATTTAACAAAGCTTACAACAAAACTGAGTTTCTTCAGTAAATTCAGATTATATGTTGCAGGAAATAACCTTTATACATTCACAAAGTACAAAGGAATGGATCCAGAAATTGGTTTCGGAAACGTAAATCAGTCTTGGGCTAAAGGGATAGATGTTGGATATTATCCTCAGCCAAGAACCTATTTGATGGGTCTGAATGTTAACTTTTAAAATTTGAAAATCATGAAAAGATATATAAAATTATTTGCACTTTCAAGCTTACTTATTTTAGGTGCTTGTTCGGAAGATTTTTTGGAAAACGAACCATATACAGATAAGGTAACCGAAAATTTTTATAAAACACCTTCTGATGCTTTTGAAGGACTTATAGCTGTTTACGATGTTTTACAGCGTGAGGCTTACGGCGGACCTTTATTAATTAGCGAACAAGCTTCTGACAATTGTTTTGGAGGTTATGGTATCGCTGATGCTCAAACCGATATCGAATGGGATCGTTTCTTGTATGTTTCAGACAAAGACATGAACAAAGATGTTTGGGCTAATGCTTATTTAGGAATTTACAGAGCTAATATTTTATTAGAAAATATCGGTAAAGTAAACTGGGGTTCTGATACTGCTTTGAAAACTCGTTACGAAGCTGAAGCACGTTTCTTAAGAGCACATTTTCATTTTACAGCTGCTAAAATGTTTGGAGATATTATTCCTCTTGATCATACAGTTACAACAAGTGAGTTCGAATTGCCAAGACAAGCTCCAGAAGTTACTTACGCTTTAATTGCAAGCGATTTAAAATTTGCTGCTGATAATTTAGGTCCAGAAAACTATTCACAAGCAGGAAATGCTAATTATGGTCGTATTACAAAATGGGCTGCAGAAGCTTATTTGGCTAGAACATTCTTATTTTATACGGGAACATATGGCAAAGCAGATTTAGCTGGAGTAGTTTCTAAAGCAGAAGCTACAGCTTATATTAACGATGCAGTTAATAACAGCGGACATGGTTTAGTTGCTGATTTTGCTAATCTTTGGTTGGCAGCTTCTTTCGAAAACTTTGCTGGAGAAGATAATACAGAAATGGTTTGGGCTGTTCGTTTTAACGGTTCAGGAAAAGGAAACTGGGATCTTCATGAAGGAAACCGTTTTCAGGTAAACATTGCGCCGCGTGGAGGTTCAATCGGAAAATATGCAACAGGATGGGGAGGAGCTACGGTTAATCCTAAATTGGTAGATTCTTACGAAGCAGGTGACACTAGAAAAGCAGCTTCATTTATTGATTATGCTAATGAAACATATAATGGACAGCCTTTGAATTTTGATCCGCAAGCTAGAGAACAGCGTCAGTACACTGGATATTCTTGGAAAAAATATTGTCCAATTACAAATGCGGCAGGAACAGCTGTTGTAGAAGCAAACGGAGGAAACTTCCAAATTGACAACTACCAAGATTATGCTATTATTCGTTTTTCAGATGTATTGTTAATGGCTGCTGAATTGAATTTACAGTCTAACCCAGCTTTAGCACAAGCAGATTTTGATAGAGTGCGTGACCGTGCGTTTAAAAATACAACTCACAGAAAAACAGCTAGTATAGAAAACATCATGAAAGAGCGTCAGTTAGAATTGGCCCTTGAAGGACTTCGTTATTTTGACTTAATCAGACAAGGAATGCCTGCAATGAAAGCAGCTATTGATAACACTACTGGAGGTTCTCAGTTTGCAGTTACTTTTAGAACAGAAACTCAAGGCTGGTTCCCATTGCCTCAATCGCAGATCATTCTTTCAAATGGTACAATAACTCAAAATCCAGGTTGGAATTAATTCAAAACAAAATGACTATGAAACGTATATTATATATTTTAATAGCAGCTGTTACAATTGGTTCGCTGTTATTTTCTTGTGAGGCAACTGAGGATCGCGAAAGCCTTCCAGCAGTTACTTTGACACCAGAAACACTTAAGTTTTCTATAACGCAAGATGCTACAAACAAAAATCTTGTAAATTTTAAAAGTGACGATCCGACTGTTATTCCATTTTGGAAATATGTAGATGCAGCAGGAAATGAATTAGGACATTCTAACAAAAGCAGCGATCAAGTAGTTCTGCCTTTTGCAGGAAAATATACTATTTATTACACTGCTTACACAAGAGGAGGTTCTGTAGAAGCTGCTCCGGTTGTGGTTAATATTGCCGAAAATGACGAAACTTATTTTAGAGATCCAAAATGGCAAATGCTGACAAATGGTGTTGACGGAAAAACTTGGGTTTTAGATTTTACAGATCCTGTTGGATGGGCAGGTTTAGATTATCCAGCTACATCTGGTGATAACTGGAGCTGGTTGCCAGATTACGCAAGCAACTCTTGGGTAATGGCTAATAAAGATTGGGGGCAAATGTATTTTGATTTAAATGGAAATTACAATACATCGGTTACTCAGACAGCGATTGCAAACAACAATCAAACTACAAAAAAAGGAACCTATTCATTTGATATTGCAAATAATAAATTGGTTTTTAACGGTGGAGTACAAATGCTTTACGGTGGAGACTATTATGGAGACTGCAGCAACTGGATTAGCGTAAAAGTGGTTGAGCTAACGGCGACATCTTTAAGATTAGCAGTAGTGCGTGATCAGAGCAGAACTGGTGAAGGAGTTTGTCTAATTGTATTCCACTACAAGCCGAAATCGTAAGTTAGTTAGTTTTGAAGTCTCAGTCCTAAAAGCATTTTGTAATGTTCTTTAAGACTGAGACTTAAATTATTTTATGAGGAAATAAATGAAACCGTTTTTTATTTCTATCTTCAAATTCCAAAAAAAATAAAAGTACCTATGCATATTAGAAAAAACATAAAAAATATAAGTTTATGGGCGGTTGCAGCTGGAGTTTTTTTTCTGAATTCCTGCACTAAAAAAGAAGATGCATTTGTAAACCGAAAAGTTTCTTTTAATGAAGACTGGAGTTTTCATCTTAATGATAGCATTATTGATAAAGACACTATTGGGACTTCGACAAAATGGAGAACTTTAGACGTTCCTCATGATTGGAGCATCGAAGGAAAATTTGACGAAAAAAGTCCCGGCGGTTATGGCGGAGGATCTCTTAATGGAGGTTTAGGCTGGTACAAAAAAACATTTAAAGTAGCTGCAGAAGACAGTACAAAAGTTACTTCAATCACTTTTGATGGCGTTTATAGAAACAGCGAAGTTTGGATAAACGGACATTATTTAGGAAAACGTCCAAACGGATATATTGGTTTTCAATATGAAATTACTCCATACTTAAATTACGGAGACAAAAACAACGAAATAATTGTTAAAGTTGACAATTCTAAACAACCTAATTCACGTTGGTATTCAGGTTCAGGAATTTTTAGAAATGTCTGGATCGAAACAACAGATAAACTTCACGTTGGAAAATGGGGAACGTATATTACAACTCCAAAAGTTATGGCTGAAAAAGCTTCGGTAAGTATTGAAACTACAATTAAAAATCAATATGCAGAAGGTAAAAAAGCAACAGTAACGACAACTATTTTTAAAGAAGATAAAAAAGTAACATCAGTTACTCAAGATATAACAATCAATGCAAATGGAAATCAAACTTTAAACCAATCGGCTGAGGTTGAAAATCCGGCATTATGGTCAGATGAAAACCCTGAATTGTATACGGCAGTTACAGAAATTTCGCTTGACGATACAATCATTGACCAATACAAAACCACTTTTGGAATCAGAGATTTCAAATTCGACTTGAACAAAGGTTTTATTCTGAATGGAAAACAAGTCAAAATAAAAGGGGTTTGTATGCACCACGATTTAGGTCCGTTAGGTTCTGCAATTAATACTCGCGCCATCGAACGTCAGTTAGAGATTTTGAAAGAAATGGGTGTAAACGGAATCAGAACTTCTCATAATCCGCCTGCACCTGAACTTTTAGATCTTTGCGACAAGATGGGTTTCATTGTTATGGATGAAGCTTTCGATATGTGGAAACAAAACAAAACCAAATATGATTATGCAAATGATTGGGATAAATGGCACAAACAAGATTTAATTGATCAGTTGTTACGCGACCGAAATCATGCGAGCATTTTTATGTGGAGCATCGGAAACGAAATTCCAGAACAATGGAGCGAAACAGGTGTTGAAATTGCCAAAGAATTGGCAGCAATTACTCGTAAATACGATAAAACACGTCCGCTTACAGCTGGAATGAATCCGCCTGTAAATATGAATATTGATGCGGTAACTTTACAATTTGAGAAAAAAGATGTCTCGATTAATCCGCTTGCTGGATCTGGAGTTTTAGATTTAATTGGATACAATTACGCACATCAAACATTCGAACATCATTTAAAGAACTTCCCAAAAACACCTTTTATCGCGACGGAAACTACTTCAGGTTTGCAGACAAGAGGTTATTATGACGCTGTTTCAGACACTATCAAAAAATGGCCAGTAAGATGGGATCTTAAATTCACAGAAGGAAATCCAGGAAATACCGTTTCGGCTTACGATCAAGTACAAACTCCGTGGGGCTCAACGCACGAAGCCACTTGGAAAATCATTAAAAAACATGATTTCTTAGCCGGAATGTATGTTTGGACAGGTTTTGATTATATCGGAGAACCAACGCCTTACGAATGGCCGTCAGTAAGTTCATATTTCGGAATTGTAGATTTAGCTGGTTTCCCGAAAGACGTGTATTATATGTACCAAAGTGAGTGGACAGACAAAACCGTTCTTCATATTTTCCCACATTGGAACTGGAAAGCAGGACAAACAGTTGATGTTTGGGCATACTACAATAAAGCCGATGAGGTAGAACTTTTCGTAAACGGAAAATCAGTTGGAAAAAGAAGTAAAAAAGGAGACGATTTACACGTAATGTGGAGAATTCCTTTTGAAGCAGGAACTTTAAAAGCAGTTTCTCGTAAAGACGGAAAAGTAGTTTTAGAAAAAGAAATTAAAACCGCTGGAAATCCTTCTCAATTAAAATTGACAGCAGACAGAAATACCATTAAAGCAGATAAAAATGATTTGTCATTTATTACAGCTGATATTTTAGATGCTAATGGAACGATAGCTCCAAATGCTAATAATGAAATCAACTTCTCTTTAAAAGGAAACGGAAAAATAGTAGGCGTTTGCAGCGGAGATCCAGTAAGTCACGAACCGTACAAAGGAACAAAACATACCGCTTTGGCTGGAAAATGTTTGGTGATTGTTCAATCTGGAGATAAATCGGGAAGATTGGAATTAACTGCAAAAGCAAACGGATTAAAACAATCCACAATTGTAATTACAACAGAATAATTTTTGAAATTTTAAATATAGCCACAGATTAAAAGGATTAAAAAAATTTAAATCCGCATGATCTGCTAAATCTGCGAGAGAAAAGAAAAAAATCCTTTCGAATCCTTTTAATCTGTGGCAAAAAAATAAAAACTAACCCATGAAAAACTCACAATTAACCGCATTAGTTTCTGCTTTTGTTTTGGGATTTCTAGCTGTGCCAAAAGCCTCAGCTCAAATTCAAAACGCAGATGTACTAAATGTGCCAATCGATATCAGTAAAGATTTTCAGAACTATCTGAATACGTTTTACTTTGCAGACGAACTGGCTTCTTTTGATCTTGCAACGGGAAAAGGAACCATCAAATATTTAAGATACAATTATAAAACACGTCAGGCTTTCAACAACATGATGATGAAGCCAGATGTAGAAAAAGCAAACGAATTCCCAACAACAGAATACGCAGAATCTCCTGTTCTGCCTTTCGAAATTCAGTTTGTTTCAGATAGAACAGTTCGTATCAAAACGACTTCTGGACCACAATTTCATCCACAAAAAGAATCTTTGATGCTGGTTGATGGCGTTGCGCCAAATCATCCAGAATTATGGAAATATGCTAAAATCGAAGGAGGCCATAGTTACACCAGTAAACACGGAAAAGTGGAGATTTTGACAAAACCTTGGCACGTGAAAATCTACGATGAAAAAGGAAAACTGCTAACAAGCACGCTTCACGATACTGATTTTAAAAATACCTATACGCCAACACTTCCGTTTTCTTATGTTCGTAGAAATAGCGATTACTCAAGAAGTATGGGCGCTGCGTTCAGTTTAGAACCAGACGAAAAAATATTTGGTTGCGGAGAATCATTCACACAATTCAACAAACGCGGTTCAAAAGTAGTTTTATGGACGGATGATGCAAACGGAATCCAAAATGAAACCATGTACAAACCGATTCCGTTTTACATGAGCAGCCGTGGTTATGGAGTTTTCATGCATCATTCAACTCCGATTACCGTTGACTTCGGAAAGTATTTTTCAAGTGCAAACGAAATGTATATTGGAGATGACGAAGCCGATTTATTTTTCTTCATTGGAGAACCAAAAGATATTTTAGACCAATACACTAATTTGACTGGAAAAGCTGCTATGCCGCCACTTTGGTCATTTGGTTTTTGGATGAGCCGTATTACCTATTTCTCAGAAAAAGAAGGAAGAGATGTTGCAAGGGATTTACGTAAATATAAAATCCCAACTGACGTTATTCACTTTGATACTGGCTGGTTTGATGTAGATTGGAGAAACAATTATGAGTTTGCCAAATCTCGTTTCCCAGACGCTACAAAAATGATGGCTGATTTGAAGAAAGACGGTTTTCAGGTTTGTCTTTGGCAATTACCATATTTCACGCCAAAGAACACTTTGTTCCCTGAGATTATGGATAAAAACTTAGCCGTAAGAGACAGAAAAGGAAATCTTCCTTATGAAGATGCAGTTTTAGATTTCTCAAATCCAGAAACGATTTCTTGGTACCAAGGAAAATTGAAAAAGTTGTTTGACGAAGGCGTTGCAGTTTTCAAAGTAGATTTTGGAGAAGCTGCTCCGCCAGACGGAATTTATCATTCGGGAAGAACAGGTTTCTACGAGCACAATTTATATCCGTTACGTTACAATAAAGCTGTTGCAGAAATTACTCAGAAAGAAAAAGGATATACTTTAATCTGGGCAAGAAGTACTTGGGCAGGATCTCAGCGTTATCCGTTACATTGGGGAGGAGATTCTGAAACTACAAACGGCGCAATGTCGGCAGAATTACGCGGCGGACTTTCATTAGGTCTTAGTGGATTCAGCTTTTGGAGTCATGACGTCGGAGGTTTCGCAACAAAATCTCCTGAGAATATTTACAGAAGATGGACACCATTCGGAATGTTTACTTCGCACGTAAGAAGCCACGGAGAACCGCCTCGCGAACCTTGGTTGTACAGCAAAGAATTCTTAGAAGGATTTAGAAAAGCAGATAATATGCGTTACGAATTAATGCCATATATCTACGCTCAGGCAAAAGAAAGTTCTCAAAAAGGATTACCAATGATGCGTGCGTTATTTGTGGAATATCCAAACGATCCGGGAGCTTGGTTAGTTGACAATGAATATTTGTTTGGATCAAGTATGTTGGTGGCACCACTTTTTGAAGAGGTTGAAGAAAGAGACGTTTACCTTCCAGAAGGAACTTGGATCGATTATCAAACTAAAAAAGTGTACCAATCTGGGTGGCATAAAATCAAAGCGGGCGAAGTGCCAATTGTAGTTTTGGTAAAAGACGGAACTGCAATTCCACACATCGGTTTAGCGCAGTCTACAAAAGATATGGATTGGAGCAAACTGACATTAAAAGTATTTGCAAGCGATAAAACCACTTCGGCAACAGCCAAAGTATTTTTACCAGAAGGCGATGCTGTTCAAGAAATAAAAGTGAACAAAAGCGGAAGTAATTTCGATGTAGTCGCAAATCCATTAAACGGAAAAACCACTTTTAAAACCGAGTGGGCAAAATAAAAAGTTAGCCACTAATTGCACGAATTTCCACGAATTGAATTTGTGATAATTGGTGTAATTCGTGGCGAAAAAAAAATATAGCCACAGATTTAAAGGATTAAAAAGATTAAAAAAAAATCTGCAGAATCTGCGTGAAACAATCATGAGGAGAAAACCTTTTGAATCCTTTAAATCTGTGGCAAAAAACATAATACCAAAAAACATGAAAAACTATCTAATTCTCCCAGCCGTATTGTTTTCAATAGCAGTTGGCTACAGTCAAAAAACAAAAAACGCTTACGAACTGGCATCGCCAAACGGACAAAATAAAATCAAATTTGAGCTGGTAAAAAATGCTCCAAAATACGCAGTTTCTCACGGAAAGACAGAAGTAATTACTCCATCTGACATGGGATTCGTATTGAAAGGAAATGAAGATTTAAGTACCAATTTTGAAATAAAAGGAGCAAAAACTTCTACGTTTGACGAAACGTGGGAACAAGTTTGGGGAGAAAAGAAAAACATTAGAAATCACTACAATCAGTTGGTAGTTGATTTACAGCAAAAAACAGGAAACAAAAGAAAATTACAGATTCAGT
This sequence comes from Flavobacterium sp. UW10123, assembly GCF_040538975.1. Classification (NCBI taxonomy): domain Bacteria; kingdom Pseudomonadati; phylum Bacteroidota; class Flavobacteriia; order Flavobacteriales; family Flavobacteriaceae; genus Flavobacterium; species Flavobacterium sp. UW10123. The sequence continues at coordinate 154,752 of NZ_JBEWQE010000014.1, forward strand.
TTCGTGCTTTTGACGATGGAGTAGCTTTTAGATACGTTTATCCAAAACAAAATGTAAAAGACAGTATTTTCATCATGGATGAAAAAACGACTTTTAACTTAAAAGAAGATGGAAAAGCATGGTGGATTCCTGCAAACCGACCAGACCGTGACGAATATTTATTCAAAGATGCTCCGGTAAGTACATTAGATACTGTTTTAACTCCATTAACAATCGAAAGCAAAAGCGGATTAGCGTTAAGTTTCCACGAAGCAAATCTGATCGATTTTGCAAGTATGACTTTGGTAAACACAAAAGGAACAGAGTTAAAATCTGATCTTGTGCCGTGGGCAGATGGTGTAAAAGTTCGAGTAAAAGATTCATTTACTTCTTCTTGGAGAACGATTCAGATTGGAGAAAATGCAGGAGAATTGATTACTTCTTATTTGGTTTTAAATTTAAACGAACCAAACAAATTAAAAAATACCAATAACTATTTCAAACCTTATAAATACTTAGGAATTTGGTGGGGAATGCACATCGGAAAATATACTTTCTGGGAAAGCGACAAACAAGGTGCAACAACCAAACATGCCGAAGAATATATTGATTTTACAGCAAAAGAAGGTTTCAACCATTTATTGATTGAAGGCTGGAACAAAGGTTGGACGCCAGCTTGGTATGAAAACCGCATGCACATGTTCAGCTTTACAAAAAGTGCTGACAATTTCGATTTAGAAAAAGTGGTTGAGTACGGAAAGAAAAAGAATATCGAATTAATCGGATACCACGAAACAGGTTCAAACCTAATTAACTATTTAAAAGAAGTTGACGAAGGTTTTGCTTTATACAAAAAATTAGGAATTCATACCGTAAAAATCGGTCACGTAGGTTCTAAATTGAATATGAAACAAATGCACTTCGGGCAGTTTGGAGTGAACTATTTCAGATATATTTTGGAAAAAGCGGCACAATATGATTTAGCAGTTTTATATCACGAATCAATTAAAGATACAGGAGAAAGAAGAACTTTTCCAAACATGGTTTCGAGAGAAGCGGCGCGTGGACAAGAATACAACGCTTGGAGCGAAGGAAATCCGCCAAATCACTTGACTATTATTCCGTTTACAAGATTACTTTCTGGTCCAATGGATTTTACGCCTGGAATTTTTGATGTTGAGGTAAAACAAGGTTATCCAGGGAAAAGAATTCAAGGAACAGTTGGACAGCAATTGGCATTATATGTTACGATTTATTCTCCAATCCAGATGTTAGCCGATCTTCCAGAAAATTACGAAGGAAAACCAGCTTTACAATTCTTAAAAGATGTTCCGACTGATTGGGAAGACACTAAAATCTTAGAAGGAAAAATCGGTGAATACATTACAACAGCAAGAAAAGACAGAAATAGCGCAGATTGGTATTTAGGAGCTTTAACAAATGAAAAACCTAGAAATGTTGAGGTTTCATTATCATTCTTAGATCCAAATGCGACTTATGAAGCACAGATTTATGTTGATGCTGAAGGAACAGATCAAGCACATAATCCAGAAGCAGTTGCAATTTCTAAGAAAACAGTAAAAGCTTCAGACAAATTACAATTGAAATTAGGAGGAGCTGGCGGTGGAGCAGTGAGATTTAAAAAATTGTAATAAAGGTTAGAAGTTAAATGTTAGACGTTAGGTGTTAAACCCGATAGGTTTTTAAAACCTGTCAGGTTTACTCAACACAACGATTATACACAACGTAATCTGTAGAGACACACCGCAGTGCGTCTAACATATAATTAGAAAATAAAATATTTAGCCACAGATTAAAATGATTAAAAAGATTTAAATCCGTATGATTTGCTAAATCTGTGAAAAAAAAAATCCTTTAGAATCCTTTTAATCTGTGGCAAAAAAAATAAACAAAACCATTTTCAAATGAAAAAACTTTTAATAGCAGCAGTTTTATTTAGTTCAGTCCATTTGGTGGCACAAAACCGAACAATAAAAGTTGATTATAAAAAAGAAGCAGGAAAAATAAACACCATGTTTAAAGAATGCATCGGAGCCGGAAGAGCAAACGAAGGTCTTCGTGCAGATTGGCAGCAGCAATTGGCATTGGTTAAAAAAGAATGCGATTTTAAATACATTCGTTTTCATGGTTTATTGACAGATGATATGGCCGTTTATCGTGAAGACGAAAAAGGAAATCCAGAATACAATTACCAATATGTAGATGTTTTATTCGATTTTATTGTAAGTCTGAAAATGAAACCATTTGTAGAATTAGGTTTTATGCCGAATGCTTTGGCAAGTGGAAAAGAAACTATTTTTTGGTGGAAAGGGAACGTAACACCTCCAAAAGATTATAAAAAATGGGAAGATTTAGTTCGAAATTTAACCCAGCATTTTAAAGAACGTTACGGAGACGAAGAAGTAAAAACTTGGTATTTTGAAGTTTGGAACGAACCGAATCTTTCACCTGGATTTTGGAGCAGCACACAAGAAGAATATTATAAATTATACGATTATGCAGCTCGCGGTGTAAAAGCAGTAAATCCAGCTTACAAAGTCGGCGGACCGGCAACGGCAGGTTCGGCTTGGGTTTCAGAAACTATTGATTTTTGTGCGAAGAATAATGTTCCAATCGATTTTGTTTCGACACATACTTATGGAGTAAAACATGGTTATCTGGACGAATTTGGAACTTCGGGAACTATTTTGAATCAGGATGAATGGAGTGTAAGTGGTGAAATTATCAATTCTAGAAAATTGATTACTAATTCGGCTAAACCAAATCTGGAATTGCATTATACAGAATGGAGCACGTCTTATACACCAGCAGATCCAATTCACGACAGTTATCATTCAGCAGCTTATATTTTGCAGAAAATAAAACAAGTTGGCAATGCCGCAAACTCGATGTCGTATTGGGTTTTTACTGATATCTTTGAAGAAGCTGGCCCAAGATTTACGCCATTTCATGGTGGTTTCGGATTATTGAACACGCAGGGAATTAAAAAACCAGCCTATTTCTCTTATTATTTAATGAATAAATTAGGAGAAACAGAACTTCAAAATTCAGATAAAGCTTCTTGGACATCTAAAAATGCAAAAGGAGATGTTCAGGTTTTATTGTGGGATTTTACCAATACACATCCGGGAGATAAAGAACTGAATCAAACCTATTACATAAAAGATCTTCCATCAAAAGAAAAAGGAAAAGTAAAAGTGGAAATTGACGGAATGCAGAAAGGAAAATATCTTTTAGAAATTTACAAAGTCGGCTATAAAGTAAATGACGCTTACGCGGATTATTTAGCAATGAATAAACCAAGTCAGCTAACACGTGAGCAAGTTAATTCTTTAAAAGAGAAAAACAACGGAGCGCCGATTGCGACAGAAAAAATCACAATTGACGGAAAAGGAACTTTTAGCAAGGAATTTAAAATCAATGAAAATGATGTTGTTTTTCTCAATTTGATAAAACAATAAACTAAAAACCACAAACATATAATATTAACGGTATTTAGAGATAATTTGTGAGGCTCATAATCTTTAAATCAAAACACCTAACTATCTATGAAAAACAAAATGATATTCCTTTCATCAGCTTTGGTTTTTGCATTTTTTACTTCTTGTAAAAATGATGCACAGACGTTAGCTTCAAATTCGGCACAAACCGAAGAATACGTTGGAAAAGAAATAAGTACAGATCATGATGCCGAAATCGACAAACTGATTTCGCAAATGACATTAGAAGAAAAAATAGGAATGCTTCACGGAAACAGTATGTTTGCAAACGCAGGCGTAAAACGTTTAGGAATTCCAGAATTAAAAATGGCTGATGGTCCGTTGGGAGTTCGTGAAGAAATCTCAAGAGACAATTGGGCTCCTGCGGGATGGACAAATGATTTTGCAACTTATTATCCTGCGGGCGGTGCATTGGCTGCAACTTGGAACGCAGAAATGGCACATACTTTTGGAACCAGTTTAGGAGAAGAATTACGTGCAAGAGACAAAGATATGTTGCTTTCGCCAGCGATCAATATGGTAAGAACGCCGCTTGGAGGAAGAACCTACGAATACATGTCTGAAGATCCGTTTTTGAATAAAAAAATCGCCGTGCCTTTGATTGTTGGTTTACAGGAAAAAGATGTAATGGCTTGCGTAAAACATTACGCAGCTAACAATCAAGAAACTAATCGTGATTTTGTTGACGTACAAATTGACGAGCGTACACTTCGCGAAATTTATCTTCCAGCTTTTGAAGCTTCGGTAAAAGAAGCAAAAGCGTATAGTATCATGGGAGCTTACAATAAATTCAGAGGAGAATATTTATGTGAGAACGATTATATGCTGAATAAAATCCTTCGTGACGAATGGGGATTCAAAGGTGTAGTAGTTTCTGACTGGGCTGCGGTGCATTCTACAGCAAAATCTTTGAAAAGTGGTTTAGATATTGAAATGGGAACACCAAAACCTTTCAATGAATTTTTCTTGGCAGATAAATTAATCGCTGCAGTTAAATCTGGAGAAGTTTCTGAGAAAGAAATTGATCTTCATGTAAAACGTATTTTAAGAGTTTTATTCCAAGTAAAAGCAATGGGCGGAGGCGAGCGTGCTAAAGGAAGCATCGCAACCGAAGCGCATTATCAAGACGCATACAAAATTGCTGCTGAAGCAATCGTATTGTTGAAAAACGAAAACAATGCATTGCCATTAAAATTAGACGGAGTTAAATCTATTGCTGTTATTGGAAACAATGCGACAAAGAAAAATGCTCTTGGCGGATTTGGAGCTGGAGTAAAAACAAAAAGAGAAGTTACGCCTCTTGAAGGTCTTAAAAACAGATTACCTTCTTCAATTAAAATCAATTATGCTGAAGGATATTTAGAGCGTTACGATAAGAAGAACAGAGGAAACTTAGGAAATATTACGGCAAATGGGCCAGTTACAATCGATGAGCTAGATCCAGCAAAAGTTAAAGAAGCAGTAGAAGCAGCTAAAAACTCTGATGTGGCGATTATTTTTGCGGGTTCAAACCGTGATTATGAAACAGAAGCTTCAGACCGTAGAGATTTACACCTGCCATTTGGACAAGAAGAATTAATCAAACAAGTATTGGCTGTTAATCCAAAAACTATTGTAGTGATGGTTGCTGGAGCACCATTTGATATTAATGAAGTGAGCCAAAAAACTTCAGCTTTAGTGTGGAGCTGGTTCAATGGATCTGAAGGTGGAAATGCTTTAGCAGATGTCATTTTAGGAAAAGTAAATCCGTCAGGAAAATTACCTTGGACAATGCCGGCTGCTTTAAAAGATTCTCCTGCACATGCTACAAACAGTTTTCCTGGAGATAAAACCGTAAATTATGCTGAAGGACTTTTGATTGGATACCGTTGGTTTGATACTAAAAATGTGGCGCCACTTTATCCTTTTGGTTACGGGTTATCATATACTAATTTTGCTTTTGGAAATCCAAAAACTAATAAAACAGATTATTCTTTAACAGATGTAATTGAAGTTTCTTTAGAGGTTAAAAATGTAGGGAATGTTGATGGTAAAGAGGTTGTTCAATTGTACACTTCAAAATCAGATTCTAAAATAACTCGTGCCAAACATGAATTAAAAGGTTTCAAAAAAGTTGCTGTTAAAGCTGGCGGTTCAGAAAATGTAATTATTAAAGTTCCTGTAAAAGAATTAGCATATTACGATGTTGCTGCTAAAAAATGGACAGTTGAGCCAGGAAAATATACTTTGAATGTAGGAAACTCTTCTAGAGATTTAAAATTCAAAATTGATGTAACAGTTAAATAAATCTGTTATTGCTATAAAATAACCAAACTCTCAACGCCAGCCCAATAAAAGCTGGCGTTGATTTTAAAAACTTACACTTAACTTAAACCAAACCAAATGAAAAAAACAATCCAAGATTATCTCTTATCTTTTATTTTATGCTTTGCTTTTTTGGGAGTTTCAGCTTGCAGTTCAGATAAAGAAGAAAATCCTCCGACCATAAAAACACTTTCTTCTACTACAAGTAAAATTGATTTTGAAAGCAAAGAAAATACAATTGAAATAACAATTAATTCGAATGGTGTCGCTTGGACTTTGAGTAATTCTGCCAGTTGGATAAAATTAAGTCAGACTACTGGAACATCGGGACAAACAGTGGTAAAAATTACGGCTTTAGAAAATACAACTACAGATCTTCGAAATGCAGTGATTACGCTAAGTGGAGGTGAACTTGCCTCAGAAGCAATTTCAGTTTCACAGGCAGCAGGAAGTTTATACCCAAGTTACAACACTAATCCAATTGCTGCTGATGCCTCTGGAATGGGAAGTTCTGCGGTTGAATTGGCAACAAAAATTAAATTAGGTTGGAATATCGGAAATACTTTAGAAGCAACTGGTGGCGAAACCGCATGGGGAAATCCAAAAGTGACCAAAGCGTTAATCGATGCTGTAAAAGCAAACGGATTTAATGCGATCAGAATTCCGTGTTCTTGGAATCAGAATTTGGAAAACGCCACAACAGCAAAAATCAAAACAGATTGGTTGAACCGAGTGAAAGAAGTAGTGCAATATTGCGTAGACAATGATATGTACGTTGTGGTAAACATTCACTGGGACGGCGGTTGGCTGGAAAACAATATTACTGAAGCTAAAAAAGTAGAAAATAACGCGAAACAAAAAGCTTTCTGGGAACAAATCGCAACGCATTTAAGAGGTTTCGACGAACATTTACTTTTTGCAAGTGCTAACGAACCAGCGGTTGAAGATGCAACTCAAATGGCAGTTTTAAATTCGTATCATCAAACTTTTATCGATGCTGTTCGTTCAACGGGAGGAAAAAATGCGACACGTGTTTTAGTAGTTCAGGGACCAACAACAGATATCGAAAAAACAAACAAATTAATGACTACATTGCCAGTAGATAAAGTAACAGGAAGAATGATGGTCGAAGTTCATTATTATTCTCCTTGGAATTTTGCTGGTTTAACCAAAGACGAAACTTGGGGCAAAATGTTTTATTATTGGGGAAATGGTTTCCATTCGACAACCGATACAGAACGAAATGCAAGCTGGGGTGAAGAAGCCGATTTAGAAAAGAATTTCAAATTGATGAAAACCCAATTTGTAGACAAAGGAATTCCAGTTTTATTGGGAGAATTTGGAGCCATCCGAAGAACAACTTTAACAGGAGACGCTCTGACTTTACATTTAAATTCAAGAGCCTATTATCTAAAAACGGTAGTCAAAACAGCAAAAGCAAACGGATTATTACCTTTTTATTGGGACGAAGGAAGCTTAGGAAGCAACGGTTTCGGAATCATGAATAGAACTAATAATACCGTCTTCGATACACAAGCTTTAAACGCTTTAATAGACGGATTAAAGTAAAAAAAATAGTTTAAACCATATAAGTGATATAAGTAAATTTAAGCGCATTGCTAAATGAAAACTTAAAATATCTTATATCACTTGTGTGATCCAAAAAATATTTAAATCAAAAAAATGAAAAAGAGTATAATATTTATTTTTCTGTTAATTAGTGTTTTAGCTAATGCTAATATCAGAATGCCTTTAATATTCTCTGACGGAATGGTGCTCCAAAGAGACAAACAAATTCCGATTTGGGGTTTTGCTGATGCAAATGAAAACGTAGAAATTCATTTCAACAAACAAATTAAGAAAACAACAGCCGATAAAAACGGAAAATGGATGGTAAATTTAAATGCTGAAAAAGCAGGCGGACCATTCGAATTGATTATCATCGGAAAAAATAAAATTACGATCAAAAATGTTCTGGTTGGCGAAGTTTGGATTTGCAGCGGACAATCGAATATGGAATTTCAAGTTTTCAAAACCATGAATTCCGAAAAAGAAATTACAGATGCTAATTATCCAATGATTCGTCATTTTGGTGTTGCCCAAGATTTAAGCGGAACTCCAAAAGACGATTTAAAACAAGGAAAATGGGAAGTTGCCAATAAAGAAAATGTAGGCAATTTTACAGCAGTTGGCTATTATTTCGCTAGAAAATTATATTCAGAGTTAAAAATTCCAATCGGAATTATCAATACTTCTTGGGGCGGAACCAATGTAGAAACTTGGACGAGCCGTGAAGCTTTCGAAAACAGTCCCGATTTTAAAGCCATGATTGCCGATGTTCCAACTGTAGATATCAATGCTATTTTTGAAACGTATAAAAAATCGGTTTTAGACAATCTAAAAAAAGTGCAAGGTTTTGATGTTTCAATGGAAAACGAAGAGCAATTTAAAAACCCAAATCTCCAAGACAAAAACTGGCCTGAAATAAAAGTGCCATCACTTTGGGAAAACCAGCAAATTGGCAATATCGACGGAATTGTCTGGATGCGAAAAACCATTGTTTTAACAGCAGAACAAGCCAAAAAAGAAGCCATTTTACATTTAGCAAAAGTCGATGACGAAGACCAAACATTTATAAATGGCGTTCAAATTGGAACAAATAATCTTTGGGATGCCAAAAGAATTTACAAAATTCCAGCAAATGTTCTTAAAGAAGGAACAAACGTAATCGCAGTAAGAATTACAGATTACAGTGGCGGCGGCGGAATCTATGGCGATCCAGAAGATTTAAAAATCGATTTTAAAGATTCAAGTCTTCCACTTGAAGGACTTTGGAAATTCAATGTCGTAAAAGTGAGAATAGAAGTTTCGCCAAACAGTTATCCGTCATTATTGTACAATGCGATGGTAAATCCGCTGGTTCCTTATGCTATTCAAGGTACTTTATGGTATCAAGGAGAAGCGAATGTTTGGAGAGCAGCAGAGTACAAAAAATCATTTCCGTTAATGATCAACGATTGGCGAACCAAATTCAAACAAGGAAATTTTCCTTTTTATTTTGTTCAATTATCCACTTTCGATGAATTTGGAGGCAACAGTCAAAAAGGAAGCCGTTGGGCAGAACTTCGTGAAGCACAATCTGAAACTTTAAAATTAACAAACACCGGAATGGCCGTTACAACCGATATCGGTAATGCCAAAGACATTCACCCAACCAACAAACAAGATATTGGTTTACGTTTGGCAGCCGTTGCCATGAACAATCTTTACGGCAAAAAACAAGTTCACAGCGGACCAACTTATAAATCTCAAACAATAAAAGGAAACGAAATTATCCTTACTTTCGATAACATCGGCAGCGGATTATCAACGCCAAATAATGAGGAATTGAAAGGTTTCGAAATTGCAGGTGCAGACAAAGTTTTCCATTCCGCGAAAGCGATAATTAAAGACAACAAAATAATCGTTTCCAGCGATAAAGTTCAAAATCCATCAGCAGTACATTACGGTTGGGCGGATGACGATACAGCAATTAATCTTTTCAATAAAGAAAAATTCCCTGCATCACCATTTAGAACAGATAATTGGGAAATGCTAACAGCGAATGAAAAATATAAAGTGAGCAAGTAGTTTTTAAGTAATTAGTGATTATTCCCTAGTAAATAGCTAAATAATCCGCAACGATATATGTTCCGCTAGGAACATTTCATCGGTAGCAAAGGATGAAATCCGTTGATGAAAAAATAAACGTCCCATAATAATGTTCCATAGGAACATCTGATTGATTATAGGTTTTTATCCTAACAGGTTTCCAAAACCTGTTAGGTATCACTAGATTTTTTTATTAGTTTAGATAAAAAATAAATACCTAACAGGTTTCCAAAACCTGTTAGGATAAGATAACCAAATATGATAAAAAAAACATTTTTCATTTTACTTCTCACATCTTACTATACAACCATTTCAGCACAATCCAAAAATGTTTTATGGTACAAACAGCCCGCAGAATTCTTTGAAGAAACTCTAGTTTTAGGAAACGGAAAAATGGGAGCAACCGTTTTTGGAGGCGCCAATTCAGATAAAATTTATTTGAATGATATTACGCTTTGGTCGGGCGAACCCGTAAATGCCAATATGAGTCCAGAAGCTTATAAAAACATTCCTGCCATTCGTGAAGCTTTAAACAAAGAGGATTATAAACTGGCAGAAGAACTAAATAAAAAAGTTCAGGGAAAAAACTCAGAATCTTATGCGCCTTTAGGAACATTAGAAATCAATAATTCTGAAAAAGGAAAAGCCGTAAATTACCATCGTGAATTGGATCTTTCGAATGCCATTTCAAAAGTAAGTTACGAAATGGCGGGCATAAAATATACACGCGAATATTTCGTATCGGCTCCAGATAAAGTAATGATTATCAAATTGACAGCTGATCAAAAAGGAGCTTTAAATTTTGATATTAATCTAAAAAGTCTTTTACAATCAAATGTTGAAGTGCGAAATAATATTTTGGTGTTAAAAGGTTCTGCGCCAATTCATGAGAATGCAGGATATAACGTTCCCCAAAAATATTTGAGCTTAAAAGAAAGAGGAACAAGGTTTACAGGTTTAGTACAAATCAAAAAAACCGACGGAAAAATCACGAGTTCAAGAGAATCATTGACTTTAACAGATGCAACCGAAGCGATAATCTTTGTTTCTGTTGCAACAAGTTTTAATGGTTTTGATAAAAATCCGGCATCAGAAGGTTTAGATGATGTATCAATCGCTTTGCAGAATTTGAATAATGCTTACGCAAAAGCATTCGATAAATTAAAAGAAAATCACATTGACGATTATCAAAAATTCTTTAATCGTGTCAATTTAGATTTGGGAAAAACAACCGCTCCAGATTTACCAACAGACGAACGTTTATTGCGTTACGCTGACGGAAAAGAAGATAAAAACCTAGAAATTCTGTATTTCAATTTTGGACGATATTTATTAATCAGTTCGTCAAGAACTTTGGGCGTTCCAGCCAATTTGCAAGGACTTTGGAATCCGTATGTGAATCCGCCTTGGAGCAGTAATTATACGATGAATATCAACTTGGAAGAAAATTATTGGCTGGCAGAAAACACCAATCTTTCCGAAATGCATTCGTCACTTTTAAGTTTCATTAAAAATCTTTCAGTAACAGGAAAAGTTACAGCCAAAACTTTTTACGGAGTAGATAAAGGCTGGGCTGCAGCGCATAATTCAGATATTTGGGCAATGACCAATCCAGTTGGACAGTTTGGAAAAGAAGATCCGATGTGGGCGTGCTGGCCAATGGCGCAAGCTTGGTTGAGTACTCATATTTGGGAACATTATACTTTTACACAAGATTTAGGGTATTTAAAAAAAGAAGGTTATCCGTTAATGAAAGGCGCGGCCGAATTTTGTTTAGGCTGGTTGGTTACGGATAAAAACGGAAACTTAATTACTTCGCCATCGACTTCGCCAGAAAATCAATATAAATTGTCAGATGGTTTTGTTGGCGCAACATTCTACGGAGGAACTGCAGATTTAGCTATGATTCGCGAATGTTTTGACAAAACCATAAAAGCGTCAAAAGTGCTAAATACTGATGCTGGTTTCAGAAAAGAACTGGAAACAGCACTTTCAAAATTACATCCGTATCAAATTGGAAAAAAAGGAAATCTGCAGGAATGGTATTTTGATTGGGATGATAATGAACCAAAACATCGTCACCAATCACACTTATTCGGACTTTTTCCTGGCGATCATATTACGCCTATAAAAACTCCAGGTTTAGCAGAAGCTTCAAAGAAAACATTAGAAATAAAAGGCGACGAAACCACAGGCTGGTCAAAAGGTTGGAGAATTAATCTTTGGGCGAGACTTTGGGACGGAAATCGTGCTTATAAAATGTATCGTGAATTATTGCGCTACGTAGATCCCGACGGAAAGAAGACAGACAAACCAAGAAGAGGAGGAGGAACGTACCCGAATTTATTCGATGCGCATCCGCCATTTCAAATTGATGGAAATTTTGGAGGCGCAGCTGCGGTTGCAGAAATGTTAGTGCAATCTGATGAAAACGAAATCCGATTACTTCCTGCTTTGCCAGATGCTTGGTCTGAAGGTTCTGTAAAAGGAATCTGTGCCAGAGGTGGGTTTGAAATTGAAATAAACTGGAATAATAAAAAACCAGAAAAAGTTATTGTTTCTTCTAAAAATGGAGGAAAAACGACTTTGATTTTTGGCGATAAAAAACAAGAGATTGTTTTAAATAAAGGAGAGAAAAAAGAAATCGATTTTTAAAAATAGTATTTTACTTTATAGGTAGATAAGCTTCGGAGAAGCTAAATATTTATAGAATAAAATAAACATTTACAATGTAAAGAGCTCTAGGGGAGCGACATATAAATTATTTACAATTCAATATTTCGCTCCGCTGGAGCTCTTTATATTAGGACGGTTTAATTTCTATAAATATATCGCCTCGCTGAGGCTTTTTAATAGCAAACCCGACAGGTTTTTAAAACCTGTCGGGTTTAATTATAAACGATGGAGCTATTATTTTTCCGTCTGTTCTTTTTCTTCTTCTGGTTTCTCAGAATGTTCCTTTTTAAAAGTTTCGTACCATTTTTCAATAGATGGATACACAAAAGCAGCAACTTTTTTCACTGGATTATAAAAAATGTAATTATCTAAAGTTTCTTTTTTAGCGAAAGTATTATTGAAATTGATTTTTTCAAACAAAGCAATAAAAATACTCAAAATCAGAATGGTCTTTAAAACCCTGAAAAAACCGCCTCCGAGTTTATTCATCCAGCCTAACATGGCAAAATCGGCAATTCCCGTTAAAATTTTTGCTAAGAAATAAACGCCAATTACAACTAAAATAAAAGTTAGGATAAAAGCTGTAATCTGAATATTAGTCGGATTCCAGGAAACGTGTTTTGAAATCATTCCAGTCATTAAAGACGAAAATTTAATCGCTAAATAAATTCCTAATAATAGCGAAATAAAAGAAGCTACTTCTACAAAAAGGCCATTTTTAATGCCTTTATACAAACTGTATCCTAAAAGCGCGGCTACAATAATATCAAAAAAACTCATGTTTGGTTTTGTGTTTAATGAGGCGCAAAGATAGGTTTTTTTTGAGGTTCAAAGGTTCAGAGTGGCAAAGGTTCAAAGGTTTTTTAGAGCTTTCTTTTTTCTGTGTATTTATTTTTTGGGTGCAATGTATTGAACTATGTATCTTTGCAAATCAAAATTTAGAGTTCAGATTGCGATTCTGCCCCCTCAGAATAGATTTCTTAATCAGCAATCTAAAATCTACAATCAAAAATCATAAATTAAATGTCTAGAGATACACAATTAAAAGAGCGATGGGAAAAGCTCGTTGATATACTTTCAAATCAATTTTCGCAAGGCGAAGATTTAGATTTGGATGCTATAATTTACTTAATCGGAGTTCAGGAATACGGAAAAGTACATCGAGAATACAAGAAAGATGAAAAACTAAATTTGATGCATATTGCAATCTGTCGATTGTTAGAACCATATGGTTTTTACGAATTCGAATATTTCGACGATGAAGGTTGGCCTCATTACAGAGTAAAAGAAAATTTGCCACCTTTAAAAGCTGGCGAACAATCGGTCTTAATGAAAGAAGCTATTGTGAGTTATTTTTTAGAAAGAAAACTTATTGACTAGATTTTTTTAGTGTTAAATATTCAGTTGCCTAGTGTTCAGCATTGTAAACGGAATATTGACCACTAAAAACCCTGACCACTGATCACTAAAAAAAATGTGCAGATACGCAATGACATCTTATAAACCTCATTACGCTTGTTTTAATTGTCGAAAGACATTTAAAAGAAGATTGATGGTTGATATAAAAAAAGGAGAAACATCGGTTTTTGAAGCCAAATGTCCGCAATGTGGGGAGTTTATGGCCAATATGGGACTGGATTTCGAATCGCCTAAAAAAGACGATGTCAAAAAGTGGGAGCATATTAAAAGTTTATTTTCTGTCGGTATTACATTTCATTCTTGCGGATGCAGCGGACCAGGCTATATTCCGAATTCAAAAGAAAAATTAATTGAATATTTTGAAGTGATAAAAAAGACCTATTTTAAAAATATGGATTTTTGGCGAACCAGAATTGAACCTTCTACAAAACAAGAAAAAGAACGGGATTCAAATAAAAACTGGCATGAATTAAACCGCATTTCTTCGAATTTTAGAAAGGAAACAGTAACCAATCAGGAAGGTTTAGATTATTGGCATGTAAAGATCAAACAAGTTGAAGAAAAGTTAAATCTGATAAAATAATTTACGGAAAACCTAAAACTGCGACTGTGACCGCACACTTTCAACTAAAAACACTAAATTTGTACTCTCAATTATCGAAGGAAAATGATAGATAAGATTAAACAGCATATAGAGGAAGCTAAAGCCTTTAATGAGAAAAATAAAGAGTCGTTAGAACAATTCCGTATTAAATATTTAGGAAGTAAAGGTTTGCTGAAAGAACTTTTTACTGAATTTAAAAATATTCCAAATGACCAGAAAAAGGATTTTGGTCAAGTAATCAATACTTTAAAAGCTGTTGCTGAAGAAAAAGTAAGAGTTATTCAGGAAGAACTTGAAAGCAAAGAAGAGTCTAAAGGAATTTTTGGCGATTTAACGCGTGCTGCAGAGCCAGTAATTATTGGTTCGCGCCACCCGATTTCTATCGTTAAAAATCAGATTATAGATATTTTTGCTAATATCGGATTCAACGTTTCTGAAGGACCAGAAATCGAAGACGATTGGCATAACTTTACAGCATTGAACTTGCCAGAATATCACCCAGCACGTGATATGCAGGATACATTTTTCATTCAGACCAATCCTGATGTGTTGTTGCGTACGCATACATCATCTGTTCAGGTGCGTTATATGGAAAATCATAAACCGCCAATTCGTACGATTTCTCCAGGACGTGTTTTCCGTAATGAAGCAATTTCATCTCGTTCTCACTGTATTTTCCATCAAGTGGAAGGATTGTACATTGACAAAGATGTTTCTTTCGCCGATTTGAAGCAGACTTTATTGTATTTCACAAAAGAAATGTTCGGAAAATCTAAAATCCGTCTTCGTCCATCTTATTTCCCATTTACAGAACCAAGTGCCGAAATTGATATTTATTGGGGACTAAAAACAGAAACCGATTACCGTATCACAAAAGGAACAGGCTGGTTGGAAATTGGAGGTTGCGGAATGGTAGATCCAAACGTTTTGAAAAACTGTGATATCAATCCAGATGAATACAACGGATTTGCGTTCGGAATGGGAGTAGAGCGTATTGCAATGCTTTTATATCAAATTGGAGATATTCGTATGTTCTACGAAAATGATGTTCGTTTCTTAGAGCAGTTTAAAGCAAATATTTAGGAGCTATTTCCTGCTGTCCGCTGTATCTTTTGTTTTTTAAAGAAAAAAACAAAAGGATGCCGCTTCCATCAGGGCTAGGGCTTTATGTTATAAATTACCTTTACAATAAACAAACCTTTGTTGAAGCTTCAGGCTTTGACAAAGGTTTTTAAAATTTAATAGATGAAAAAAGATATAATAATTCCAGAAGTCGAAAACGTATTTCTTGCAGCGGTGCAGGAATGGAGCGATGATTTTATGGAAAAAGTGTGGTACGCTTATTTAGTTAATGATAGTGATTTTAACTTAGACAGTGTAATGGTGGTTTCAAAAGCATTTGGAACTATTGATGGAGAAATGAAAAAAACGTCAATTTTGCGTCATGCTTTTGTTGAGGTTCCTTCGGTTTCTGTGGTAAAGATAGAATTGGTAGAAAAGAGCCTTTTAGCGCTAAATAACGAATTCATGGTAACTTTCTTCATCGGAAACACTTTGTACGATAAGAAGTTTATCTTTAAAGCCAATTCGCTTGACGAAAACAATACGGAAGAAGTGCCGATTTTGTTTGTTGAAGGGATCATGGTGAAGTAGAGTTTTCAAGAAGAAAGAAGCAAGAGCCAAGACTTTTTAGAAAATAGAATAAAAAGAGAAAGAGCCAAGACTGAAATTCAGTTTGGCTCTTTTTTTATTCAGTACAGAAGTCTTGGCTCTTGCTTCTTTTAACTAAAAAAGACTAATCTAAAGACTCCGTCAATTTCTTGAAAACTGTTTTAGCGTCTTTTCCTTCGTATAAAACCGCATAAACTGCATCAATAATTGGCGTTTTAGCACCGTAGCCTTGATTTAGTTTATAAGCACTTTTTGTTGCGTAATATCCTTCGGCAACCATGCTCATTTCCATCATAGCACTTTTTACGGTGTATCCTTTTCCGATCATATTTCCGAACATTCTATTTCTAGAGAAAACTGAATATCCTGTAACCAACAAATCGCCCAAATAAGCCGAATCGTTAATGTTACGTTTCATTTTATGCACTTTTCTGATGAATTTCTTCATTTCGCGAATCGCATTACTCATTAAAACTGACTGGAAGTTGTCGCCATAACCTAAGCCGTGGGCAATTCCGGCAGCAATAGAGTAAATGTTTTTCAGCATCGCAGCATATTCAGTTCCGATAATGTCGTCTGAAATTTTGGCTTTGATATAATTTCCAGAAAGTGATTTTGCTACGGTACAAGCTTTTTCTGGATCACCACATGCAATTGTTAAGTAAGAAAGTCTTTCTAAAGCAACTTCTTCAGCGTGGCAAGGTCCCGTGATAACTCCAATATTGTAATATGGAATGTCATATTGAATGTGGAAATGTTCGCCAACAATTAAACTCGTTTCCGGAACAATACCTTTAATAGCAGAAAAAATGATTTTATCGGATAAAGAAACCGTCATATTTTTTAACTCGGCATCTAAGAAGGCTGATGGAATTGCAAAAATAATGTAATCTGCATATTCAATCGCTTCGTTTATATTGCTTGTCAGTTTAAGTTTGTTAGTGTCAAATTCAACAGAACTTAAATAGTTGGGATTGTGTTTGTATTTCTGAAGATGTTCAATTGCAGACTCATTACGCATATACCACGCAATTTCCGAAAGATTCACACATAGCATTTTGGCAATTGCCGTTGCCCAACTTCCTCCTCCAATTACTGCAAATTTTAACTTTTCGCTCATTATTTTATTAATTTGAAACAAAAGTACTTAATAATGTGCTAATAAAGCAAAATCTGCTTTAAGAAATTTGGCAAACCTCTTTAATTGCAATGACTTTCAAGATGTTTAAGCGTAAAATATTTTTTTAATCAACCAACAATAAAATTATATCAGGTACCGTTATAACAATTTATAAATTAGAATTTTAATGAATTTAAAAAAAATTGAGTTAGTTAGTTTTGTTTTAGTATTTTGAAAAGGCGTTCCTAAACTTGTTAAGAACGCCTTTTTTATGAAATTTCAATACGTCTAATATTGGAATTTATAATTTAGTAACTAAGTTCTACAATAGATCTTACTTTGTCTAGAGTTATCAATTGGTTTTCTCCTAAACCTTTCCAGCCTCTTTCGTCAAAACGTTTTACGATAAAATCTGCTGTTTTTGAATAATCTTCTGTGTATTGAGAAAGTTTAGTGTCCATTCCCATTGTATGGAAAAATTCAACCGTTTTGTTGATGGCTTCTTTTGCTACTTCTTCATCAGAACCTGTTAGGTTGAAGATTCTTCTTCCGTATTGTGCCAGTTTTGCTTTTTTAGTTTCGAACATTACTTTGTATAAATTCGGACCAATAACAGCTAATGTTCTAGCGTGGTCGATTTCATAAAGAGCAGTCAATTCGTGACCAATCATATGTGTTGCCCAATCGCTTGGAACACCTTTCTGGATTAATCCGTTCAAAGCCATTGTACAGCTCCACATAAAATTGGAAGCCAAAGTATAATCGGTTGGGTTTTGTACAACCCCAGGACCAACTTCAATTAAAGTCTGTAAAATTCCTTCGGCAATTCTATCTTGAAGAAAAGCATCGGTTGGATACGTTAAATATTGCTCCATAACGTGTGTGTAAGCGTCTACAACACCATTTTCGATTTGTCTTTTTGGTAAAGAAGAAATTACAGTTGGATCACAAATCGAGAATTGTGGGAATAAAGCACTTCCGCCAGAAGATAATTTTTCCTGAGTCGCTTCAATTGTTACCACATATCCAGAATTCATTTCGCTTCCTGTTGCAGGTAGCGTTAAAACAGTCCCGAATGGCATTGCATTTTCTTTAATTAAAATTCTTTTTTGAAGAATGTCGATCGGATTTCCTTCAAAATTAACAGCTGCCGAAATAAATTTAACGCCATCAATTACAGATCCGCCACCAACAGCCAAAATAAAGTCGATTTTTTCTTCTTTGATAATATCAACAGCTTTCATCAGAGTTTCAAATCTTGGGTTTGGTTCAATTCCGCCAAATTCTACAATTTCAAAACCTTTTAGATTGTTGATTACTTGATCGTAAATTCCATTTTTGAAAATACTTCCACCACCATAAGCCAAAAGGATTTTTGCATCTTTTGGCACTAAAGTCGAAAGTTTTTCAATTTGTCCTTTTCCGAAAACTAAGTTTGTCGGATTGTATAATTCGAAGTTTAACATGTTTTTTTTAGGTTCTAAGATGCTAAGAAACTGAGATTCTAAGTTTTTTAGCATCGGGTTAATTTTATTGTTTTTAATTTCTGACAAAAAGAAAGTTGCTAAAATCTTAGAACCTTAGCAACTTAGTTTCTTAGCATCTTTTATTTCAGTTTCTTTAATAATTTATCGGCTACAAGTTTTGATGACGCTGGATTTTGACCTGTAATTAAAAGTCCGTCTTCAACAGCATAAGGTTGCCAGTTTGGGCCTTTAGAAAAAATTCCGCCGTTTGAAGCTAAAGCATCTTCCAGTAAAAACGGAACTACTTTAGTTAAACCAACTGCTTCTTCTTCGTCATTTGTAAATCCGGTTATTTTTTTGCCTTTTACTAAATATTCTCCATTTACTTTTACGTTTTTTAAAACAGCAGGAGCATGACATACAAAAGCAACAGGTTTATTGTGCGTATAGAAAGATTCAATTAAAGCGATTGAATTATGATCTTGCACCAAATCCCAAAGTGGACCATGGCCTCCTGGATAAAAAACAGCATCGTAATCTTTTTGATTAACCGTTGAAAGTTTTAGAGTGTGTTTTAATTTTTCCTGTAAAACTTTATCGGCATCAAAACGTTTTGTGTCTTCGGTTGCCGAAGCTGGATCGGCACTTTTTGGATCAATCGGTGGCTGTCCTCCAAGCGGAGAAGCGATTGCGATTTCTACTCCTTGATCTAATAATTCATAATATGGTGCAGCAAATTCTTCTGACCAGAATCCTGTTTTTTCTCCTGTATTGCCCAGTTTATCATTGCTGGTTACAACAAATAATACTTTTTTCATACTCTTCTTGTTTGATTTTTGAGCTTCAGCTGAAATGCTTACAGCTGTAAATGCAGTTATTGCGAATAGTGCTATTTTCTTCATAATATTAAATTTTGAACAAATTTAAGGCGAATGTGATATCAGTAAAAATAAAATAAACTATGTTTGTTATAAATAAATTTATGTCATGGTAAATCTAGAATGGTATAGAACTTTTAAAGCAGTTTACAAAAACGGTAATTTTTCAGTGGCTGCGAAGGAATTATTTATGAGTCAGCCTGCGGTTAGTCAGCAGATTTCAATGCTTGAGGCGCACGTCGGAAATAAATTATTTAACCGGAAATCAAAAGGTGTTGAACCAACCGAATATGCTAAGTTACTGAATAATTTGATTATAGACGCTCTTGACAGGCTCGAAAGTGTCGAAACCAGTTTCAGAGCTAAAGCAGAAGATGCTAATCGATTAATTTCTGTTGGAATCTCAAAACATCTTTTTGATTGTGTTGGCAATCTCTTAATTTCAAAGTTTGATTTAATCGACTTTACTTTTGCAGAAAACGACGACCTTTTTGCTTTAGTTGATGCTAAAAAACTTGATTTTGCGATTACAACCAAAAGATTTGACACTTTTGATACTACTTATGAAATTGTTGGAAAAATTAAATTGATTTTAGTTGCTCCAACAACTTTGGATATTACTGAATTCCGCCAAAGATTAAAAGCAGATAATTATACCGAAATTGAACAATGGCTGAATGCGCAAAAATGGTACAGTCACGATGCGAGAATTCCGCATATAAAATTATTCTGGTTGCATGCTTTTAATAAAAAAAGGCCATCGATGGTACCTAATTACATTATACCTTCAGAATCTGAAATGCTTAGGCTTCTGGCAAAAAATGAAGGAATCGCGGCAACTTGGAATTGCAATGCTAGAAATTATATAAAAGAAAATAAATTGCAGTTAGTTTGGAATAGTTTTCATGTTCCAGAAGAATTTGTGTATTTGTTAGCGCCAAAAAATAATAACGTAAAGTCGTTTTTTGATATTATTGAAAAGGAGTTAAAGCTGTTTTTTGGAAATAGATTATGATTTCGATCATTTGTTCTTATAGTATAAAAGAGTAATTTTGATAAACAACCACTAAAAAATTTCCGATTATGAAAAAGATTATGCCTATTTTGATGTTTCCTATGTTGTTTTTTGCAATTATTTCTTGCAGTAAAAGTGACGATGAAGCAATTGTAGATTGTTTTGGAGACTCAATATTAACTGAATTAAAGCATTCGGCAGATGGAACAAATTCGAAAATAATTAATTACTCCATACAATACAGTGGAAGCAATACGGTAACTTCTGTAAAATGGACTTTTGGCGATGGAAAAACAGAAACCATAAATACTTCGACTGGTGCGGTATCGCATACTTATGGTGCTGCTGGAACTTTTGAAGTAAAAGCGGATGTAACGCTAAAAAAAGACGGTGGAAGTTGTACTGTTAGCCCAAAGAAAAGTGTAACGGTCAACTAAAACACTGCTTGTAAAAATAGTAATGAGGATCAACTTTGTAAATTTATTGCGCAAGCATAGATTACAAAGTTGATCCTCATTCGTTATATTTGTTTGATAGGATTGAGGATTATGGAAAAATTACAAAATATTAGAATTGCCGTAGATGCAATTGTTTTTGGGTATAAAAACAATGGTTTATATGCGCTCTTAATTGAGCAGAAATTTGGTTCGGCAGAAAAATATTGGGCACTGCCTGGAGGTTTGGTTCAGAATGATGAATCTTTGAGCGATGCCGTTATTCGTGAATTGCATGAGGAAACCAACGTTCAACTTACTTTTATGGAACAGTTGTACACTTTTGGAGATGATATTTACAGAGATTCTAGAAACCGAGTTATCTCGGTTGCTTATTATGCTTTAGTTGATGCTTCGAACTTAGAAATTAAAGCAGATACAGATGCCGAAAGAGTGCAATGGTTTAAGATAGATGAAATTCCAACTTTGGCATTCGACCATAATTTAATTCTAAAAAAAGGAATAGAAAGGCTTAAAGCCAAATTGACATACGAACCAATTGGTTTCGATTTACTTCCAGAAGAATTCCTGTTTTCAGATCTTGAAAATCTCTATTGCACGATTTTAGAAAAAGAAATCGACCGTAGAAATTTTAGAAAAAAAATACTGAGCTATGGTATTTTAGAGGAAACTGAAAAATTTTCTCCAATAAAAACGGGCCGTCCAGCAAAACTTTTTAAGTTCAATAAATTGAAATACAAAGAGTTGTCTAATGAAGGTTTTCACTTCGAAATAAAGTTTGCGTAATTTTTACACAAAATAAATTGTTTATTTAAAATTAAATTCTACATTTGCGTATAATTAACGCAAACTAAAAAGCTATGATACTAAATCTCGACCCAAAATTCGCTCCATTTCAAAATCAGGAAGAAATCAGATTTCAAAGTTTTACATTTTCTGGCGGAGAACCACACATAAAAATTGCACCAGATTTTGATCCAAATAGAAAAGTGACTATTACACACCGATTAAATTCATTCAACGATTTAGGATTGTTATGCGTTACTGTTGATGCGTTACGCAGAATGGATGTGAAGATTATCGATCTTTTTATTCCGTACTTTCCAGCTGCGAGACAAGATCGTGTTATGATTCCTGGCGAGCCATTGTCTGTAAAAGTGTATGCTGATATTATAAATGCGATGCAATTGAACAAAGTTTTTGTTTTTGATGCGCACTCTGAGGTTACTCCAGCTTTGTTGAATAACAGTACAGTAATTCCGAACTATACTTTTATAAAAGCAGTTTTAGAAAACATCGGAAATGATGTAAAACTAATTTCTCCAGACGGAGGCGCTTTGAAGAAAATCTACAAAGTATCTGAGTTTTTAGGCGGAGTTGAAGTTGTAGAATGCAGTAAAAGCCGTGATGTAAAAACTGGAAGGCTGTCTGGTTTTAAAGTGTATGAAGATGATTTGCAGGGAATAGATTGTTTGATTGTAGACGATATCTGCGATGGAGGAGGAACTTTCGTAGGATTAGCAGAAGAATTAAAAAAGAAAAACGCAGGTAAATTATACTTAGCCGTAAGCCACGGAATTTTTAATAAAGGGTTTGAAGTTTTAAACTGCTTTGACGGAATTTTTACCACAAACTCTTTTAAAGATTTTGAAGGAGAAAGTGTTAAGGTGATTAAACTTGAAACTTTAGTTTAAATGTTTCAAGTTTCAGGTTTCAAGTTCTCTGTGTAACGTAAACCTGAAACGAAAAAAAACTGATAATCGTTTCAAGTTAAAAACAGTTTTCAAGTTCAGCGAAAAACCTGAAACTTTAAACTTTAAACAAAAACACTAACAAAATGAAATACAATATAGATACTATAGCTCCAGAAAGTAAATTTTTGCTTTTTTGGGGACATCAGCCAAGTAAAGACGGGATTATTACTAAAACCTGTTTCAGCCAGTGGTGGTTGAGTTCTTTTGAAGTTAATGGCGTAACTTACAAAACAGCTGAACATTGGATGATGGCAAAAAAGGCTGAATTGTTTAAAGATCAGGAGATTTTAGAAAAAATCATAAAATGCAATTCACCTGCTGAAGCCAAAAAATTAGGTCGTAAAGTGAGAAATTATGATGATAAAATCTGGTTGGAAAACCGATTTGAAATCGTAAAAGAAGGAAACTTTCACAAATTCAGTCAAAATCTTGATTTGAAAACTTTTCTGTTAAATACAAATGATAGAGTCATTGTTGAGGCAAGCCCCGTAGATCCAATCTGGGGAATCGGAATGGCAAGCGATCACACAGATTCTTCAAATCCTGAAAAGTGGAAAGGTTTGAATCTTTTAGGTTTTGCTTTGATGGAGGTTAGAGATGAATTGAAATCCTAAAGATGTTCTGCTAGGAACATTTGGTCGGTAGAAAAAAATATCGATTAATCGAATTTACGTTCCGTAGGAACGTTTGATTAAAATAAACATAAAAATGAAAGACATTCAATATTTAAAAGGTGATGCGACATCTCCTGGAGAATCAGAAAATAAGATAATTGTTCACGTTTGCAACGATATTGGTGCATGGGGAAAAGGGTTTGTAATGGCAATTTCAAAAAAATGGAAAACACCAGAAAAAAGTTATCGTGAATGGTTTAAATCTAAAAATGATTTTGAATTAGGGAAAGTGCAGTTTGTTCAGGTTGAAGATGATTTATGGGTGGCAAATTTAATTGGCCAACATAAAATCAATAAAGATGAAAACGGTGGTGCTCCAATTCGATATAATGCTATCGAAGAAGGATTAAAAACTGTTTCTGATTTCGCAAAAACAAACAATGCATCGGTTCATATGCCTAGAATTGGATGCGGATTAGCTGGAGGAAAATGGGAAATGATTGAACCTATCATTCTTGAAAATCTTTCTAGCAACAATGTAGAGGTTGTGGTGTATGACTTCTAAAAAAAATATTAATTATGAATGAAAATATAGCAAAGAGCGTCAGCAAATTTTTAAGCTTGGTGCTCAGACATTCGCCAGAAAAAATCGGATTAAAATTAGACGAAAACGGTTGGGCTGATGTCAATGAATTAATAGAAAAATGTACTAAAAAAGGGAATCGTCTAGACGCAGAACTTTTAGATTACGTAGTAGAAAATAACGATAAAAAGCGTTTTGCTTATAACGAAGATAAAACCAAAATTCGTGCAAGTCAGGGACATTCGATTTCGGTTGAATTGAATTTAGCAGAAACAGAACCTTCAGAATATCTGTATCATGGAACTGTTGGGAAATTCATGGAAAGCATTCAGAAAGAAGGCTTGAAAAAAATGAACCGTCAGCATGTGCATCTTTCCAAAGACAAAGAAACCGCAACCAAAGTGGGAAGTAGACGAGGAGTTCCGCAGATTTTAACCGTTAGAAGTGGTGCCATGTACAGAGACGGATTCAAATTTTATTTATCCGAAAACAATGTTTGGCTGACAGATGAAGTTCCGGCAAAGTATATCGAGTTTAAATCATGAAAAGAACCTTAGTTTTTGGAGATATTCATGGCGGATTAAAAGCTTTAATTCAATTGTTGGAAAGAACGGATTATTCAGAAAATGATCGTTTTATTTTTCTAGGAGATTATGTCGACGGTTGGAGCGAATCAAAACAGCTGATTGATTTTCTTATGGATTTATCTCAAAAACAGGAATGCATTTTTATAAAAGGAAATCATGATGCTTGGTGTCAGGAATGGCTGGAAGAAAATGTCGTAAACGATATTTGGTTTCTGCACGGAGGAAAATCGACCATAGAAAGTTATGCAGGAATTGATTCTTCTGAAAAAGAAAAGCATCGGGAATTCTTCAACAACATGAAAGATTACTTTGTAGACGAAGATAATAATTTGTTCATTCATGCTGGTTTTTCATCTATGCACGGTCCAGAAAAAGAACATTACAAAACCAATTATTCATGGGATAGAACGTTATGGGAAATGGCTTTGACAATGGATAAAAGAATTCAAAAAGATTCGCTTTCATATCCAAAACGATTACTGCTTTTTAATGAAATTTATATCGGTCACACGCCAACACTTCATTATAATG
Organism: Flavobacterium sp. UW10123; assembly: GCF_040538975.1. Taxonomy (NCBI): domain Bacteria; kingdom Pseudomonadati; phylum Bacteroidota; class Flavobacteriia; order Flavobacteriales; family Flavobacteriaceae; genus Flavobacterium; species Flavobacterium sp. UW10123. Next base: position 179,580 of record NZ_JBEWQE010000014.1, read on the forward strand.
TCGAAATCCCGATGCAAGGATGCAATGTTTGGAATATTGATACTGGAGCAGGTTTTTATGGAAAATTAACTTGTTTGGATGTTGAAACAAAAGAATTTTGGCAGAGTGATGTGGTACAGACATTTTATCCAAATGAAAAAGGAAGAAATAAATAGTTATGAAGAAAATTTATAAAGCACCAGAAGAAATTCCCTTGCAAATTGATTTAAAAACCATTTTCTTAGCAGGTTCTATAGAGATGGATAAAGCGGTTGATTGGCAGAAAAAATGCGAAGAATTACTGCAAGATCAATTTGTCGTTTTTAATCCCAGAAGAAATGAATGGGATAGCAGCTGGTCACAAACTATAGAAAATATTCATTTTAAGGAACAAGTAAGTTGGGAACTTAATGCACTTGAAAAAGCAGATATTATTATTATGTATTTTGCAGAAAATACAATGTCACCAATATCGTTGCTAGAGTTTGGACTTTATGCGCAATCGAATAAAATGAAAGTAGTTGTCGAAGAGAATTTCTGGCGAAAAGGCAATATTGATATTGTTTGCGAAAGATATTCGGTACAACAATTTAAAACATTAGAAGAGTTAATTCAGAATTTATTAAATAAAAATATATGAACCCACTATTATTAACCGACGGTTACAAAGTTGACCATAGAAGACAATATCCAGTCGGAACAACATTAGTATATTCTAACTGGACTCCTCGTAAGTCTAGATTAGAAGAAGTTGATGAAGTTGTGTTTTTCGGATTGCAGTATTTTATCAAAAAATATATTATTCATGATTTTGAAGAGTATTTCTTTAAAAAATCAAAAGAAGAGGTTGTAGCAAAATACGCTCGCAGAATCAATAATTATTTAGGAGAAAACCAAGTTGGAACTCAACATATTGAAGATTTACACGATTTAGGATATATTCCGATGGTATTTAAAGCTTTGCCAGAAGGCGCGAGTGTTCCGTTGAGAGTTCCAATGTTTACGATGTACAATACAATTCCAGAATTTTTCTGGCTGACGAACTATTTCGAAACTTTACTATCTGCTGTAATCTGGCTTCCTTGTAACTCAGCAACAATTGCAAAAGAGTATAGAAAAGTTTTAGATAAATATGCAGACCAGACTTCATCTGTTCCAGAATTTGTAGATTGGCAAGCGCACGATTTCTCAATGAGAGGAATGGGCGGAATCGAAGCAGCTGTAACTTCTGCAGCTGGACATTTATTAAACTTTACGGGATCTGATACCATTCCGGCTATCGATTTCTTAGAAGAATATTACAGACCTAATTCAGATCAGGAATTGGTTGCGGGTTCAGTTGCTGCGACAGAACATTCTGTAATGTGTATGGGAACTACAGATGGAGAGTACGAAACTTTCAAAAGATTAATCACAGAAGTTTATCCAAAAGGAATTGTTTCTATAGTTTCTGATACGTGGGATCTATGGAAAGTTTTAACTGATTATCTTCCAAGATTAAGAGAAGATATCGTTTCAAGAGAAGGAAAAGTTGTAATTCGTCCTGATAGCGGTGATCCAGTTGATATTATCTGTGGAAATCCAAACGGAAAAACAGAGCAGGAGAAAAAAGGCGTTATCGAATTGCTTTGGGATGTTTTTGGCGGAACAACAAACGAAAAAGGATTCAAAGAATTGGTTCCGCAAATCGGAGCTATTTACGGAGATAGTATTACAGTAGCAAGAGCAACCCAAATCTGCGAAAGATTAAAAGAAAAAGGATTTGCTTCTACCAATGTGGTTTTAGGAATCGGATCTTTCACTTATCAATACAATACCAGAGATACTTTCGGATTTGCGATGAAAGCAACTTACGGAGAAGTAAATGGAGAGGGAAGAGCCATCTTCAAAGACCCAATTACAGATGACGGAACTAAAAAATCGGCTAAAGGATTGATGAAAATCGATTTAATCGACGGCAAGTATCATTTAACTGATAATGTTTCTTGGGAAGAAGAAAAACAAGGTGAATTGAAGGAAGTTTTCAGAGATGGAAAACTTTTAGTTGATCAATCACTGAGTGAAATTAGAACGAGAGTAAAAAGCGAAGTAAGTATCGAAGCTTAATTATAAACAGAAAACCTGAATGTAAGTTCAGGTTTTTTTTATGATTTAAGTTTTTTGCGTTTTGTTTGTCATTTCGACGAAGGAGAAATCTTCGCAAGTAACTCCATACAGTTAATCGCCAATCTTTGCAGAGTTTCTGGCGAAGATTTCTCCTTCGTCGAAATTGTAAAAGTTACTTATTTCGGTAACGGATTTATCATTTCGATTGGCTTTTTTCCATCAATTCCCTGATGCGGTCTTTCATGATTGTAATAG
>NZ_JBEWQE010000015.1:0-170572 GCF_040538975.1 Flavobacterium sp. UW10123
CAGGGAATTGATGGAAAAAAGCCAATCGAAATGATAAATCCGTTACCGAAATAAGTAACTTTTACAATTTCGACGAAGGAGAAATCTTCGCAAGTAGCTCTACAAAGCATATCAAAAAACAAAAATTCAAAAGAAAGAAAAATCCTAAAAAAATATTTATCTTTAGCCAAAAAAAAGCTACATCAAGAAGGCTATCATAGCTATTACATTTACGTACTAACAAACAAATACAAAACCGTTTTCTACACAGGAGTTACAAATAATTTAAGAATCCGCTTAAGTCAGCATAAAGAAAACAATATCAATGGAAGCAAGACTTTCACATCAAAATACAACGCAACATTCTTATTATATTATGAAAAGTTTACTTGGATTCAAGAAGCAATTGCTCGCGAAAAAGAAGTAAAAGACTGGCGCAGAGAAAAGAAAATCGAATTGATAAAAACTATTAATCCTGATTTGGATTTTTTGAATTATTTATTTGAATAATATTTCCAATCTTTGTAGAGCTACTTGCGAAGATTTGCTTCTCCTATTAGATATCGCTCGAGTCTCCTTCGTCGAAATGATATGATTGTGCATAATTAAGAAGTGATTAAAAGCTTTTTGGACTACTAAAACACTTATTTTTGAAGAAACACTATATTTGAAATAGAAAAGAAAATTGCAATATTTACAAACTATGAATTCCTTCGAGATTATTTATGATTTTGCATCCAGCGCAGGATTCAAAAAGCTTCAAATATTACTTTTTCCAATTGGATTTTTCTTATTCACAAGATTTCTCCTATTCTTGATTGAAAATGACAAAGATGAAGATTTATTCAAAAATCCCGAACAGCAAAAATTTAAAGTATATTTAATGCAATACGCTTCAATATTTATTTTTATAGTTTTCCTAATAATGTTCGGCAGTAAATATTACAAAACCTACAACTTATATAATACCTCTTTATTTAAAACTGAAGGATTTGTAACCAATTTTCATCCAATGCCTGAAGGTGGCCACGATAGCGAAAGATTTTCTGTTAATGGAGTGCAATTCCAATTCTCAGATTTTGATATTTCACATTTTGGATATAATAATGCAAAGTCGCATGGAGGAGCAATAGATAAAAATAAATATGTTAGAATAAGTTACATTAAAGTAAACAACTCAAATCAGATTTTAAAATTAGAAATCAGAAAATAAGAAACAGTTTTCTAATAACATTTCCAATCTTTGTAGAGCTACTTGCGAAGATTTCTCCTTACGTCGAAATGACAAGATTGTGGATAATCGTAACTTAAAAACTAAAACTTCAAATAACAATTCACCTCAGAAAAATCATATATTTACTCTTCAATAAAATCAAAAAAATTAAATACCTTTGAAACTATGAGCACGACATCAAAACCAAAACATATCGGCAGAAACATCAGCCGAATCAGAGAGCTTAAAGGTATGAAACAGGAAGCGCTTGCAATTGCAATTGGTGTAAGCCAGCAATCTGTCTCTAATTGGGAAGCTAGCGAAACGATTGAACAAGAAAAACTTATAGAAATTGCAAAAGCTTTAGGGGTAACTAAAGAAGCAATCGAAAATTTTTCAGAAGAAAATGTGATTAATTATTTCAATACATTTAACGAATCCGTTTCTGGAAGTTTCATAACTAATAATGAATGCACATTCAATCCACTTGATAAAGTTGTAGAACTTTACGAACGTTTGGTTCAGGCAGAAAAAGATAAGGTTGAATATTTAGAAAAATTATTAAAAGGGAAATAATTACTTCAAATATAAATTTTACGAAAGCACAGAGATTTACTTTGTGCTTTTTTTAAGCCCAGAAACAAAATGTCATATCTTCTTCTTGCTCTTTTTATTGTCATCGTAAATTGCTCCATTTTTTATTTTTTAAAATCTGAAAACGGACTAAAAAAAATACTTTTATATGCATTAGTCTATTTTATCATTGCTCTAATCTTTACAAAAATTTATATTTTACTAGATTTCAAAGCAATGCCAAATGATTTTGGGTTCTTTTTACTTTTAATGTTTAGTTGGACTATGATATTAATGCATTTTATAAAAAATCTAAACAACAGAAGAGTAAATATTGCCAAGCGATTACAGATGGAAGATAATCAACTTATCACACCTTCTGCTTATCTTACATTTATTGTGATCTCTGTAACTGCCTTTCAATTGTATTTAATTTTATCAAAAACTATCAATGTTTTTAGAAGTTAAGCAGAACGCTAAAATTTATCCCAACAAATAAAATTCTTATTTTAGCATCCAAAATCAAACCCAAAAATAAATGAAACCTACAATTCTACTATCAACACTATTACTATTATTCGCAACCAATTCATTCAGCCAAACTCTAGCCGATTTAAAACTAAAACCAAAAGAAATTCCAAAAGGCGGTTATATGGTAAGCGATGGTAATGTTTGCATTACACCGCAAGCTTGTAGTTTTTATAATGATATTGAAACCTACAGTAACATTGTTGGAACAATAAAAAGTAAAGCCATTCAGAGTTTTAAAAGCAAAGCAGATCGTGGTTCTATTATGTATTTTGAATTTGATCACGTTTTTAAAGGCGATCGTTTTCTGCAAGGTTTACTTTGGGGAAAAGCAGGCGAACCAACCGATGAGCATCCGGAAGAATATGTTGTAAAAGGAAAATTTCTAATTATTTGGAGCTTAAAGGCAGATAGTCCACTAAAAGAAAAATCGGAAACCAAAATAGAAACGCTTTTACCATAAAATTCTAATCAGAGTTTATTCTCAAAAATATTCGAAATAAATCACACATGAAAAAAATACTTTTTATTCTTATATCTCTTTTAGCAATAAGCTGTAGCAGTGACGATAATAGTCCTAAAACCGATAAAACTTCTATAAATCTTATAACGGGAATTAATTTTAGACTAACTACAGACGATATGGGATTGAAACTCGGTAACCCAAATAGTCTTGTAAAAAACAACTTTTTAATTTACCCTAATCCTGCACGTAGCACGCTTTACATTTCGACACAAGGTACTATTACGGCAGTATGGTTAGTTCCTGCAAATCCCGAAAAAATTTATCAGGATGTTGACTTCGGTACTATTTTAAACAATAGCCTGTACAGTGAAGAGACGATTATCTCAAATTCAAAACTTTCTTTCAATGACTTGTCTACAAATAACCCTAAACTCGATATAAGAACTCTTACTACAGGATATTATAAAGTTTTCGTTAAAATTGGAGGTGTTATTTATTGGGATAATTTATATGTATACACTGACGCAGAAGATAATGAAGAGCATTTTAACACAATCAAGAATTTTTGGAAATAGGTCTAAAATTATCTTAACGACATTTTAAGACATTAAATAGTATCTTCGTGTTTAAAAATTTATCATATTAAAAAATACAAAATGAAACCACAAATACGAATTCTAATTTATTCTATACTTTTCTTTTTATACCTTACTTCTACGCACCTTTTGCTTGAATTAAACGAAAAGTTTAAAGGTGATCCGTTTGTAACTTTAGGAGCTGGTTTTGGTATTTTAAATCTTATTTATGCTTTCACAGCTTTAAAATGGAAACCTTTGCTTAATGCACTTTGCGCTGTCGGAATTGCGGCTCTAGCAATGTTTCTTGCTCTACAGTTTACCAATTTGCATCTCTTTGTAAATTACGATCCTTATCAGGTTAAAACTGCTATTTTTGCTAATGCCATTTTTTCTATTATTTTTTGGGAGATTGTATATCGGGTGAAGATTAGGAAATCTAAATAATATATTTTAATTGCCTCCAGATTTAGCTGGAGATTCATAAAAAGTCCCAAAAAGGCTTTAGCCAAATCGTCTTTTTTGGCTAAAGCCTTTTTTATATCAATACTCTACCTCCAGCTAAAGCTGGAGTCAATTCATAAAAATCATTTTAGAGGATGACATTCAATAATCTATAAAACCATAAATTTTCGTACGTATTTTTTTATATTAGCATTTTAAAATTTATCTAAGCCTAATATGAAAATTAGAACTCTACTCCTTTTATCATTACTAAGTATTTCTTGTAAAAAAGAAACAAAAACCGAATCTGAAACTCCTAAAATTGCTTCAAAAGATTCTTTGGAAGTGACTGAAAAGAAAAAACCAGAAATGCAAAAAGCAGATACGATTGTACTTTCTACAAAACATAAAACCAATAAAATTTTATGTAATCTTGACGGAGATAGTCTAGACGAAACTGTAGAAATCTTTAGAAGCACAAACAACCAAAAAAGCGGTTTCAAAATCACTTACGGAAACGGAAAAAGAACCGATTATTTAGGTTTTGGACATGATATTTTAGGAAGAGGTTTTGATGAAATTGATTGGGCTGGAATTTTTGAAAAAGCGCCTAAAAATGAAGTTTATTTTGACAACGTAAATGAAGATGGCGACATTATCGGCGAAGAACAAGTTGCAGAAGAAGACAAAATAAAATTGCCAAACGACGGAATCTTTATTCATGCCGAAGAAAGCTGCGGAGGCGGTGTTATCTATCTGAAAAACGGAAAATACGAATGGATTCAGCAGGAATAAACAAATTCTGATTATAGATTCTCAAATAGTAAAACATGAAAAACATTCTCATTATATTACTTTCAACAATTCTCTTTTCAAGCTGTAAACAAGATAAAAAAGACGAAGTAAAAACTGCCGTTTCAAATGAAAAACTTTCAACTGAAAAACCTTTTATTTTGACAGTTGAAAAAATCGATTCTACTCAATTTCCCGCTTCCATAAAATATGAAGGTTTTATAAAAAATGCTGTTCGCTGGAAAGATAAATCAGGAGATAATATTGTAATTACTACAGAAACTGGTTACCATTTCAACAAAAAATTTGTACACGAAACTGATGGTTCTGATGCTGAATTATTTGCGTATCATTTTATAGTTTCTGGCAACGAAGTGAAACAAACTTGGAAAGTGTACGATTATATTTCAGATTGCCCAGTTGATATTGTTGCTTCATTTGTTAAAAACACTTTTCAAGTCACAGATTTAGACAAAAACGGAACCGCCGAAATCTGGCTCATGTACAAAACAGTTTGTCATGGCGATGTTAGCCCTTGCGACATGAAGATTATTATGTACGAAGGCAATACAAAATATGCTATGCGTGGCGAAAATAAAGTTGCCGTTGGCATAGATGATAATGGCAAAAAACAGTTTGAGGGCGGTGAATATAAACTGGATGAAAACTTTAAAAAAGGTACAAAAGTTTTTAAAGAGTTTGCTCAAAAATTATGGAGTGATAATGTAATTGAAACTTGGGAAGATTAATTTTTTCTTTCACATCAAAATCTCTATCCTGCTCCTCAAATAAATTAGAAAAAGGCATAGTTGTTGAAAGTTAAATAAAATATATTTGCAACTTCAAAAAACACACTATGCAAAAAATTACTTTTCTGGTTTCTATATTGTTTTTAGCCCTTTCTTCATGCGGGGTAAAAACAACACAATCAATGCTTAGCGACGGAAATTACGACGGTGCAATTGATCGCGCTGTCGAGGCACTTCGCACCAAAAAAGATTCAAAAGGAAAACAAGATTATGTTTATCTACTTGAAGAAGCTTTTGCAAAAGCTAAAGATCGCGATTTGCGCAATCTAGAAATGCTGAATAAAGAAAATAATCCTGCAAATGCAGAACGCATCTACAACACTTATATACAGCTAAATAACCGTCAAGAAAAAATTAGACCAATTCTGCCTTTGCCTTTATTGAAGCTGGGACGAAATGCAAATTTTCCGTTTGATAATTATTCGAATGAGATTGTAAATAGTAAAAATGCGCTTTCGAAATACTTATATGAAAATGCTTCGGGGCTTTTAAAATCAAACAACAAATTGGATTTCAGAAAAGCTTACGATGATTTTGCGTATTTAGAAAGCATAAACCCAGGTTACAAAAACACCAAAAAACTGATGGACGACGCTCAGTTTAAAGGAACTGATTTTGTTGATGTTTACGCGAAAAACGAAACGGAAATGGTGATTCCGAAAATGCTTCAGGAAGATTTATTGGATTTTAAAACCTACGGATTAAATGATAAATGGACGGTTTATCATAGCGCAAGACAAAAAAATGTGAATTATGACTATAGTTTAATTTTGAGTTTTAGACAGATTGCGATTTCGCCAGAGCAAATTAAAGAGAAAGAATTTGTTAAGGAAAGACAAGTTAAAGACGGCGTAAAAACGCTTTTGGACAGTCGCGGAAGACCCGTAAAAGACAGTTTAGGCAAAGAAATTAAAGTAGATAATTATAAAACGCTTCGTGCAACGGTTTACGAATTCAGACAGTTTAAGTCTTGCCTTGTAACAGCAAAAGTGGATTATGTAGATTTAAAAAGTAATCAGTTGGTGCAGACTTTCCCGATAAGCAGCGAATATGTTTTCGAGAATATTTATTCAACTTACAAAGGAAACAGAGGTGCTTGCGATAATAATTATTTAGGGTATTTTGACAAACGTGCTGTTGCGTTTCCTAATAACGAACAAATGGTTTATGATACGGGCGAAGACTTGAAAGCCAAGCTAAAAGACATCATTGTAAAGAATAAATTTAGAAAATAGAGGAGATTCTAAAAATAGCTTTTTGTTTTCATTAAACTGTATTTTTATTTTCTGATAATTTTAACATTTATAATTTAAAATACTATTTTCGCATAAGAAAACAATTATTTTTTTGCGCTGATTTTATGAAAATTTCCAAAGAGTCTATTATTTCATTACTTATCTTATTATTTTTTGTTTTTAATTCGTGCAGCAGTACTGATGATCCGCAATATGTACCTCCAACGCTAGTAAATTTTGAAGAAAGTGGGCTATTAGGTCAGCCAATTTCTATTGGGCTTGAGAATTTTGAAGTAGATAAATTACAGGTCTTTTTTGATACGGAAAAAGCAAGAATTGACGGAAGTTCCGAAAAAGGGATTACTGTTATTGTACCGCGAACTCTTAAAAGAAGCAATCCAACATTAAAGATTATTGACCTTAACGAAAACAAAACAATTTTCGAAAAGACTTTTTTACTAAAAAAACCAGTTATTAAAAATTATAGCAGCGAAAGCATCTCTTTTAATGAAACACTTAGTATTTATGGAGAAAATTTTGATACCGATAAAGATTTCGTTTCGGTTTTTGTAAACGACGAAAAAGCAGTAATTGTAAACAGCGATTATAATAAAATAGAAATACAAATTCCGACCAAACTTGTAAAAGCCAATCTAGAAGTAAAAGTTAAATCACAACTACAGGAAACTTCTTCCGCTCCTTCATTAGTTCTAAAAAATCCTGTTATTAAAAGTGTACAAAGTAATGAAGCCTGGCTTGGTCAAATTATTTATGTAGATGCCGAAAATATTAATCCAAATCAAGAATTTGGAGAAGTATACGTTAATGGAATTAAAAGCTATTTTTCTGTAAGAGATAACAAACTGGAAATTTCGATGCCTCCAGGACCTTTTAAGGATTTCATAATTACAAATATCACCTACAAAACTGCAGGTTTGACGACTAGTTTTGATTCTAATATTAAAATTTTAGGTGAGTATATTGTGGTAGACTATATAGAAAATGCAAACGTGCCTTTTACTGTTTTTGTTCACAACAATAAAGCGTATGCACTTAAACACCCTACTTCTGAAAATGGTGAATTTAATCGTAATTATACATTGTTAGAATTTTCTCCAAGTACTGAAAAATGGACTGAGTTATCAACTTTTCATTATAACGGATATATTGTAAACGCTGTATATGACAACGATGACACACTTTACTTATACAAAATGTCGGTAAGCGATCAGTCATTTTCGTTATCTAAGCTAAATCTTAATTCATTTAAAGAAACACAGCTAACATTGCCTAGCAATAAAATTGTTGCACCTATATTTTTTGCCTATCAAGATAGTCTCTATCTGCTCAGTGGCTTAAATAATAATGATGGTCAAATTTCTGTTCGTGACCAAAAGTATAAATACTCTAAAAATTCAAATAACTGGACTACGCTTTCTTCCTCAGCCTTTGAAGGTCTTCCACTAGTAAGCCAATATAGTGCAGGAGGCAACCCTTGCGACTATATTTTTAATGGTGGAAATATCTATATTTCGTACGGAATCAATTTCAAGACTTATAAAATTGCACCAAATCTAAGTGTAACCACTTATCCTTATCAACACTATTTTGAATACGACAATAATATTTTCGGACGCTACAATAATTTTTTCAACTACTTGTACAACATTGTAACAAATGCATCAAAACCAATGGCCCTTGATAGTCTGTTTGGCTACGGAGAATCTTTTTTTACAATAAACAATGAAGTTTATTACTTAAAAAACAGCTCAACGGCATATTATCAAAATAGTTTATATACACAAAAACTTGGAAAAGATTTTTTAAATGGATTATAAAAAAGGACAATTAATATACATTCTAATTGCGTTTATTTTTTTTGGATGTTCCAATGATAACGAAGTAGATAATAGTCAGCCAGCAATATCAATTACAAATTTTGTAGCCTCTTATAATCAGGTCAAAATTGATTGGACACTTCAAAGACCGGAAGGTATTATTATTGATAATTTGACGATATCTCGAATAGAAAAAAATGGCGAATCTGATCTTTATCAAGAAAAGCTGATTGCAAATCTGCCTTCAAATGAAACCTCATTTATTGATACTGATGTTCCCTATAAAGATGAAGTTTCTTACTCTGTTCGAATCATGTACAGAGATGAAAGAGTTACACCAGTTACTTACGACAATGAAATAAAAAGTGAGCCAAAAAAATTCATTCGTGACATAGTAAAATTCGATAGAGTTCCCTTTCAGGTTCAAAAAGATCCCACTCAGCCAAATATTTTTCATATTTTGAATAAAGAAAGAACTGGTTCTTTGGTAAAATATAATGCTGTAAAAAATAGTATTGAGCACAAAAGAACTTTTGAAAATGGTTTCTTTTTAAATAATAAATTCCACATTGTAAACAATAACGAAATTTACCTTGCAAACACTCAAGGTAAAATATACAAAATAAACCTTAACAGCTATGAAATACTAGACTCATATTTAGCAACAGTCGCTGATAATCTAAATTCTTTTTCTGTTTCAGGAAATCGTATTTACTATCAAGACGATGAAGATTGGTGTATTTATGATACCTCTACAAGGATATCTATAAAAACCGGATATCTTAGTAATTCTGACTACTCCGAATATATGGGTAACGACAAAACTTTCTTTCTATATTGCCAAAATGAACAATATGGATCGATGGGATTTGCAAGTTATACTGCAGAAAATTGTCCTGGATTTATGGATTGCTCACCAGTTACTTACTATTACACTCCATGGGCTCTAAAACCAAATTCTATTGATGCTAATATCTTTTCTTGGAATGCTGACAGATCAAAATGTATTTCTTCAATAAACGGCGCTGTTTTTAATACTAATACATTAAAACCAGAAATAAGATTAAACGACATTACAGGCAAACACTATTTCCAGTTTGCTTTTGATGCTAATAACAATATCTATGCTACTGTACAAGGCGAAAAAAAGATTCATAAATTTGACTCACAATACAAATTAGTTGAAGTTATTGACACAAAATTGTACCCACTATTTCCTTTGCTTACTACTGACGGATTAAAAGTTATAGGGAGTTATAAACCCGTCTCTTATTGGAGCTTTGGATATGGCTATAACTTTGATTTTAATATAAAAAGCGCTGTTGAGACATTTTAGGCAGTATTTCTATTCTTTTGAAGAATCTCTTAGGATGTATTAATACATCGATGTAATTTATAAAAGACACATTTTCATGTGTCTTTTTTTATTGCACTTCATTTATATAATAAAAAATTTCACATTTTTTTATTGCGCAACCAAAAAGTTGCGTATATTTGCAACTGATTAGTTGCGAATAAATATTCAAAAAAATGAAAAGAGATATTTTTCAAGCTATTGCCGATCCGACGAGAAGAGCAATATTGGTTTTGATTTCTTCTACTGCATTGACACCAAATGCTATTGCAGAGCAGTTTCAAACTACAAGACAGGCGGTCTCTAAACACATTAAAATTTTGAATGAATGTGATTTATTGGAAGAAAAAAAATTGGGCAGAGAAATTTATTATCAGCTCAAAATTGAGAAAATGAAAGAAGTTGATCAATGGCTGGAGCAATTTAAAGCAATTTGGGAACAGCGTTTTAGCCAATTAGATCAAGTATTACTTAACTTAAAATCTAAAGACAATGAAAACTGATTTATTAATGATTTTTTCTGTAGACAAGGAAAATAAAAGGGTGGATGTAAAACGCGAATTCAATGCACCGTTGTCAAATGTTTGGTCTGCTTGGACAAAAGCTGCAATTCTAGATTTATGGTGGGCACCAGCTCCATTTAAATCTGAAACAAAAAGCATGGAGTTTAAAGAAGGCGGAAGAAGATTGTACGCAATGGTTGGTGCTGAAGGTGCACAAGGCTGGAGCACTTTTGATTATACTTCGATTTCTCCGAAAACAAATTTTAAATACACTTCTACTTTTTGCGATGCCGAAGGCAATCCAAATTCTGCTTTTGGAAGTTCTTTTTGGGATGTTTCATTCTCTGAGCAGGGAGATTCTACCATTGTTGACATTGTAATTACAAGAGACAGTTTTGAAGAACTGGAAAAAATAATCGAAATGGGATTCAAACAAGGATTTACATCAGCGATGGAAGGTTTGGACAAAATCTTAGCCGAAAAATAAAACCATTTCTAACGAATTATTATTAACGAATTAAAATCTAAAGAAAATGAAATCAAATCTTTTAATGAATTTTACTGTAGATAAAGAAAATAATACTGTAAACGTAAAACGCGAATTTAATGCTTCGCTGCCTCAAGTTTGGTCTGCGTGGACAGAACCTCAGATTCTAGATTTATGGTGGGCGCCGGCTCCTTGGAAATCTAAAACAAAAAGCATGGAGTTTAAAGAAGGCGGACGTAGATTGTATGCCATGCTTGGACCAGAAGGTGAAGAGCATTGGGCTATTGCTGATTTTACCTCAATTGACCCGAAAACTAATTTTAAATATCTAGATGCTTTTAGCGATAGTGAAGGAAATCTAAACGAAGAATTTCCACGTTCTGACTGGAATGTGACTTTCTCTGAAAAAGACGGTTCTACTTTTGTTGATGTTATCATCAAACACGAAAAACTATCTGACTTAGAAATGATTATTCAAATGGGATTCAAAGAAGGTTTCACCATTGCAATGGAAGGTTTGGATGCTATTTTTGCAGAAAAAAATAAGAATTAAAAAAAAATCCTACTATTTGTTAAATCCTGCTTTTTTGCAGGATTTTTTTGTATTTTCGATTTGAAAATTAATTTTCTAATCTAAAAAACTAAAAAATACACAAATGATGAAATTTTTCACCTTTCTGTTTTTGTTCATTTCTGCCGCTGTTTTTTCTCAAAACAGATACGAGCTTTCTGACGAAGGGCAAGACAAACTCTATCTTTCCGATTCTATTTCAAATCTAGCTAAAGCTGGAAAAATCACAGATCATCCGATTGTGGTGGTTGACGGAATTCCGCATCGCTTTGAAGATCTTGAAAAAGAAAGACTTGTACTTTCTAAAATTGAAATCAAAAAAATTATTGCTCTTGAAAAAAAAGCTGGAATCAGTATTTATGGCAATTACGGCGAAGCTGGCGTTTTAATTGTTACTACAAATAGAAGCAGTTATTACAAGCCTGAACAAGAAGTGAAACAAGAATAAATAATGAAATTCCCCTCCAGCCCAGAAGATCTCAGAAATGAAATTTTTGAATCTGTAGATAAAACTAAAAAAAATGGAGACCTGAGAATTAGACAGTTAATTCAAGTATTGAAAAACGTAAATAACGAAATAATTATTGAAGGAGTTTTGAAAGTTTTTGGAAATGAGAATCGTAGCGACACCATTTACAGCGACCAAAAATATGCAGGACTAATTCTTCAAGAAATTAATCCCAAAACAGATAAAAATGTCGATTCAATTCTAGATTTCACTTTAAAAAACTGGAATGAAAGTGTTTTTGAACTTCCTTTTTGGATGCAGAAAAATTATGGAAATCAAATTTTAAAAAAAGGATTTAAAGAATATAAAACCAAAAATTTATCTGATATTGAAATTGATAATTTAAAAACAATGGAATGGTGTTTAAAAATAGAATCGTAAAGATTTTTTACAATTAAATAGTTTTGAAATCTCTTAATTAAAACTAATTTTATAAAAACATTTTACATCATTTTATAATGAACAATTTTTTTGCTATCGCATTTTTGCTTTTTTCTTCCACATTACTATTCAGCCAAAAAAAACAAACCAAAACTAACGAAATTTCTAAACCATTCGTTTTAGGTGTTATCGATGAAATTCAATCTAAAGAATTAAACGAAAAAAGAATTTTAAACATCTATCTTCCTGAAGGCTATAATCCATCTGAAGACACAAAATATCCTGTCATTTATTTATTGGACGGTTCTGCCGACGAAGATTTTATTCATATTTCGGGATTGGTGCAGTTTAATAGTTTTGAATGGATCAATCAGGTTCCTAAATCAATCGTAGTGGGAATTGCTACCGTTGACAGAAAAAGAGATTTCACTTTTCCAACTACTATCGAAAAAGACAAAACTCGTTTTCCAACAACAGGACATTCCGATCAGTTTATTGCTTTTATCGAAAAAGAATTACAACCTTTTATTGAGAAAAAATACAAGACAAATGATTCTAAAACCATCATTAGCCAATCTCTTGGCGGATTATTAGGAACTGAAGTTCTGCTTAAAAAACCGACTCTTTTTAATAAATACATTATTGTAAGTCCGAGCTTATGGTGGAACAATGGCTCATTGCTTGATTTGGATTCTGAAATGCTGAAAGAAAATTTCAATCAGCAAACTGAAATCTATATAGCAGTCGGCAAAGAAGGATTAGCTCCAACAGAAATTCCGCATGTCATGGAAGTTGATGCTAATTTATTGGCTGAAAAACTAAAAGAATCGAAAAGCAAAAGTGTAAAAACATACTTCGATTATTTCCCAGAAGAAAACCACGGATCAATTCTACATACAGCTGTTTCTAATTCTTTCAAATTCTTTTACCCGAAAAACAAAGAATAATATTTTTTTACAATTATCAATTGTTAATTGACAATTGATAATTGTAAATTTATCCTAGCCACCCCTCACGATCCAAACTTCTATATTGAATAGCTTCTGCAATATGAGATGAAACAATATTTTCAGAATGATCTAAATCGGCAATGGTTCTCGAAACTTTCAAAATTCTATCATAAGCTCTGGCCGAAAGATTTAATCTTTCCATGGCTGTTTTAAGCAATTCTTTTGAAGGTTCATCCAAAACACAAAACTCTCGAATCAGTTTACTGCTCATTTGTGCGTTATAGTGAACATTTTCAACGGTTTCAAATCTTTTGGTTTGAATTTCTCTTGCTGCTGTAACTCGTTTACGAATTTCGACACTGCTTTCTGCTTTTCGTTCGTCTGATAATTTCTCAAACGGAACGGGCGTAACTTCTATATGAATATCAATTCTATCTAATAAAGGTCCAGAAATTTTGCTCATATAACGCTGCATTTCATGCGGAGAAGAAGTATTCGGCATACTTGGATCGTTAAAAAATCCGCTTGGACTTGGATTCATACTTGCCACCAACATAAAAGACGATGGATACGTAATGGTAAACTTAGCACGCGAAATTGTTACTTCTCGATCTTCCAATGGCTGACGCATCACTTCTAAAACATCACGTTTAAATTCTGGCAATTCATCTAAAAACAAAACACCGTTATGCGCCATCGAAATTTCACCAGGCTGAGGATAACTTCCGCCACCAACTAAAGCAACATTAGAAATAGTATGATGCGGGCTCCTAAAAGGCCTTTGATTCATTAACCCAACTTCCTTTAATTTTCCGGCAACACTGTGAATTTTGGTAGTTTCCAAAGCTTCGCGTAAAGTCATTGGAGGTAAAATACTCGGAACGCGTTTTGCCAGCATGGTTTTTCCTGCTCCTGGCGGGCCAATTAAAATAATGTTATGTCCGCCCGCTGCAGCGATTTCCATACAGCGCTTAATGCTTTCTTGTCCGCGAACATAGTAATAACCATATTTTAATGTTAATAACTTCCTTTATTTTCAAGACTTTAAATTAAATAGAAACTCATTTAATTTATATTTTTATCAAAAAAGTAAGACACTAATAAGACACCAAAAATTAAATACATGAGCATAGTCAAAGTTATTTGGAAAGCAAAAAGAAAAGATGATAAAGTAGGTTATCTTAGATTTTCTTCAAGAATTGGTGGAAAAACTGTTTTAAGAAGTTTATCCCTCGACCCAGTTGAAAAAAAACACTTCAATTCAAGAACAGAGAGATTAAGAACTTCATTTGTTAATCACGAATACTATAACAATTTTATTCAGGTAAAACTCGATGAAATAAACAAAAAAAGCAACAATATTAAATTAATGAATGATGATAAAAAATCATTCATTGGATATATGGATCTTATTATTGAAAGTAATATTACTGGAAACCACGGAACAAAGAGTAAATATAAAAATTTACGAAATTTGGTTGTTGATTTCAATGAATATAAATATGGTGCATCAGATATTAAATTTTCTGAAATAACTGTGGACTTT
Source organism: Flavobacterium sp. UW10123 (assembly GCF_040538975.1). Lineage (NCBI taxonomy): Bacteria > Pseudomonadati > Bacteroidota > Flavobacteriia > Flavobacteriales > Flavobacteriaceae > Flavobacterium > Flavobacterium sp. UW10123. The sequence continues at coordinate 14,753 of NZ_JBEWQE010000015.1, forward strand.
TTAGTAGAGTTAAGAACCTACATGAAAAAGATTAGAAAAAACAAAGATAATAGCATATATTATAAATTCAGAACTCTAAAATCATTTATCTCAAAAGCCGCAAAAAACAAAGTTTACACTTATGACGTCAACCCTTTTGACCTTATTACCAACACTCTAATAGAAACAAAAATGGAGGTGCTAAACAAAGAAGATTTGAAGAAATTAATGAATACTCAATTTATTGAAGTATATAGAAGTAACAAAAGATTTGGTGAGCCTATTGAAAATTTAGATATTCTAAAAGGTCCTAAATATAAAAATTATTTAATGCTTGATGATTACAGAAACTTCTTTTTATTTCAATTGTTTTCCCAAGGATTAAGAGTTTCAGATTTAATAACTTTAAGGTGGCAAGACTTTTATATAGATTCTGAACAAATTCGCATAAAAAAACGAATGGTTAAGGTTAAAAAATCATTTGTTAGTGTGTTTGTTAATTACAATACTATGAACTATCTGGTAAACTATATCCCGACCGAAAAGCTATCTGAAAATATATTAAAATTATATTCTGAAATAGTTTATAGAAAATATACCGAAACCCGTTTTACTTACGGCATGTCCTTAAAGGAAATGAAAGAATTTTACAAATTTGTTGAAGTTTATATAGAAGATGATATTATAAAGAGATTTAACCTCCCATTCACATACTCACATTATAAGCTGACTATTGGTGGTGGAAAAGAAACTACAACAGAAGGAGTTTCTTATAAGATTTCCATTGATGAAGTTACAGAACTAATAGAAAGTAGAGAAAAAGAACTCTCCAAAATGATTAAGAAAAAAGATCTTGTTGCGTACGAACAACAATTAAAATCATTATTCACATCTGATGAAAAGATTTCTTATCTTAAAGAATTATTATCGATTTTACAAAACAAACTAAATATCAATAAAAACAACCTTACCGAAAATTTAGAAAAGAATAAGGCTACCAATTATAAACTTTTTACAGGTATAGTAGAATTTTTATCTTCAAATAAGAAAACTAAAAAATCATTTGTTTTCCCACTTCTTAATGATGACGATTTCAACGATATAACTGATGACGATTTTTCTTCAATGAGTGAATATCAATATAATAAATTTACTGGTAAAAGAGCCTACTATAACAGAATATTAAAAGTGATTGGTGAGCAAAGCAAAATAAATAAAAATTTAACCTCTCATTTAGCCCGACATTCTTTTACAACATTAATGCTTGAAATTGGTGTCAACTTAAATCTCTTTGATTTAATGACTTCATTAGGTCATAAACATTTAAGCACTACACAAAACTACATAAGCAAATTTAGTGACAAAAAAGTTGTTGATATAAATAAAAGTATTGCAGATTATGTAAATAACATTTAAGAGTTACGAGTATTTAATATTCAAAAAACAATTATAAAGATTGTAACATCTTTCTAATCTTAACAATTGTATTTTTTATTAGATTAGTTATAGATGCATTTTTTCTAATTATGTAGTTCTCCTCTTTGACTCACACTTACACACATAATCACAAACATCTCATTTTTAATATTATACAAAATATTTTGAAATTTTTACTTCATTTTTATTAACTGTAAGTAATATTTTATTATATTTGCACCATAGTTCTTTGAAATATGTTTTGAAAGTTAATCACTAAGTGGAGAGTTTAAATTTTTGTTCATTCATTTGAACAACCCTTTATTGGGATTTAAGACACAATTCCCTAAACTGCTGAAAGCCGTTAGATCTCGTCGAAAGGTATATAGCCAAATCGTTCAAAAAATTGAAACCAAAATTCAATTAGATCAAAGACGCTTAAATCAGATTAGACATGAAATGAATTGTATTATTAAAGTTTCTTTTTTTAGAGAAGCAGAATTTTAAAGTGGTGCCATAGAGAGCATTGTCTACACATTTAGTAATTAACTATTGTTAAATAAGCAGATAGCAATAAAGCTATTACTAAAACTTATTAATTATGTCAAGATTAAAAAGACTTCAAAACATCGATAGTTTATTAAATGTTTTAACTATCGCAATGAACCAGTGCTCTCTATCGGAAAATGATGTTAATTTATTAAATGATGCAATCGCTAAATTAAATAGATTAAGAATTAAAAAAGGTTTGACGGACAAGCAATATAAAGCTGAAATTGCTGAAATAATTGCTCTTCTAATTAACTTTTTTATTTAACGTTTTATGTTTATGAAAATTACATCGCCTATTCTCCGACACCCTTTAACTTTTTTTTATTCTAAATCATCATGAACATAGGTAAAGTCATAAAAGACAGTAGAAAACAAAAAGGGCTAACTCAAACCGAGTTTGCTCTTTCTTGTGGAATAACTCAAACATATCTCTCACAAATAGAAAATAATGCAAAAGACCCTAATTTATCAACTTTAAAAGTAATAAGTTCAAATCTTGACATCCCCTTACCCATATTATTTTTTATGTCTTTAAATGAGGAAGATATTTCCCCTGAAAAGAGAAAAGCTTTTGAAATCATAAATCCATCTGTAAAATCACTTATTAATGAGTTTTTCAGGGGCTAAACATAAATTATTCTTACCTTCAATAATAGGCGAAAAAGCAGAAATTCTTGATGAAATAATCAAAGACATAGACATTCATTATAGTGAGAGGATTGAACAGAAAATAGATTCTAAAACAGGACAACCTAAAACATATTTAGACGGGACTATCAAGGAAAGAGTAATTCGACCATCAAAAAAGAAATTGAAATTAATTCAATCGAAAATTAAAGATAGAATTCTTTCTAAAATTGAATTGCCACAGAATGTTCATGGTGGTGTAAAAAAGAGAAGTAACATCACTAATGCAAAACCGCATCAAGGCAATAAATATGTTTTCGTAACAGATTTAAAGGATTTCTACCCTTCAATCAAAGCCAAAAAAATTCACGATCTCTTTATTAGATTAGGTTACAATAAACAATTTGCTTTTTACATTACAAAATTAACTACTTGGAAAGGGGAACTACCACAAGGAACACCAACTAGCACTCACATTTCAAATATTTTTTTTCTTGAAACTGATTCTAAACTAATAAAACTGTGCAACGAAAACAATATTACTTATACAAGATATGTTGATGATTTAACATTTTCATCGCAAAAAGATTTTCAAGATTTAATCCCCTCCTTTTTATCCATAATAAAAGGTAGTGGACTTAAAATTAGTTATAGAAAAACAGATTATAAAGGAAAGCAAAATGTAACTGGTATCGTAGTCCTATTACACAAAATTGATGCTCCAAAAAAGCTAATTGAAAAATCAAAACTTGAAATAGACAACCACCCCTCCTGCAAGCCTAACACAAATTATGTAGAAAGCATAAGAAAAACTAATCGATAAAGTAAAAAGCCCATAAACGAGGGCTTTTTACATTTAAAATCCACAATTTCTTAAATCACTTAATCATTCATTTCACTTTATGATCGATTTTATTTAAGTATTAATGTCTTTCTAATCTTAACGATTGTATTATTTGATAGATTGGTTATGGAGGCAAGTTTTCTAATTGAATAATTTTTATCTTTGATTAGCTCTAAATGTGATTGATTATATTTAGATAAAAATTGTTCTGTTGTTTCATTTGTATTCATTTGACGCCCTTTGTAAGTTCCTTTTGCTTTCGCTATCAAAATCCCTTCTCTTTGTCTTTCTAGTAAAGAGCTTCTTTCCATTTCAGCAACATTACTTAAAACATCAGTTATCATCTTGAATATAGAATTAGTTTTATTTTCAATCATAGAATACAATCCTATGTTTTCCACATAAACATTTATATTAAGGGTGTTTAGAGTGTTTAAGGTTGTCTGAATATCATAGGCATTACGTCCCAATCGATCAATAGAATGAATGTGTAAAACTTCAACTTTATTGGCTGAAATATCGTTCAATAATTTTATTGCACTTGGACGTTCGTTAAATGGAATAGAACCAGAACATTTATCAATATAAGTTTTGTATGTAGTGTTTTCTTGTCTTAAAGTTGATTGCTCGATTGTACTTGTTCTAATATATTTTGCGATTTTCATTGTTCAATGCTTTTTGACTGAATCAAAGATAAGGAACCTCTTCAATTGTACCTAATTTAAGATAGTTATTTTTGATACATCACGAAATCAATAAAAATGGATAAAGCTCAATTTTAATTATAACCTGACATAAGTATAGTTTAATTTTAATACAACAAGAACACGCGGAGTAACTTTATTGTTTCAAACTCCTATTAAGTCAATTACCTAAATCCACTGTATCAGCATTAAGAATTTATTTTTTATTTTAACCCAATCTCTGATTTATATGCTTATCATAATTATTTGTAGGCGCAATTTTAATTCCTTTTATTGCGGACACTGTGCTTAATAAATCAAACTTTTTAATTCTTTGTAGCGATTCATTACTAAATCTTTTCGAAGCTACTGCAAACCAAATTATTAATCTTTCATGCGTAGTTAGATTATCTATAAAATATTCTAAATAAAATTCATTGTCTTCAATGCTATCTATATGCTTTAACATCATAGATATTGTTCTATAATAGCTATCAAAAAAAACAACGTGTTTATTAAAAAAAGGTCTTGTAACGTACCTGTAATATTTTGAAAAATATTCGTCTGTTTGATTATAAAAATTTTTCATAAAAATTTCTATCAACAAATCATTAAGACTTTCATTTCCAGAAAGCTCGTAATATTCATGATCGAAATCTCGGCTAAATATTATTTTTCGGTTTTCTTCATCTGCATTCAAGAAAGCATCTTTGAATACAGTAAGGTCTTGATATTCCCGTTTTTTAACTTCTTCATATAACTTGTCCCAAATTTCATCATCTAAACATTCTGGATTTAGTATTAAGATTTGTTTCCCAAAAAACCAACTTGATTTTTCAGCTTTACTGACCATTTCTGAAACGATATATTCAAGAATAGCAAAACCTTTTTCAACTTTTTCACTATTATAACGTTGAATTTCTGAATTTGAAATTCGACTTTGAATATTATCTATAAGTCTATAAAAATTCTGATCATAATTTTGCTTTATGAATTGATCTTGTATCTGTGAATTTGCTTTGATTTGTGCTTTAAAAGCAATATAAACAAGTACACTTCCAATAAAACTCAATAGAGGAGCTAACATACTAGCAAAATGGTCTCCTTCTTCAAAATTGTTAGTTTTTGTTGCACATATTGGTATTCCTAAAAAAACTATAATTCCTATAATAAAAAGTAGAGTTTCAATTAAAGTAATTCTTTTTAATTTTTCCATTATTTAATTATCTGATATTTAAACTTTCCTATTTTGGTGTACGCTTGCTAATAAAGTTTTTGACACTTGGCAAGGTTGAGCACTAATTCTTTTGACTAATAACTTGTGAGCTAGTGTTTACAGATTAAAACGATACACTTTGTAGTTTGATACATTTTGTAGCAAAAAGTGAATTGAGAATATTTTATTATTTATTAAAAATTTTTATTTTTAATAAAGCACGAAGTTTCAATTTTTCATTGACTTTTAATTAAAAGTAAATCGAATATTTGTTATAATTATATTTTAATACAGTTTTACTTTGATGTGATTATCCTATAATTGTTATAGTTTTTTTATTCGATTAAAAACAATGTTTCTTGCAAATATTCTTGTTGCTTATCATTTAAAGTATGTAATAAAGATCTTTCATTTGCTAAGTCGGTTAAAATCAATTTAGCTTCACCATTCATTATTTCTTTATTATATTCAGATGCAGTTTTTGCGTTTTTCTTAGATTCTGCAAACGAAAAGATTAGCTGATTGTTACTTGGCTTGTTTTTGAATATAAATTCAAGTATTAATTTTCGGTTATCTTCATCGATATCTTCTTTAAAAACTGCATCCATCATAAATGGGAGTATGTGAACATACTCAGTTTTTTCAATTAATTTATTAAAAGCAAAATAATAGGCAAGTAAAGTCTTCAATAATTCAACTCCTTGTTTTGGAAATATCTTCATCTGATACAATAACAAGTATAACTCATTATCAAAAGATTTCACATTTAACTCATCAAGAAAATCTTTGAAATATCCTTTAAAAATATAATCTTTATTATTACGCTCTTTTCTTAATTCGTCATCTGTTTTAAAGGCTTCTAACTCTTTATATTTTTTATTTAACTCAATTGTAGCTTCTCCTATTTGAGACAAAATATTATTTGATAATTGAATTTTAGTTTTATTATCTAACCAAGAAGTGAATGTTAAATCAGCAATTTTGTATTCATGCAATATTGAATAATCTGTTGAGACAATTTCTTTTTTTGCCGACATAGCAATTTCTAAACTATTAATTGCCCCTTTTATTTCTTTAAGTTCATTTTTCAGCTTAGCAATTTCTGATTCAGTATTGTTGAAGTCTTGATAATATTCATAAATATCTTCTATGGAACTTGGCAAATTTTGACGACAAGTTGGACAATCATTTTCTACTGGATTCTCTGTTTTTAAAGCCTTTTTAACGACTCTAAGAATTTTTAATCTTTCTTCAATAAATGTTAACTTATTACATTTTGTTAAATACTCTTTCTCTATTTGTATAAGCTCATCTTTGTTTTTCTTGTAAGACTCTATATATTCAACAGATTTAGTAACAAACGATTCATCTTTTAATTTTGAAAGTTTGAAATCATCATCATATTTCTCTGTATCAGTTAAAAATTTTATTCTACCTTCAAGATTTTTTTTATCTTTTTCTAATTCTTGTTTTTTTAACCTGTCAAATTCGTTCGTTATTCCAAGATAATAATCATAATAGTCCGTTTTAAAGTTTCTAAAAAAATCCAGACCTCTGAAAGATTTCAAAGCCAAAACCCATCCATAGTCTTGCGAGACATAGTACGGCAAAAACATTGCCTCTAACGAAGCTAATTTATATTCTCCGGATGATTCTAAATTTAAATTAAAACCAATTAATTTACTTAAATACTCTTTAAGCAGTACATGTTCCCTTGAATGATTTGCTCCAATACCAGAATATTTAATTAATGGAAGATTTTCTCTTTTTATGTATATAAAATCGTTATCTCTAATGATTGTTAAATTTTCGTCATTGCTACCTTTTTTTAAAACAAAGTCAAGTCTAAAAATCACTCCTTCCTCTAAAATTTCAAATAATTTATGTTTTTCATCATTAATACCAAATGTGTATTGTATCGCCTGTATTAGTGTGCTTTTTCCTGATGTGTTTTTTCCGTGAATTATATTTATACCTTCATCAAATTCTGTATAGAAACTTGTGTTATTTTTTTCACAATAGATAAAGAAGTTTTTATAAATTAATTGAGTTCTCATTTTTATTTTTCTTTAATATATAATACTTCAAAAAGTGAAGCAAATAAGATTGCTTTAATTTGTAATTCATTAAAATTTGTAGTGCAAGTGCTTTGAAATAAATCAAACAATTCCATTACATTTTCTTCTTCCGAAAAAGTGGTAACATTTCCAATTTGTTCTTTGGTAAATTGCAATATTTTTTGATGTTCAGCTTCTTGAATGCTTTTAAATAAATCAAATGCACTATCAAAAGCTAATTCAAAAATTTCCTTTTCAATTGGTTTGATTTGTAATTTTAAAGAAATTTCAGTTTTTCTTAAATGCCAATAATCAAAACATTTTGCCTTCGTTGTTAAAACTTTTAATGCCTTTTCTATTTTATCACTTTCAACTCGTTTTGTTTTGTCTAACAATTGGACTTCATTTCCGTGATTATATATTCCCTCAATTTTTCTAAAAAGACTAATAAGAGAATCTATTGCCGCTCTTTTATCAAAAATTTTATTTCCAAAAACCTCACTAATTTTACCCTCCAATTGATTTTCTTGCTCTTTTGCTGTTGTCGTAAAAGGTATCCATAAAAAATTCAATTTATCAAATTGATCGTGTAGGGTAGTTTCTATAATATTTGTTTTAAAATGCTCTTGGATGTCAGTATGTAAATTTCCAAATTGGACGCTTGGATTATCATTTTTTATAGATACAATAATATCTTTTTTATTGTCTTTTTTTGGATACTTTTTCTTTATTTCAATGGTTTGATTAGTTGAAAAATAAAGGATATGTTTGTATTGATCAGATTTCAAAATTTTATCTGAAATTAAATTTTTACCCGTTTTTAAAAGTTTGTTTAAAATTTCAAATAACTCGGGATTTGCTCGCCAAATGCTGGGCGATTTCTTCTTAGATTGATATGCTTCAATTAAATCAACTTCTTCTTTTTCATTTAGAAAACAAAACAAGAAATCATCATGATGTTCAAGACAAACAAAATAGTCTTTATCTTTAAACTTACTAATATAATTATCTAAAAGTAAATAAATAGCAGTATTTCTCTGTAATGCAAACCCATTATGAGCGTCTGGTCCTGAATTTATTGATTTATCTATCATTTTCCAATTTTGCTGATTTAGAATGTTCGCTAACTATATACTCGATAAAATTTTACAGATCTAATCTAAGTAAAGTTTGTTCACGAATTTTTGTAGTGATTTATTTTCAAATATATAGGAAAAATATTTAATAAAAACCGAAGTATAAAAACAAATAACATTTCTCAAAATATCTCAACTATAATAATAGATATTGAAACACCAAAAATCACTTTGATGTAAAAAGAGAAGATTTTTTTCAGTGAGAAGTTACGGGGTAATATTAAATAAGTTACTCAAAGATTCAATTTTCATTTTCAAATTTAAACAGCCATGATGTTTCAATATCTAAACCCTTAGCCAAGGATTTAATTGTGCATATAGTTGGATTTATAGCACCTCTCTCGATTCTAGTAATCTGAGGTAATGAAACTTCTGCTAAGTTTGCTAGTTCCTCTTGGGACATACCTTTTTCTTCTCGCATCTTTTTTAGATGTTTTCCAAATCTTATTAGATATTCTGTATCCTTGGTATATATCAAAATTTTACAAACTATGATTAAGTATGTAAAATTCCTCTAATTATCGACCATTTATCTAATCATGTATGATTAGTTCATAATGCTTTTTATATATTTGCTGATGAAATTATTACAAAACAATTAAAAGGCTGTCAAATGCTAAATCAAATCACTATGATGAAAACTTATCTATCCACAATGAGGACTATTATTTTGTTACTATTTATGAGCAGTATTGGATATGCTCAGACGCCATCTTTTCCCAATGCTCAACAGCAGGAAGTCAATAGTCAAGAAAATTTATCAGAAGAATACAGCGAATCTAATTTTCTCGGAGAAGAAGAAATTAAGCAAATAGAATCAAGGAAAAATCTAGGAATGATAAAGACTGAAAACGGATGGGAGGCGATTAATAGCAATAACAAAGCAAAAACTTCAAGCAATAATAAGACAGCTATTAATAAAAAACAGTTTGTTGGCAATTATACAGTGAAAATCAATATTGATGGCATGAATTCTACTTTTTACACTAATGTGAGTATAGTAAAAGGTAAACTTCAATTTATTGTAAATGAGGGAGGATCAATAAATTCTTATTATGAAGAGAAATCAGTTAAAGAAATTCAAAAGAATATTCAATACGACTTCAAGGCTAATGATTTAAATAGTGGAAATATTCGTACTTATCATTTTAAGAAAAAAGGGAGTCGTTTTGAGCTAAAATTTAATTATTAAGTTACATTCTAAAAAAGACAGAAATCGTAAAACCTAGCGAGCAAAATCTACTATAATTTCTTAGAATATGAAGCAACACAATAGACTATTGTTAGTAATGCTTATGCTAATATCCATCTGTTTATATATGAGTTTGCATCCTCTTAAATCAGGAGTAGTCGAAATTTTTGATATAAACACGAAGAAGGAAATCAATCGAGAAATATTTGTAGACAGTTATGCTGTAAAAATGAACATAGATGGTTCAAATCCTACTTTTTATGTAAACGTAAAAGCAATAAACGGAAAATTATACTTTACTGTGAATGAAGGTGGAACAAAAGATTTTGATTATGATGAAACATCTTCAAAAGAGATTGCGAAAAATTTAGAATATCATTTCGAGGCTATTGATTCTGATAGCGGAAATAATCGCATATACTGCTTTAAGAAAAAAGGAAATCGTTTTAAACTAACATTTAATTATTAAAATAAAAGCCTAGTTCATTAATCAAGCTTGGAGTTCAGAAACCAAAATAAAAGGGGTGTAATCGAAAAACCAAAAGAGTAGAAAAACAATAATTTTGAAAAAAAATATGAAAACAATAAAAATTTTATCAGCAGTAATGTTCAGCATTCTTCTATTTTCTTGCGGTGGAAAAGGCAATGATAAAGAAGAGAAAAGTGTAAATAAAAAAATAGAAAATGTTGTAGAGGATTGCAATTGTTCAGAACTTAGTGATGAAGACGAATGGGACATTGGGAGTTTAGAAAATCCATACATTATTAAAGGGGTAACAAAAAAAGATAGTAAAGAAATATTTACAGGAGTTTGTATAATAAAAGATCAACATGATACTATAATTAGAAAAAACACATATAAAAATGGTTGGTTAGTTAATGCAATAGTGAAAGAAAAAACTGGTAATGAGTATACAATCATTAAAGATATTAACTATGAAAACGGACAACCTAACACTTATAAATATGTCAAAACTGAGAAAAATAACATTGCCAACTTCATCTTTATTAAAAACTATAAACAATACAAAAACAAGAAGGGAGTAATAGATTACGATATCACAATATTCTCTAATGAAACATTCAGTTTGGCAGCAACTATGCACTATCTGGATGGAAATGAATTCTCGCACAAAAAACCTTATTCACAGCCCACTAGTATGCCAAATTCTTTTAAAACTATTGATGGTGGTTGGAGATTAGATAAACTTTCTCAGGAAGAACTTTATGAAATTTTAGATGGTTTAAAAAAAGAATTTCCACATTTTAATTATTGGAAAAATTAAAGAACTTATCTATAAAAAAAGCGGGATGATTTTCCCGCTTTTTTTTATCTTTTTTAAATTCTTCTTCTAGTAGTCTTATTAGTAAAGATTGTTAGATTAAAAATTTCGTATATTATTTCTGATGTTGTGTAAGCACTGAATTCATCAAATTCTAAGTTTTGAATATCATTCCAATATTTTAAATAAATATACGGTGTACCCTTATAGAAATCTAAAAATAAATAATGTGTGTAATCATATATCCCTAAATATGCGAATTCATTTAGGATTGCTTGATTAAATAAAGTAGTTTCACCTGTTACACTTTCATAACCAGACATTTCAAATCTTCTATGTTGTGTACGATCAAATTCACCTGGCACATCCTCTCTTATTTGTGATGAAATACCAAATGATAATCTTTCTCTAATAAAATTTAAAACTTCTTCCTTTGATTTTGTTTTTAAGATTTCTGCTGTCATAATGTTTTTTAGTTTTATAGTTATGGTAAATTTACTTTATGATACAAAAGTATTTTAAAGATTTTTTTTAAGCTATTGTATATATGAAAAGAATCATAACTCACACTCATGAATTCATTTTTCAGGTGTTTATACGTAGGAAATAACTTTTATTAATCATAATGCTATTAGCATCTTAAATTTTAATTTTACACTTATTCTATCTTCGACACTAATACCAGAGCCTTTCATTTGATATTGTAACTAAGTTCAACTTGAATCGGTAGCTTTTCAGCAAAATAATCAGTTTAAGTTAAATTTAACATTTCTCAAAAATACCTCAAATGTAAATACATACCTCAACACTAAAAATCACTTTATTGAGGTGCAATATTTCCAAATTTTTCTTTCTTTATTTAAAAGATTCTTCATTATATCTTTGCCAAAGAAATCAACAACAATATCCCTAAATAGCCTTTTAGATATTTAGAATTCAAGCAATTATAATTAAAAAATTAAAAAGTCACATTTAGTGAGAGTGGATTTCTATGCTTAAAAATTAGTAACAATTTAAAACAAAATAAAATTATGATGAGAACACATTTAAACAATTGTCCAATTTGCGCAAATAATAATGCATGGTTAAATTTTTTAACTTCAAACAATGTGAAGTTTAATTACGTAGAAAATGAACAAGTAAAACCTATTGAAACGAAAGTCATTCAAGTAATGCCCAAAGAAACTTTACAAACAAAGTTTAACAACTTTTATTGCGGACCCGAAAAGAACGGTAAAACTTCAAATGTAAATGTACTAACTAAGTATTTGGGGATAAAAAATGGAAAGAAATCAACACTTAAAACCGAATTCATTTCTACAAAAAAAGAAACACTTTATAATGGATTTCAATTGTCATTAAAAGTAATAGATGATGATGTAACTGTCATAATGAAAAAAAATGAGACATTAGAATTAAAATGTTGGTCGGTTTCACGTATTACCACTTTTATGAAAAAGAAAAACGAATCTATAACAGAAAACGATATTAGGACATTACTTGCAGATGGTTATTTACAAGTAAAATTTAATGTTTCGATAATCAAAGATCATGGGACATTATGGAAAGTTTTTAAGAAATAACTAAGTAATAAAGAACAAAAAAATCTATCAATAAAACAAATTAAATATGTATAAAGCATACGGAAAAACTGATAATTGGGGGAAAAGTATTAAAATAACTTATAATGACATATTAATATATGAAATGTTTTACTTGGATATAGAAGAAGGAGTAGACGAACCCGAATTTATTGATAAAATCTTTGATAGAGAAATCGCAAAGCATCAAAGAAATGAAAGAATAGATTTATTATTAAGTTAAACAAAACTACATTTGATGATGTAGTTTATAATTCCTAAACATGGAAAACATTTTTAACAAATTATCATTTGATGATAATAGAATAAAGAGCAGAAATACAAAACTGAATAGTATTCTAAAATGAAAAGCGATTTGATATTAATCAAATCGCTTTTTTATTGTTTGGGCGCAAATAAAGTTGTTTTGGGAGGTTATTTTGCGAAATATATAATACTAACTTTCTGCTCAGATTTAGTTCTATTAGGAAGCGAATTTTGATTTACTCTTTATAGAAAAGAAATCTCAAAATCTATATTTTCATATTTACTTTTACAATAATCAAGTATTTCATAAACTTCTCTATCTCTTACTAACAAACAATCGTGAATAGGTAAAGCGAAATCAGTCGGGATGTTTTCAAGTAAATCATCAATCCATATTTTACTTTCTTCTCTTTGTAAATAAGAAGAAGCATCTTTATAATTTTTGGTTTTTAGATTTGTAATAAACTTTGATGCAACAGGAAACAAAACGTGAATTTTATAATTCGGGACATATCCATTTGAGTTTAGGAAATACATAAACAAATCTTTTGCTTGCTGTCTATCTTTAAGTTCTAAATTTTGAACCAAATAATTATAAAAATCTAATTGAAATGCTTCTTTGTATCTCTTGTCAATTATTCCTTTGTCTTTCATAATATTCAAGAGTAGTTTAGGTTGCGAGCATTTTGCGTCTATAATTGCATATCCTTTATTTTTCAAGTCTTCTTTATAAATTGGTATTACAGGATGATGTACCCTTCGTCCAAAAGTATCTCTTGAAATTTTTCCCTCATAACCCAGTTCAGCCATTGAGTTTTCAATTATAGAGTACCATCTGTATTTTCTTTTGTTATCAAAATCTATTTCTTCAACAATGCCTTTTGAAATATCAATTAGGAATTTATATTTAATACAAATACCTCTCGATACGTTATAATATTTCTTTTCTATACTTTCAAACAATAGTTGTGGGTGTTGTTCAATTCGACTATATGGTTTAATAATCTTTGCTTCTTGTAAAGCATTTAGGGTTCTTTTATAGCGTTTATTTATCTTTTCCAAATAAGTAGATGGAACAGGAAAATATTTGTGTTTATTTTGTCTTTTAGACATCAAAGTCAATGCAGTATAAATTTTATAACCGTTTTTCTGTGCCGTTTTATTTCCAATTTTAGAAATACAATTAATGACTTCTTGGGGTATAATAACTTTCATATAATAAATTCTTTTTTTATTATATATAAAAGTGATCTAATTTTGTTTCCACTTATTTTTTAGAAACTCACTATTAAATTTTATAAACAAGTCTATCTATAATATAAAGTAATATATATCATCATCTTATTGTTGCTCGCTTTTTAAGCTTCTTGAAACTTCAATGTAAATACTTTATCGTATAGATGAAATCAAAAAAAGAATGGAAAAACCATTCTTTTTTTGATTTCAGTTTAATCTTTCAATTTTTACTTTTAAAATGTCTATTTGAATTAAACACCTCAACTTTTCTTTCTTTTTTATATCGGTTTCTGACTGTAACTTTTCTTTATTTATAGCAATCTTATCTTTCAAGTTTTTAATTTTATAATAGTCAATCATTCATCTTTTCTAATTTTTCTATTAGAATTACTTCCATCAAGTTAAACAGAGTATGTTCGTTATAAAGATGTAAATTTTTATACTTGACTATTTCAGTAACCTGTTTTTTCAGTTCTCTTTGAATTTTAGACTTTGATACATTTAGAATTTGTCGCATTGTTTCAATATCATAATACTTCCTATTTTCTTTCATTAAGAATGTTACCATCTGCTTGTATCTTATATTTTTTTACTAATGAAAGGTACTGAGTAATCAAGTCATCTATACTCTCACCATCATTTTCCACAGTTTCATTTTCTTCGTCACCATAATCCATTATTTCATCATATTCATCGCTGATATCTTTACGACAATTGGTTTCTTCTTCCGGAAGCTCTTGACTTTCTTTATCGTATTTCTCAACAATAAACTTGACAAAACTGGTGTGCAATCTTTTTTTCATTTTCTTTATTTATTTTTTTTGAGTTGATTCAGTTCAACCTTAAATTATATATAAAACTGAAAATGTATCATTTTTAATAAGATGGATTTTTTACAGTAGGTAATAAAAGCGCCAATTTTGTTTATACGGGTCAGAGCAAAAAAATACATTATAATGTTGTAAAAAAATAAAATTACAAGACACAATTAAGACACTAATTAAATTATTAATAGTAAAATGTTATTTATCAAGAACTTAAATAAATGCTTTCCTGTCCGCGAACATCTGAAAAATCATGCTCAGGAAAATCAAGTGTTTTATAGAATTCAGCTCTTGTGTCAATGACAGTAGGTTCTAGTGTTCCTTTTCCTTTAAAAAAATCAATTATTTCTTGCAAATTAGAAACACCATAAACATCTAAACCTGCTACAATAGCCGCTTCTTTTACATTCTGAATCGGAAGAAAAAAACCTTTATAACCTTCTTCTTTAGCTTTGATTGCAATAGGTAATGCTCCACGAATAGGCTGTAAACTTCCATCGAGAGAAAGCTCGCCCATAATAATATATTGCTCAATTTCAGGCGCTTTGATCTGATCTGAACCAACCAGAATTCCCATTGCCAAAGTCAAATCGTATGAAGAACCCTCTTTTCGAAGATCGGCTGGCGCCATATTGACCGTAATTTTCTTTCCCGGAAAAGTAAAACCGTTATTTTTTAAAGCCGCGGCGATTCTAAAACTGCTTTCTTTTATTGCATTATCTGGAAGCCCAACTAAATGATAACCAATTCCTTTGTCCATATGTACCTCAACTGTAATCGTTGTGGCCTCAACTCCAAAAACGGCGCTTCCGTAAACTTTTACTAACATAAATAAATTCTTATAAAAAGTAAAAGTATTTAATTAAATAGAAGTAAAAAATATTATTTGTAAATATTTTACTACTTTATATTTAAAATCTATTTATGTCATTTTCTTTGTCTAACCATTTCTGATCATCTAAGTCTTTTTCATATTCAGATGTTCCGGTAAAACCATATTTTTCAAGCTTTTTCAAATAGGGAGTATAATCAAAAAAAGGTTCGTTCCACCCTTCTGTTTCCCAAACACTATCAACTACTGACGCCAACCATCTTGGTGGTGGATTATATTTCTTAAAATAAGCAATTCTTTTTTCAGTTGTTTGACAATTTTCTTCAAACCAAATATAAAAACAGTCACAAAATTCATCACCACTTCCATATCTCCAAATAATACTGTAAGGATGTGAATCTGGTTTATAAATCCAATGTGGAGGCACTTCTCCATATTTCTCAATAAACTCATTTATTTTATTCGCTAGAAATTCTGTTTTTTCAATCATATAATTACACTATTACAACAATAGATATTTAAAATGGAAGTTTAACTTGAGTTTTAATCTCCTCTACTATTCTACTCAAATCCAAACTATTCTGATGCGACCAAAGTTTACTTTCAATTTCATTATTGAGAATACAATTTTGACATTCAGTAATTTCGTGAGAATATCCTTTTCCTAAAGTTGGCAAAGTAAAAGTGGCTTCTTTTTCTTCATTAATAAATAAAGAATAACCATCGGCAACATACCACGGAGCATTTAATTCTATTCGCCCTCTTGTTCCTGAAATAATCGCTTTCATATCAGATTCAGAAACTATCGAAGCATGTAAAAGAGATTGAGCTGTTTCGTATTGCAAAATCATAGAAGTCTGCAAATCTATATCGTTTTTATGCTTGATTGCTTTTGCTGCAATTTCTTTTGGATATCCTAATACTATGTAGGAAAGAAATAAAGGATAAACGCCAATATCAAACAATGCTCCTCCGCCCAATTCTTTATCAAAAAGCCTTTTGTTTTCTGTTTCACTTCCGCGAAAGGCAAAATCGGCTTTTATATAATTTACGTCTCCTATTATTCCGTTGCCAATTTTCTGAAGAAGATCTTGAACCGAAGGAATAAATCTTGTCCAAAAGGCTTCCATAAAAAACACATTATGCTTTTTTGATGCCGCTATCATTCTTTCTGCATCTTTATAAGACAAAGACATAGGCTTTTCGCAAAGTACATGTTTACCACTTTCTAATGCTTTTATAGACAATTCGGCATGCGAATTATGAGGAGTTGCGATATAAATAATCTCAACTTCTGAATCGTCAAAAAGCAAATCATAAGAATTGTACATTCTTAAAGCATTAAATTTTCCTCCAAATTCCTCAGCTTTAGTAAGATCCCTTGAAGCAACTGCCGTCAGTTCAGCGTTTTCAATCAATAGCAAATCTGATGCAAACTGACTTGCAATGTTTCCTAATCCTACTATCCCCCACTTAATACTTCTATTCCCCATACTTATATTATAATCATCAAAATTGTTAAAAAGATTAAAAAATATCCACCACAACATGCAACAGACGTTTTTTAAACAACAAATATCTATTATCCTACAAAAAATAGCAATCAATTACCCCAAAAATTATCAAAAAGGATGGTAAGTGAAAAAAAAATGTTGCCAAATTGTAAATTTTAAGTTTGTTTTAAGAAATTCACGCAAAATCATGGGGGTTAAATTTTAAATTTAACAAAAATTAAACACACAACCCTATTTTTTTATGGGGTATTAAATCATTTTATACTTTTATAAAAAATTTTAAAACTAAATAACTATGCGAAAAATTATTTTAAGTGTGATTCTTATCACGATTTTGGTCCTAACCTTTATTTCGAACTTTATCATTGCAGACAACCCAATTCCTGCTGAAGCTGTAAAGTTTGATACTGGAGATACTGCCTGGATGATCGTAGCAACTGCTTTTGTATTGTTAATGACACCTGGATTAGGATTCTTCTACGGAGGTATGGTAGGTAAGAAAAACGTAATTAGTACTATGCTTCAAAGTTTTATGGCAATGGTAATTGTTACTATTCTATGGACAATTGTTGCTTTTGGATTGGCTTTTGGACCAACAATTGGAGGAATTATCGGAAACCCGTCTGAGAATTTGTTCTTTGCAGGAGTTGGAACTAATACAGCGTGGAGCCTTGCGCCAACAATTCCATTTATATTATTCGCATTATTTCAGGCAAAATTCGCCATCATTACTCCTGCATTAATTACAGGTGCTTTTGCAGAACGTATTCGTTTCTGGGCTTATTTGTTATTCATGGTTTTATTCATCATTTTAATATACGCTCCTCTTGCTCATATGACATGGCACCCTGATGGAGTTTTCTTCAAAATGGGAGTTCTGGACTTCGCCGGAGGAACAGTAGTGCATATGAGCGCTGGATGGGCTGCTCTGGCTGGAGCTATGTTCTTAGGAAAAAGAAAAGTTCAAAAAGTTAATCCTGCTAGAATTACTTATGTATTATTAGGTACAGGTTTACTTTGGTTTGGATGGTTTGGTTTCAACGCTGGATCTGCTTTAGGTGCTAATGGTCTTGCTGCTCAAGCTCTAGGAACAACTACTGTTGCTGCTGCCGCTGCTGCAATGGCTTGGGTTTTCCTTGACAAAATTTTAGGTCACAAATTATCTGCTCTTGGAGCTTGTATCGGAGCTGTTGTAGGTCTTGTTGCTATTACGCCTGCTGCTGGTTTTGTAAGTATCCCTCACGCAATCTTCATTGGTTTATTCTCTGCAATTGTAAGTAACATTGTTGTGAGCAAATTCCCTAAAGGAAAAATCGACGATGCTCTAGATGTATTTGCTTGTCACGGTGTTGGTGGTATGGTAGGTATGCTTTTAACTGGTGTTTTTGCATCAAAAGCAATCAACCCTGCTGTTGGAGATAATCAAGGTTTAATCTTCGGAACTCCTACATTATTCATCAACCAATTAACTGCTTTGGTTATCGTTTCAATCTTTGCTTTTGTAGCTTCTTATGCTTTATTCTTCATCGTTAATAAAATTACTCCTCTAAGAGTTACTGAAGAAAAAGAAGAACTAGGATTAGACATCTCTCAACACGGAGAATTCTTATAATAAATTAATTTTCACTTTCGCTTGATAAATAAAAAAGCACTCTAAATTTGACTTAGAGTGCTTTTTGCTTTTTGAATTAAATCCCTTTTATATTTTAGATTTTAGAATGTAGATTTTAGATTTCTGAATCATCTTCTCGCTTCTATTATCTTGCTTCTATTATCTTTTCTCTTAATTACTTAAAATTAGAAATTCCTTCTTTCAGCCATTGCAAATATTCTTCTGTACTCACATAACTAATTGTTGGCTTTTTACTGTTTAAATTATTTCCTTCTAAATCGGTAATTACATACAAAGGCTGTGTATTGGTTTTATATTTAGAAATCATAAAGTCTGTCCATTTATCTCCAACTGTAATGATTTTGTCTCCAGATTCTGTTGTAAATTGCTCTTCTTTTGGCAATTCACGCTTATCATCAACATAAAGAGAAATCAAAACCACATCGTTTTTAAGGATTGGCAAAACGGAAGGATCTGACCAAACATTATTTTCCATTTTTCTGCAATTCACACAAGCATAACCTGTAAAATCAAGCATAATTGGTTTATTGATTTCTTTAGCATAAGCTAAACCATCTTCGTAATCATGGAAAACCATAATTCCGTGAGGCCCTAATTCAGCACCTTCTGGCATACCTTTAATAGATCCTGCCGAAACCGCTCCGTTTCCTGAACCTCCAACCCCAAACGGACTTTCGCTATACTGAGGCGGCGGCGGGAATGCACTGATTAATTTTAAAGGTGCTCCCCAAAGTCCCGGAATCATATAAATTGTAAAACTTAAAACAATTAATCCTAATGATAATCTTCCGACTGAAATATGATGAGTTGGGCTATCGTGCGGCAATGTAATTTTTCCGAATAAATAGAATGCAAGAGTTCCAAAAATAGCAATCCAAATCGCTAAGAAAACTTCTCTTTCTAAGAAATGCAATTGTAAAACCAAATCGGCATTTGACAAGAATTTGAATGCTAATGCCAATTCTAAAAATCCTAAAACAACTTTTACAGTGTTTAGCCATCCACCAGATTTTGGTAACGAATTCAACCACCCCGGAAACAATGCAAATAACATAAATGGCAAAGCTAATGCAGAAGAGAATCCTAACATTCCAACAATTGGCGCAATTCCTCCATTTGAGGCTGCTTCAACTAATAAAGTTCCAACAATTGGCCCAGTACAAGAGAATGACACGATTGCCAAAGCCAAAGCCATAAATAATATCCCAACCAAACCGCCTTTATCTGCCTGTTGATCTGCTTTGTTTGCCCATGAATTTGGAAGCATAATTTCAAATGCTCCTAAAAATGAAACAGCAAAAATGATTAAAATCACGAAGAAAATAAGATTGAACCAAACATCTGTAGACAATGCATTTAAAGCATCTGCACCAAATATTTTGGTTACAATCAATCCTAAAATCACATAAATAGCAATGATTGATAATCCGTAAATAATAGCATTTCTAATTCCTTTTGCTCTGCTTTTACTTTGTTTTGTAAAAAAGCTCACTGTCATTGGAATCATTGGGAAAACGCAAGGCGTAAATAAAGCTGCAAAACCACCTAAAAATGCTAGAAAAAAGATTGACCACAAACTTCTTGAAGGCGCTGGTGCAGGAATTTCTGCTGCAGCCGTTTCAGCTGTTTTCTCTACTTTTGGCTGTGTAGCTTCTTCTTTTTTAACGGTATCAACTGCTAGACCAACAACTTTTGTTTCGTCCAATTTAGCCTCTGAAACAACTGGAACTTCATCCATTTTAAATGTTGAAGGAACAGGAATTGAGAATTTCTTGCTTGAGTTGATACAAACTTCTTTACAAACCTGAAAATCAAAATCTACATCTACCGTTTTTAAATTTGGGTTAATAATTTTGATCTCTTGTTCAATATGAGCCTTTCCTTCAAAGAAAGTTTCATCTACGCCAAAAACATCGTTAAAAGCTGTTCTTGTTTTGCCTTCTTTAGCTTTTCCAATTAACTCGTAATTTCCTTTTTGGTTTTTAAACGAAATTTCCAATGCAAGAGGACCTCCGTCTGGCGTAAACTGAGAATACATATGCCAGTCTTTTTCGATTGTTCCATCAAAAATTAAAATGACTTTATCTCCTTTTTTCTCCATTTTAGAAGTCCATTTTACTGGCTCTAAGATTTGAGCGTTACTTGCTAATGCAAAAAAGAAAAAGAGTAAAAAAGCAGTTATTTTATTCCAGATACTTTTCGAAGTTATCGACTGATGGGCTTGAGTAAAGTTCATTATAGTAATTCTATTTTAAGTATTTTATTTGTGGCTTTTTTTATTTTAAAACGTTCGTCTTGTCTCATTCCGACTACCCAGACTATTTGATCTTCTGAGCATAAAATCCATGTTTTTTCTTTTTCGATCAAGGATAGTTTTTCATCTTTAAAAAGTTTACTTACTTTTTTTGATTTTCCGTGCATTCCAAAAGGCTGAAAAACATCGCCTTCTTTCCATTTACGCAAAATCAAAGGATAGCGGATTTTATCAGAATCGACAAATATAACTTTATTTGAGTCGAATGTTGTGTGACCTACGTTACAAAGGCTCATTTTTAAGGGAAAATTAACTTCTGAATCGTTTTCATTTATTTCATACTCATCATTTTCTGAGTTTTCTGAAAGCGGACTTAAAATTAATGTTTCTCTATTTTTCAATAATCTAAATTCTTCCGAAAACACCTGTTTTCCAGATTGTCCTTCGGCTAAATCATATATATCATTCCAAGCCGAAAAACCAAATTCTTTCAGCCATTGATATAGATATGATTTATAATTTGGAAGTTTTTTTAGTTGATTTAAATCGAAATGAATATCATCTTCAGCTTCTTTTGCTACCTGCTGATAAATCATAATCGACGCATCTTCAACCATTTCTTTTGATTCTTGAAGAAATGATTCCGTTTTCTGAAAAGCATCTAAAAAATTAGGATTGATTTCTTTTAAAACTGGAACTAAATTATGGCGAATCTTGTTTCGAAGATATTTTGTTGATGCATTGCTGCTATCTTCTCTCCATTCTATCTTATTCTCTTCTGCATATTTCAAGATTTCTTCTCTTGAAAAAGGAAGCAGCGGACGAATAATTTTATCGTTTTGCTCAGGAATTCCAGTTAAACCTTCTAAACCTGTTCCGCGCGTTAAGTTGATGATGAAAGTTTCCAGATTATCATCGGCATGATGTGCAGTTAAGATATAATCGAAGTTTTTTTCTTCTAATAATTCATAAAACCAGCTGTAGCGAAGTTCTCTTGCAGCAACTTGCGTAGAAAGCTTATAATCTTTAGCGAAAGCTTCTGTATCAAAATGTGTGGTAAAAATTGGAATATTATTTTGATTGCAATAATTCTGAATGAATTCCTGATCTCCAAAACTTTCTAATCCGCGAAGCTGAAAATTGCAATGCAAAACTGCAATTTCATAAGGCAGTTGATTCATTAAATGCAGCAAAACCATACTGTCTAATCCGCCACTAACAGCCAGAAAAAGTTTTTTTTCGGCTAAAAACGGAAATCTGGATACGATATGATTTTGAAATTTTGAAAACATCTGATAAAAGTAAAAAATTAAATTCGATCTATTTTTAAACGAAATGTTAAGCGTTGTTTTTTTCTGCCACTAATTACACGAATTATTTTTTTTGCCACAGATTAAAAAGATTCTCACAGATTTTTTAATCATTTTAATCCCTTTAATCTGTGGCTATTTTTATAGGATTTAGCAAAAAAAATAATTCGCGGAAATCGTGCAATTCGTGGCGAAAAAAATTACTGTAGAACTTCATGCATTGCTTTTGCTTTCAACAAACATTCTTCATATTCTTTTTCCGGAATCGAAAGCGAGGTTATGGCGCTTCCAACCGAAAAAGAAACATATTTATTCTCTTGATTGTATAAAATACTTCGGATTACGACATTGAAATCAAAATCACCTTCAGGAGTAAAATAGCCGACTGCACCACTATATAATCCTCTTTTGGTCTCTTCTATTTCTTCTACAATTTCCATTACTGAAATCTTTGGCGCTCCTGTCATACTTCCCATCGGAAATGTAGTTTTCAGAACATCGACCGCTGAATATTTAGAATCTAATTTTGAAATTATAGTAGAAATCATCTGATGAACCTGTAAAAACGAATAAATCCCGCAAAGTTCTTCAACCTCAACCGAACCTTTTTGCGAGGTATGTGACAAATCATTTCGAACCAAATCGGTTATCATGATATTTTCAGCACGTTCTTTGGCATCTGAAACTAAAATATTTTTTGATTTTTCATCTTCAATTGCATCTGCAAAACGCTTAGAAGTTCCTTTGATTGGCTGCGAAATAATCTTATCACCTACTTTTTTTAAATATCGTTCTGGTGAAGCCGAAAGCAGATATTGTTTGTAATTTTTAAAGAAAACAGAAAAAGGCGCTTGTGATATTTCGTTCAGTTTTTGAAACTTTTCTAACGGATTTATAATGGCATTTTCAGCATAAAATTCCATACAGAAATTCGCTTCGTACATATCACCAATATGAATATGATGAAGCATTTGATTCACTTTTTCAACATACGATTCTTTCGAAATGCGTTGCTTCACTTCGACTCCGCTCAGTGTAACAAATGTTTCACTTTGAGTTTTTATTATTTCTTCAAAATCCTCTTCAAGCTCATCATCACAAAGCATTAAGTACTGGATTTCAAGTTCATTCCCTTTCAGGATAAAAACTTTTTTAGGCTGAAAGAAAAACAAATCGGGAAAATTCAAACCATCAAAATTATTAGATTGAAGATTTTCGATATCATTCTTCAAATCATAAGAAAGATATCCAAAAAGCCAGTCTTTTGCATTTTGCTGATACTGCTTTAAATCTTCAAAAGCGTTGAAATAATCTGTTTTTAAAGATGTAAAAGCATCAACTGCCAAAATGCAGTCAAAACTTGAATACATCTGCGGATAAGAATTACTGTCTAAAAAAACGACTTCGCGAAATTGCTGCGCCCAACTTAAAAGCTGCTCTTTAAACAGTTTCGGATTGGCAATATTTTTACGGATGGAAACTCTCAAAAATGGTAATTTTAAAGGTCAAAATTACGACAAAATTCTTTCATTAACAGAAAACAAAAAAATAATCAAACGATTTGAATTGCATTACAAAACTGTTAAAAAGACATTTATTTTATAAGAAAAAATTCGTTATATTTGATATACAATTAGATTAATCCAAAAACAGTATTGATTTGATTGTAGAATCCTTAAAAAAGAGCCTTAAAAAAATTAAATTATGATTCTCTTTTGAGCTTTTAGATTGCATTTCTTCCAATAACTTAATTAATTTTTTTAACCTTAAAAAATCCTAAGTATTATGAAAATTGCCACAATTATTGTCCGCGTTTTAATTGGCCTTTTGCTACTGTTCGCCTCTATCAGTTATTTTTTCCACCTAATGCCTGAACCTGAAACTACAGGGAATTTTAAAGCATTTAATGTAGGTTTAATGGCCTCGACGTATTTAATGCCTCTGGCAAAATCTATCGAGTTATTGTGTGGTATTGCATTTGTATCTGGGCGATATGTAACTTTAGCAAACATCTTGATCTTACCGATTACGGTAAATATTTTGTTTATCAATTATTTCCTTACTCCAGATGGCCTGCCAATTGCAGCTCTTCTTTTTCTAGGAAACCTATTCTTGATTTACAGATACTGGGATAATTATAAAAGTGTTTTTACTGCATAAGCATTTTTCAAATCGAAATAAAAAAGTCCGTCAGTGTTATCATCTGACGGACTTTATTTTTTAATTTACCTTATCGTGTTTTACCCAAACCAAATCGGTTACTTTATACCCAATTTCTTGAGCTTTGATAAGAAAATCAGCTTTTACACTCTCCGGAATTGTTTTTTCTCTAGAAAGTATCCACATATACTTTAAACTTTCTCCAGCCACAAGTGCGTATTTATAATCTTGATCGATTGCTACGACATTGTAACCAGAATAAAAAGGACCAAAAAATGAGACTTTCAGCATACCAATGTTGTCTTTTTTGACAAATCTAGCTTTCCCGACACTTTGTTCCCATTTGTCTTTTTTGACATTATAGCCCTTATTATCTACCTTTATTGTTTTATCTTCATTTAAAGAATACTCGGCAGTTACATTGTTCAAATCTCTTTCCCATTTGTAATCCAATCTGGCAATTTCATACCATTTTCCGAGATATTTTGCGCTGTCAAAGTTTGTTACAGCTTTTGCATTTTTTGGAATTCCGCCTCCGCAAGAATACAATGCGAGTCCAATCCCTGCTCCGATCAAAACCGGAACTACATATTTAGTTTTCATAATACTATCTTTTTAATTATCATAAAGATAGCACCTGAAATACACATCTAATTTACAAAATTATTTTTGAATATTATATTATATGAAGCACAAAAAAACCGTCAGATCGCTCTAACGGTTTTTAAATATAATTTAACGTAAAAATTATACGTGTAAAGCTCTATTTTCTGTCGCTGCCAATGCTGCTTCTTTTACCGCTTCCGCGAAAGTTGGATGCGCGTGGCTCATTCTTGAAATATCTTCGGCAGAAGCTTTAAATTCCATTGCAGTAACCGCTTCAGCAATTAAATCTGCTGTACGAGCACCGATCATATGAACTCCTAAAACCTCATCCGTTTTTTCGTCAGCTAAGATTTTTACGAATCCGTCTAAGTCAGCACTTGCTCTTGCACGTCCTAAAGCTTTGAATGGAAAACTTCCTGATTTGTAAGCAACTCCTGCCGCTTTTAATTGCTCTTCAGTTTGTCCAACCGCAGCAACTTCCGGCCAAGTGTAAACAACACCAGGAATTAAGTTATAATCGATATGAGGTTTTTGACCTGCTAAGATTTCTGCAACCATAACTCCTTCTTCCTCTGCTTTGTGCGCTAACATCGCTCCACGAACAACGTCACCAATTGCATAGATATTTGGAACATTAGTTTGTAAATGATCGTTTACTTCAACTTGTCCTCTGTCTGAAATTTTAACTCCGGCTTTGTCAGCGTTTAATCCGTCTGTGTATGGACGACGACCAACAGAAACTAATGAATAATCTCCTTCTAGAGTGATCGTTTCTCCTTTTGCATTTTCAGCCTGAACTACAACAGCATCGCCATTTCTTTCAACTGATTTTACTTTGTGAGAAACGTAAAATTTCATTCCTTGTTTTTTCAACACTTTTGTTAATTCTTTAGAAAGAGCTCCGTCCATTCCTGGAATGATTCTATCCATGAATTCAACTACAGAAACCTGAGCTCCTAAACGAAGATAAACTTGTCCAAGCTCGATTCCGATAACTCCACCACCGATGATAACTAAGTGTTTTGGTACTTCTTTTAAAGCCAAAGCTTCAGTAGAAGTGATGATTCTTTCTTTATCAATTTTGATAAATGGTAAAGAAGATGGTTTTGATCCTGTAGCAATTACAGTATATTTTGCTTCGATAGTTTCTGAAGTTCCATCAGCTTTTGCAACAGCAATGTGAGTTGCGTCTACGAAAGAACCTAAACCATTGAAAACAGTAATTTTATTTTTATCCATTAGGTAGTTGATTCCGCCTACAGTTTGATCAACAACAGCTTGTTTGCGGGCGATCATTTTCTCTAAATTGATTTTTACATCGCCAGAAACTTCGATTCCGTGATCTGCGAAATGTGCGATTTCTGAATAATGATGTGAAGAAGATAATAATGCTTTTGAAGGAATACAACCTACGTTAAGGCAAGTTCCGCCTAATGAATTATATTTTTCTACAATTGCAGTTTTGAAACCTAATTGTGCGCAACGAATTGCTGATACATATCCTCCAGGACCTGAACCTATAATGACTACGTCAAATGAACTCATAGTATTTTGTTTTTATTTTAGCGGTTACAAAATTAAGCAATAAAGTTCTGTTTGAAGTTTAATTTTCAATGTTTTTTGCGTGAAATATTAGCCTGTTTTAATCTTGAAGCTGGTAAGATTGTATAAGGTTCCCTAAGTTTTGTTTTTAGTCTCGCAATCCCGATAATTATCGGGAGCAGAGTCGCTAAGTTTATACCCAAGCTTGTCATCCTGAGGAACGAAGGATCACACTAGAAGCTCCGCATGCAAAATCGCCAATCTTTGTAGAGTTTCATGTGTGATCCTTCGTTCCTCAGGATGACAAACAGGACGTTAGACACACTGAAGTGCGTCTCTACAGAAAAAACCTTTGAACCTTTGTTCCTCTGAACCTTTGTGTCTTTTTAAAAAGAAATCACCGTAGAACTCTTCACTTCACTAATCATAAACATGCTCTGTGTACTTCCAATGTGTTGCAAACTTGTAAGTTTTGTAACCAAAAACTCCCTGTAAGCTTCCATATCCTTTACCAGAACTTTCAGAATATAATCGTAATCGCCGCTTACATGATGGCATTCTAGAACTTCATTTAGTTTTATGACTTCACTTTCAAATTTGGTTAGGAATTCTTTGGTGTGTTGAATGAGTTTTAAATGGCAGAAAACGACAAAACCTTTTTCGATTTTGGATTTATCTACTAATGCCACGTAGTTTTTTATTATGCCTTCGCGCTCTAACTTTTTAATTCGTTCGTATACCGCTGTAACAGAAAGATCAAGTTTTAATGATAATTCTTTGGTTGTTTTTTTACTATCGGTTTGAAGTAAAACCAGAAGTTTTTTATCTGTAGCATCTAAAGTCATCTTTATTTGTTTTGGAAAGTGAAAGAAAATCTATTGATTGGGCTTTATCAATTCAAATTTAGATTAAAAATCATTACAAATACATTTATATAGTTTTAAAATCTAATTATTCAATTCATGGTTGATTAATTTTCTTATTAGACATTATTTTGACTAGAATTTCTTTTGAGATATGAATGTCCTAGCCCTGATAGAAGTGGAAATCCTTTTGTGCCAAGGTTCGGCACAAAAGATTGGAACGGATAGCAGGAATAGCTTCTTATCCTTCGACTTCGCTCAGGATGACAATTGCAATTTTAGCAACTTGAAACAAATAAAAACTTGAAACTAACTACAATGAAAAACTTTAACCCAGCAGATAAAATTCAGGACTTACAATATTTTGGCGAATTTGGCGGTGTAAATCCGTCGATTTCTGATTCTTCGACTTATACCTTTCTTTCGGCAAAAACCATGTTTGATACTTTTGAAGGTAATATGGAGGGCTGTTATTTATATTCTCGCCATTCGTCACCAAGCAACTTGTATCTGGATCAAGCTTTGGCAGCAATGGAAGGAACGGAAACGGCAAACGTTTCGGCATCTGGAATGGGAGCTATTACGCCTACCCTTTTGCAATTGTGCGGAGCAGGCGATCATATTGTTTCTAGCCGAACTATCTATGGAGGAACTTACGCTTTCTTGAAAAACTTTACACCAAGATTCGGAATTGAAACAAGCTTTGTTGATATTACAAAACTAGATGTTGTTGAAGCAGCAATTACGCCTAAAACTAAAGTTTTGTATTGCGAAACAGTAAGCAACCCATTATTGGAGGTGGCTGATATTCGTGGTCTAGCAAAAATTGCAAAAAGACATAATCTGAAATTGGTTGTAGATAATACCTTTTCGCCATTATCAGTTTCTCCTGCAAAATTGGGAGCTGATATTGTGATTCATAGTTTAACAAAATACATTAACGGAAGCAGTGATACGGTTGGCGGTGTAACTTGCGCATCTAAAGAATTTATTAATTCATTGAAGAATGTAAACTCTGGAGCAAGCATGCTTTTAGGGCCAACAATGGACAGTCTTCGTTCTGCAAGCGTGATGAAAAACTTACGAACACTTCATATCCGAATTAAACAACACAGCCATAATGCACATTATTTGGCAGATCAGTTTGAAAAAGACGGTTTAAAAACGGTTTATCCAGGATTGAAAAGTCACCCTAGTCATGAATTATACAAAACGATGATTAATCCAGAATATGGTTTTGGGGGAATGCTGACTATTGATGTAGGTTCTTTGGAAAAAGCGAACGAATTAATGGAATTAATGCAGGAACGAAACTTAGGATATCTAGCTGTAAGTTTAGGTTTCTATAAAACGTTGTTTAGCGCGCCGGGAACTTCTACTTCTAGTGAAATTCCGCTTGAAGAACAGAAAGAAATGGGATTGACAGATGGTTTGATTCGTTTTTCTATTGGTTTAGATAATGATATTCAACGTACTTACGAAATGATGAAAGCTTGTATGGTGGAACTTGGAGTTTTGAATTCGGCAATCCCGATAACTATCGGGATGTAAAGAAGTTTTCACAGAGGCTCGCTAAAATTTTTCTCTCGCAGATTTGGCTGATTATGCCGATTTATTATTAGGGTTATAAAGAGGATCTGTTAATCTGCAAAATCTGCGCGAGAAAATCATTCACAATAAAGGCAAACATTCCTCTATAAATAAATTTGCACATTTTTTATTAGATTGTTTGAATCCGCTAGAGATATTTCTCTAGCGGATTTTTTTCTTTACAAACAACATTAAAAACTCATTTACAACCACTTAAATATTAAAAAGTAAAATCTTCATTAAAAACTAACAAATTTTACGATTAAAGTTTTTTAACTCATTTTTTAAACAAAGTTTTAAACACTAAAACGTTGTAGTAACTGAATTTCAGATTATTACATATTTTAAATACTAATAAAATATATTTTTGTCAGAAATTTAACTATTTAACCACCAAAACTTAAATTATGAAGAAAAACCTACTTTTGTTTTATGCCTTGTGCATTCCCTTTGCTTTTCTGCAAGCTCAAGTGCATACTTCTTACTTATGGCATCTGCACCAACCTACTTATTGGGGAGATATAAGCAAGAAAAATCCAAATCGATACCAAATCGTAAAAGAATCTCAAGACTTGAAAGTTTCTGGTGCCAACAATGATAAAAACGGTCTGGCTCATCCTACAAACAACCTTGAAGAAATTTTTGGAGCAGGCGATCGTGTTGCCGCATATCAGTTCGCGCCAAAAAATGCTATTAATTCTATTCGTGATTTATCCAAAGCGGGAGCACAAATTACTTATGGTGGCTCTTTGATGGAAAACGTTAATGAATTGGCACAAGCAAATCAATGGGGATATTCGAATTCTTGGACGCAGAATATCAAAGATGCAAAAGCTTGGAAAACTTCTGGCGGATTTTCTCGTATGGAGGTAGTTTCTTTCACCATGCATCATGCGCTTTCTCCTTTATTGAGCGATGAAGCTTTGAAGAAAGAAATAAAAGCGCATCAATATTATAGCGCTCAATTATTTGGAACTCATGATTCTAAAGGGTATTGGCCTGCAGAATGTGCCTTTTCTGAAAGAATTATAAAAACTCTTACAGAATGTGGCATAGAATGGTCTGTAATTGCAAATAGCCATTTATCGCGAACTTTGGCCGACTATCCAATAAAATATGGTTCTGGCGGAAGTATGTGCGATCTTCCAAACAAGGCAGATCAGGTAGAAACTCTTGGCGGAACTTGGTTCTCTGCTCAAAAAGATGCTCGCGGCGGACAGTTTGCTGTACCTTATTCTTATCTTCCTTATAAAGCAAAATATGTTGACCCGGAAACAGCTCAGGAATATAAAATCACGGTAGTTCCTATGGCTGATTACGAAAGCTATGAAGATGGATATGCTACAATAGGAACTTCATTAATTGCTCCAATTGTAGCAAAAGCAGCAACATCTCCTAGACCTCCATTAGTACTATTTGCTCACGATGGAGATAATGCTTGGGGTGGCGGATCTTCCTATTACAACGAATCGGTAACAGGATTTTCTCATGCATCATCCGCTAATGGAAATATTGCAACTACAATTCCACAATATTTATATGACAATCCTGTTCCAGAATCGGCGGTGGTACACGTAGAAGATGGTGCATGGGTAAACGCAGATGGAGATTTTGGACATCCACAGTTTACCAATTGGTTATGGCCTTTCTTTGATCCAGTCTCAAAAAAATTCAACCCAAATGGTTGGACCGAAGATATGATGAATCAAGCGATAACAACTGCAGGAGAAAATCACGCCATTATGGCTGAACAATTGGAAGGCAATAATCTTAGAATGAGCGAAATTGTAAATCCGACCTCTGCAGTAAGTCCGGCTGAAAAAGCTTGGCATTTTTTAATGGCAGGCTATGACAGTGGAAATGCTTATTATGGATTAGCTGAGGATTTAGAAATAAAAACAACACTTGCTGTTAATAGATGTGTGCAATTTGCAAAACCTACTTTAGATGCACATCCAGGCGTTGATGCAACAAAACCATCTGTTTTTATTCCGCAGCGCTGGCCTTATAATCCTGGTGAAAAAGGATATGGAGCACCTTACGCTTATAAAGATTTCTTAAACTCTGCGGATTTTACTGTATACACTTTTGCTTATGATGTAAGCGGTATTGAAAAAGCCGAATTAAAATACAGAATTGATGTTGATGGAAAAAACAGCCCTAATTCTAATCAAAATGAAACTTATGCTGGAGGAAGCGAAGTGGGAAGTTGGATAGTATTGCCAATGGCAGAAAGAGTTTTCCCAAAAGGAAATGTTACCAATAATCCGCAAGCTGATTTGTACATGCTTCCAGATGTAATTGCAAATCAATATTCTGCTGAAATTGCAGGGATATCAGAAAAATTATTAGACTATTATGTGGAAGTCACTGACAAAAAAGGAAATACCACTAAATCAAAAATTCAGCATGTTTGGGTTGGAAAAAACTTAGATGTTGCACCAAAAATAGCTTTTACACCTGAGGCTGGAAATTCAACTACAGCTATAGATGTAACTATTACAGCAACAGACAGCACAGATCCTAAACCAAAATTGTATTATACTATTGACGGTTCTACTCCAACGACAGCTTCACCAGTTGTGGAATCGGCAAAAACAATAAACATTACACAAACTACAACAATTAAAGCTTTTGCAGTAGATAAAGACGGTAATCAATCTGATATTGTAACTAAAACTTATACAATTGGAACGCTTCCAGAATTTACAGTTTATTTCAAAAAACCATACAACTGGAATTCTGCCGTAAAAATTTATTATTGGTCACCAACGGGAACTGCTCCTGCAGTAACTTATCCTGGAGTTGCAATGACACAGGATTGTGGAGATTGGTATAAATATACTTTCCCATCGACGGTAAGTGCTTCAAATTTATTGTTTAATGATGGTTCTTTAAAAACTGGCGATCTAAATTCAACTGGCGGAATCAAATTTTATGATAACGGCTGGCTAAGTGCTGAACCTGCAAACAGATGTCCTTCTGTAGTTCCAAATTTTACATTCTCACAAGCGGGTGGAAATTTCACTACAGGAACCACTTTAAATCTGACTTTAACGGCAAACGAAAGCACTTCTGTAATTTATTATACTCTTGATGGAACAGATCCTACTACAGCTTCTGCTTCTGCGGTGGGTTCAAAAGCAATTACAATAACTAGCACAACGACACTTAAAGCTTTTGTCAAGAATGCCGCAGGAGTTAGTTCAGCCATAAAAACAGAAACCTATACTTTTAGTACTCCTGCTGCTTTTACGGTTTATTTTAAGAAACCATCCAATTGGAGTTCTTCAGTTAAAATTTATTATTGGTCACCAACGGGAACTGCTCCTGCAGTAACTTATCCTGGAATTGCAATGACACAAGATTGTGGAGATTGGTATAAATATACTTTTCCGTCAACAGTAAGTGCTTCGAATTTACTATTTAATGATGGAAACCTAAAAACTGGAGATTTAAGTACTACAGCAGGAATTAAATATTATGATTCTGGCTGGCTTAGTGCAGAACCTGCAAACAGATGCCCTGTTATTGCTCCCGATTTTACCAATTCTAAACCTGGAGGAACATTTACAACTGGAACTACTGTCAATGTTGTTTTAACTGCAAACGAAACGTCTTCTACTCTATATTATACTTTAGACGGCACAACTCCTACTACAAGCTCTGCATCGGCAATTGGCAGTAAATCTTTTGCTTTTACTGCAAATACAACTTTAAAGGCTTTTGTTGTCAATACATCTGGAGTTTCATCTGCTGTAAAAACAGAAACTTACACTTTTAGTGCAGTTCCAACACTTACAGTATATTTTAAACCTCCAACAACTTGGACCACCGCTCCAAAAGTATATTATTGGAATGCTGTTCCTTCAGGAAGTGTGGCAAATGCTACTTGGCCTGGCGCAACAATGACAGCTGACACCAATGGTTTTTACAAATACACTATCACTGGACCAACATCGATCAATGTTATTTTCAATAACGGTTCTAGCGGTTCTGCCAATCAAACTGCCGATTTATTAAGTAAAACTGATGGCTACTCGTACACATGGGGAGCAAGTACATCAAAAACAGCAATTAATGTGGATAATAAAGAAGAAACACAGGAAACCTATGCTGTTCGTTTATATCCTAATCCAGTAGATCAGACACTTCTTATAAACTCTACTATTGCAATAAGCAATTACACAATTATTTCTGCTCAAGGAAGTATTGTTCAGGAAGGAAAATCTAATACAAGCAGTATTGATGTAAGCCGTCTAAGCTCTGGATTGTATTTTATTACCATTCGCTTAGAAAATGGTGTAGAAACTCTGCAGAAGATTGTGAAAAAATAAATTCTACTTTTAATCACATTCTATCAATAAAAAAAGCCGTTCTGAATAAAATCAAAACGGCTTTTTGTACTTTATCTTGGTTCGTAATGCCTAAACGTTTGCCAGTATTTGTCTTTATAGATTTCGTAACTTATCTCAAAAGAGCTTCTGTATTTTTTAATTAATTGGTCCGCTGTTTTTGACGGTTTTCTGAAATCTTTGCAAGCAAAAAAGATTTCTCTACTGTTTGCTAATGTTTCCCTTCCTATATTTAAATAACCTTCCAAATCTTTAAGATGCAATATAACCTCATCTTCTATTTCGTTTAATAACTGATAGGTCTCTTTATCTGGCATTCCATTATTATTACTTCCATCAAATGGAATTGTTATAACAAATATCCAAGGATGAGATGCTTTTTGTTCCCAGCTTAAAAGATCCGTATTCATTAATCCTATCACAATCCCGCCATCTTTTGTAGTTGACTCGAAACCTGAATAGTTATCTTTTTCTGTATTATGTCTCGTACCTTCGTATTTCTCGACAAATTCTTTTTCTCTCCAGATTAAATAATCTTTTAATTTTTCAATCGGAATTAATTCTTCAGAAATATCATTTCCTCCTATTACTCTCATATTATCTATTAGAGTAACCGAATGCAGTTCTCCTAAATAGTTATCCAAAAAGATATAAACTCCATTGGTAACTGGCTGTTTTTTATCCTCTGTAAAATGATCGTAAACAATTGTCAAATCAATTTCGTCAGGGAAATTTTTATGTATTGTGGGATAGAACTTTAAATTGTTTTTATTAAAATCGAAATTTTCATAATTAATGCTAACATCTTTAATATCTGATGCTGGTTTTAGAGCTGTAAACTTCCAACCTGCAATTTTAGGTGCTTCATTTACTAATTCTTCAATTGCATAAATATTTCTAATTGCTCCATCTGGGGTAAGAATTAATTCGGCTGTTAGATTATCAAACATTCCAGTTAAAAAATAGATGCCGTCATGAACTTCATCAAGTTTTGGTGCTAGTCTATCAAGAAAGCCTTTGTGAATATTTTTTCCATCTTTAACAACTTCAAAAAATTCTTTTTCATTTTTTTGAAACCAATTCCAAAAGTCCGTATTAGATTGTATTAAAGTCTCTTTTTTGCCCAATATTTTATCGAGAAAACCCATGTATTACTAATTAAATTTAAAATTTTACTGAAAACAAACTTAAGGAAAAGCACTTTTAAAACATAAGAATATTTCTATAAAAAATCACAAAATAAAAAAAGCCGTTCTGAAGTGCTCAGAACGGCTTTTAGTGTGTACATTTTTATTTCTTATCCTATATTTTCAGTATTCAGTTTACTGTTTTTTCTACTGTACGTAAAGTAGATCACTAAACCGATAATTAACCAGATTGTAAAATAAATCCAGTTCCAAACGCTTAATTCTGCCATCATGTAAAGGCAACAGATTAATCCTAAAAGCGGAATTAAAGATAGATTTTTTCTGAATGCCCAAACCGCCAATCCAACTAAAACAAACAAGAATATCCACATTGGAATTTTGTGTTTGAATAAACTAAAACCTGATTCATATTTTGCAGAATCTGCAATTGGCAAGCCTTTTACAACTTCAGCATATTTTACTTCGTCATCTTGATATTGTCCTAATAAATGTTCTAAATCTGATGTTTCTGCAGTTTTGTTATTTACTTCGATACTTTCTAGGTATTTAAAAACCTGCTCAGATTCTGATTTATCTAGTGAAGTTACAATCGAAGTCGCATCATAAATCTGCGGATCGTTATTAATAAATGCCATTGTCGCTTTACTATTAAATGCAAAAGCATAATACAAGCCCACAATCATTAATATTGGCAAAATGAATTTTGAATTGATATAAGGCGTTTTGAATTTACCTCTTGGAATTTCTGGTTTATTCTGTAAAACTAGAACTCCTGCACAAACTAATACAAAGGCAAACAAAGTTCCGATACTGCATAAATCGGTAACCATTGTCAAGTTTAAAAATAAAGCTGGAACAGCCACTACAAATCCCGTTACAATAGTTGCAAAAGAAGGCGTTTTGAATTTTGGGTGAACAGTTGAGAATTTCTTTGGCAGTAAACCATCACGACTCATACTCATCCAAATACGTGGTTGTCCCATTTGAAAAACCAATAAAACGCTCGCCATCGCCACTACTGCACTTACTGCAATAATTCCTGACATCCATTTTAAGTCTAATTTATCGAAAACAAATGCAAGAGGATCTCCAACATTTAATTCGTGATATTTTACCATTCCTGTCAAAACCAAAGCGATAGCTATATAAAGAATTGTACAAATAATAATAGCCCACATCATTCCGCGTGGTAAATCTCTTTGCGGATTTTTACATTCTTCGGCAGTTGTTGAAATCGCGTCAAAACCAATGTAAGCAAAGAATACGGCAGAAACTCCTTTTAAAACTCCGCTAACACCATTTGGCGCAAACGGATCCCAGTTTGCTGTATCTACATAAAAAATTCCGACAGCGATAACTAAAAGAACCACACAAAGTTTTACTACAACCATTAAATTACTCGCATTACGAGATTCTTTCATTCCTCTATAAACCAACGCTGTAATCAGAATAATAATGAATAATGCTGGTATATCGGTTACGAAATGAAAAGATCCAATTGTTGGCGCAGTTGTCCAGGCTGTATGCGCTTGCTGTAAAGCGACACTTAAATTTTCGAATGATTTTCCGCCTCGCATTAAGGCCTCGGCATCTTTAAATCCGTTTGAAGCAGTTAAGTAATCCATCTGAATCCATTGCGGTAAATGAATTCCGCCACTCTGGAGAAGTCCCGTAAAATAATCACTCCACGATATGGCGACGGTTATATTTCCAACGGCATATTCCATGATTAAAGCCCAGCCAATTATCCAAGCAATTAATTCTCCAAAAGCTACATACGAATAGGTGTACGCACTTCCAGAAACTGGAACCATTGAAGCAAATTCTGCATAAGCAAATGCAGCAAAACTACATGCCAAAGCAGTAAATAAGAATAAGAAGATTACAGCTGGTCCGCCATCTGCACTGGCTTTTCCAATGGTGCTAAAAATTCCCGCTCCAACAATCGCTGCTATTCCAAAAGCCGTTAAATCCCTAGTTGTCAAATGTTTCCCTAAGGCATTATGACCATCTGTTTCGTTCTGTGCAACCTGCTTCAGAATATCCTGTACTGTTTTCTTTCGGAATAAACTTGAAAATGCCATATAATGTTTTACTGTTATAAATTAATTTAATTCAGTTCTTTTTGTTTTATTTTGCAAATAATGCAAAAAATATCTTGATTTCAAATATATAAAACGATTTTGTTTTTACAGATGTTTTTTTTCTGCCACGAATTACACTAATTTCTCGAATTATTTTTTTTGCCACAGATTTAAAGGATTAAAAAGATTTTTCAATCTTCATCTAAATAATTCTTCACGCAGATTTCGCAGATTACTGCAGATTTTATTTATTTCAAAATTTTAAAATTACATCTGCAAGAAAAAATCTTTTTAATCCTTTAAATCTGTGGCAAAAAATCTTTGCGCTCTTTGCGGTTAGAAAACCTTACTTCAAGCAATTTCTTAAAATACTAACCGGATGCTGTGCTTCACGTTTTGTTCCATCATAAATTTGATGGCGGCAGCTGGTTCCCGCAGCGGCGATTTTTACATTTTCAGCAGTGTTTCTAACTTTCGGGAAAAGCGTATCCTCTCCCATTTGCATACTGACTTGATAATGCTCTTTTTCATAACCAAAAGAACCTGCCATTCCACAACAGCCTGAATTATAAACCGTAACTGTATTATTTTTAGGAAGATTCAGCATCGCAAAAGTAGCTTCAACAGAGCTTAAAGATTTCTGATGACAATGTCCATGGATCTTGATTTCTTTGGTCTCTTCTGAAAATGAATTGGCTGTGATTTTTCCGTCGATGATTTCTTTTTTGAAGAATTCTTCGATTGTAAATGCATTTCTAGATAACTTTTCTGCAGCTTCTTTATCATCCGCTAAACGAAGATATTCATCTCTGAAAGTTAAGATAGCAGAAGGTTCAATTCCGATTAAAGGCGCATTGGCTAAAACCAAATCTTTAAAAACATTTACGTTGTGATTCGCAATTTTCTTCGCTTCTTCCAAAAATCCTTTTGAAAGATACGTTCTTCCGCTTTCTTCATGATCGACAACCAAAACCTGATAACCCAATTTAGTCAACAATTCGAAAGCATCGATTCCGATATTGACGTCGTAGTAATTCGTGAATTCATCCACAAACAAATACAATCTTCCATTAGGAAAATCTGATGTTGCAGGTTTATTGTTTTGATACCATTTTCTAAAAGTCTTTTTCGCCAATAACGGAACTTGTCTTTCGGGTGCAATTCCCATAGTTTTTTTAACCAAAGATTGATTCGAAATAAAATTCGTAATCGTCGGGAATTTGCTCCCCATTTTATTCAATTTGGCATTGTTGGCAAAAATCTTGTTTCTAGTGGAGAATCCGTTTGCTTTTTGGTATTGGTATAAAAATTCCGCTTTTAGAGTCGCAACGTCAACATTACTTGGACATTCACTAGCACAGGCTTTACAGCTTACGCATAACTCAAAAACTTCGTATAATTCTTTCTGGTCAAATTTGTTTTCTTTTTCAGAATACGTCAAATATTCACGTAATGCATTTGCTCTTGCTCGAGTCGTTTCTTTCTCGTTTCTAGTTGCACGATAACTTGGACACATCGCTCCTCCTGCCGATGGCATTTTTCTACAATCGCCAGAACCGTTACACTTTTCGGCAGCACGCAAAATTCCCAAACTGTCTGAGAAATCCTGAAACGTTTTAATATCTGGTTCTACTCTACCCGAAACTACACGATGATTTTCGTCCATTTTCAAGGCGTTGACAATCTTCCCGATATTTAAAACTGAATTCGGGTCAAATGCCAATTTTAATCTTTTCAGCAATTCGTAATTCTTATCGCCAATCATAAACGGAATAAACTCTCCACGCACGATTCCGTCGCCATGCTCACCACTTAGCGAACCTCTATATTTCTTCACCAAATGCGCTACTTCCGTCGCAATGGTTCTGAATAATTTTAGATCTTCCGTTTTCTTCAAATTCAAAACCGGACGAAGGTGCAATTCTCCCGCACCCGCATGCGCATAATAAATCGCTTCCTGTCCGTGACGCAACATCATTGCAGAAAACTCTGCAATATACGCTGGTAAATCGCTTAATTCTACTGCCGTATCTTCAATAGAATCGGCTGCTTTATCGTCGCCTACAATACTTCCTAAAAGACCTAATCCTGCTTTTCTAAGTTCGTTGGCTTTATCAATATCAGCTCCAAATAATTTAACGCTGGCATATCCAAAATTATGTTTCTCTAAATCGTCAATTAATGCGTTTGCTTGATTTTCGGCATCTTCTAAAGTGTGTGATGCCACTTCAAACAGCATAATCGCTTTTGGTTCTCCAACCAAAAAGAAACGGTTTTTAATATGTTCCCGATTTGTTTTAGTACAATCCAAAATCGTATCGTCGATCATTTCACAAGTGTACAAATGGTGTTTCATAGCCACCACAACAGATTCTAAAGATTCCTGAATCGTATGATAATGTGCCACGACCATAATACTGTGAGGTGGCGGCAAATCGTCAACTTTTAAAGTTACTTCGGTTGTGAAGGCTAAAGTTCCTTCGCTTCCGCAAAGCAGTTTTCCGAGGTTTATTGTCGGTTCAGTTCCGCCAAATAATTCAGATTTTAGCAAAATATCTACAGCATAACCCGTATTTCGTCTGTGAATTTCTGGTTTCGGAAATTCTCTTATAATTTCTTCCTGATTTTCTTTTACCGAAAGCTCGTCGTAAACGCTCTTATAAATTTTATTTTCTAAAGAATCGCCTTTGGTTTTCTCGATAAATTCTGCCGAAGTCAATTCGCCAAAAGTCACTTCCGATCCATCGCTCAAAATCGCTTTTACTTCCGCAATTTTATCACGCGTAACGCCATAACGAATCGAAGTAGTTCCCGAAGAATTATTTCCTACCATTCCGCCAATCATTGCACGGTTTGATGTTGATGTAATTGGTGCAAAGAAAACGCCGTAAGGTTTTAAATATAAGTTCAATTCATCGCGAATAACTCCAGGCTGAACCGTAACCGTTTTTTTCTCGGCATTATAACCTAATATTTTCGTGAAATGCTTCGAAACATCCACCACAAGTCCGTCGCCAACAGCTTGTCCTGCCAATGAAGTTCCTGCAGTTCTTGGTGTGATCGAAATATTATGTTCTGCCGCAAAGCGAATTAACCTGCTGATATCTGCTGTAAATTTAGGCAAAGCCACCGCATTTGGCCGAATCCGATACACCGATGCGTCTGTCGAATAAAGTGTTTTATGAAGATCATCGTATAAAAGTGTGCCTTCGAGTTCGCTGGCTAATTGCTCTAAATGAGATTGGGTCAACATGTTAAATGGTGCTTTTTCTTTAAAATAATTGCTCAAAAATTGAGACAACAAATATAAAGATATAGCGGTTTAAAATGTACAAAATGGCAATTTATCTAAACCTCAGCCTCGCATTTTTATAAAATTAAAGTCGAATTCTATAAACACTCCCAATATCGAAATCGTAATTTTAGGAATTTACATTTTACGCCTTATTATCATGGAAAATTTCGTTCAGGACGTCTTTAAACATTTAGAAAACTATTATTACAGTATTGTCGATCTTACGCCAAAATTTATTCTGGCCGTTGTCGTAATTCTTGTTTCATGGTTTATCGCAACGCGAATTGGCCTCTTTGCGGGAAACCGACTCAAAGCCAGAATGCACGACCGACTTCTAGCGACTTTTATTGCCCGTTTAATCAAATCGGTTCTGATAATTATTGGAGTTCTCTTCATGTTCAAAATTATCGGACTTGATGGCGTTGCGCAAAGCATGCTTGCCGGTGCGGGAATCTCGGCTTTTGTTATTGGCTTTGCGCTTAAAGATATTGGTGAAAATTTCCTTGCCGGAATTCTGCTCGCTTTCAAACGTCCGTTTTCTATTGGCGATATTATCGAAAGCAATGGCGTAAAAGGCGAAGTCATCAACCTCAACCTGCGCGATACCGAAGTAAAAAGCGATTCTAAAATCATTTATATTCCGAACGCGCTTCTTATAAAAAACACTTTAATTAATTACAACAGCGAAGGTTTTCTGCTCCAGACTTTCACAATCGGACTAGAATATGGTTCAGACTATACCCGCGCCATCGAACTCGTAAAAGAAGTTCTAGGCAACAGCGAAGAAGTAACCGAAAAAGACCACGAAAATGCCGCCGTAATTACCGATGTTGCCGCCGCAGGTATTATTCAGCTCAATGTTCGTTATTGGGTTAAAACTGCATCAACAATTCAAAACTCAGAATGCCGTTCTAAGATTATTGCTGCTGTTTTGAAGAAATTGAAAGAAAATGAATTTGTGTTGAAATAAGGTACAAAGGCTCAAAGTTACAAAGTGACAAAGGTTTTCTCTCTAAATCAATTGTCATCTTGAGCGATCTTATATCCATCGAAAAGGCTCATAAAAACATAAAAAACGATTGTCACCCTGAGCGGAGTCGAAGGCTTATGAAAACGAAAACATCGTCTTTTGGAATTTGGGATTTTAATAAGGAGCTATTTCCTGCTGTCCGCAATATCTTTTACGCCGAACCCCGGCGCAAAAGGATGCCGCTCCCATCAGGGCTAGAACACTCAGTTTCATTAGAAAATTTACTGAATAAAAAAAGACTCTTCTACAACTCTATAACATTTAAAGACACATCCAAAAGCTTTGCCTTCAACTCCTTCAATAGTTATCCAATTTAAAAGTCCTTTGTTTATAAGCTGAAACAATTCATATTCAATATAATCTTCACTATAATTTAATTTCTGATATTCAGGATGAGTTCTAATAAGTTCTGTGAGATCCCATTGCGTGAAAGTAATCTCGTTTATTGAAATATCATAAGTATAAATAACACCATCTTTTTTAACAGTGCAGCCACTTCCGTGAAAATAATATTCAATTCCGTTAATTGATCCTACTCTTTCAAAAAAAGTTCGAGAAAACGAACATGGATTTATGTTTTGTTTGTATTTATCTTTTAATAAAGCTTCGAAGCTTCTGATGAAATTAATGTAGTCTGTTAAGATTTTTTCGATCATAATTAAAAACAAATATCCAAAACTTTTTATATTTAGCCTGACATTCTTTTAAAATAATTCCAAATATACAATGGCAACAGATGGCGTAAAAATAATTGATGGTGATTTAGCTCGAGATACTTACGAATCAATAATGGATTTATATGACAGCGACGCAACTATAGAAACCATTAAAAAAGAAATTCCTTTTATCATAGAAGATTACGGCGACAATACCGATTTCTATCACGAAATATTTGTAACCTCGTATGCACTTGCTTTTTGGGAAATTGGTGAATTAACCAAAGAAATTCTTGAAGAAGTAAAACGTGTTATTGAACTAAAAGCTGGGGTAAAAACCTGGACTGAAGAATGTGATGCCAATGAAGGTAAAAAAAGGCAAAAAGAGCTTGATAAACTTTTAAAGAAAATAAGTCAGCCAAATTTAAAAGTTAGAAAAAGAAAAAAATACAGGATTATTAAAAATCTATATTTTCAGCCAAATGATTTGTTAACTTTCCAACTTTCAGACAATAATTATTATGCCGTAATTTGCGCCAAAGTTACACAACAAAGAGGACAATGTTCATATGATTTGGCTGTCACAACATATAAAGGCATAAACAAGCCAACTGTTGAAGATTTAAAATCTTGTTTCATTTCTGGCAGAAAAATTCCTTCAACTTATGATTGGAAAACAATTTTAGAGCAACAACCAAATGTAGATGAAATTTGGGAATATGCTAATCAAGATAATTTTTTATTTGGACTTTGCTATCATTTAGTAACTCATAGAGATATTATATCTTTTAAAGATAAATTTGAAGTTATTGGTACACTTAAAATTAAAGAAAGTTTCAAAAAAGATGGAAGCTATGGTTATGAATCTTCTTTTGATAGATTTGAAAGCATATTTTCTGATCTTGATAATCATATGAAAATATTTCGTGAAGAAAAATATCCTGTAACTTTACTTTGTGAATTTTAAAAATATATTATTTTTCTTACTTTTTGTAGTTTTTTTTTGATACTTTTACAACTCTTAAACTACGACCTTAAGAACTAAATAGGCTTTGCCCTTGTATTATGTGGACGGTATCGGAAACGACCGTAACGCTGTCGTAGGCGTTAGAACCACTAATTTACAAGGGTTTTATTATTTTTAAACTACGACTTTATGAATGCAAACACAATTTCAAAACAAACCGAAATCAAGCTTTTGAATTTTTTCAACGACAGAATCGATCCTGTTGAAATGGCTAAAACTTTAAGGCAAGTAAATTTTACACTCGCTTTATGTGTTTTGAGCGAACATGAAACATTTCAAAGCGAAATCATCAGATTAAGAGACAGTTTTTATTGGCTCAATGAATTAGCAGAAACTTTAAATCCATATTTGGAGGTGGAGTAAAATTTAAAAGAGAACCCTCGATTTTTGAAATCGAGGGTTCTCTTTTAGTAAGCGATAAACTTTGTGGGCGCGAGCGGGACGCTCGTGCCCACAAAGCATTTCCCCGCATTAATTAACTTATCTATAAATATTGCATCGTGATGGAATTTCTGTTAATTCTTGTAATTAGAAACAATAAAATCTCTTTTTTCTAAATTTATATGCAAAATAATCCCATTTTAGCGTTTCCAAATTAATTTCGTTTTTTAAGATTAGTTCAAATGAATAAAAATATAAAAACTCTCTACGAAATTGCTCAAAAAGAGACTCGAAAAATATTAGGTTTAATGTCAGGAACTTCACTTGATGGACTTGACTTAGCTCTTTGCGAAGTTTCGGGCGAAGGTGAAAACACGGTTGTCAAAATTCAAGAATTTGAAACCATTGACTACAACGACGATATTAAAACCGAAATCAGAAAAGTATTCGCTCAGAAAACAATCGACTTTCAACATTTGGTTTTATTAAATGAATGGATTGCAAACCTTCATGCTGGAATGATTAACGATTGTCTTTCAAAATGGAATATTCCCGCAAGCGAAGTCGATTTGATTGCTTCGCACGGACAAACGGTTCTGCACGCGCCAAAATTTTTACATCAGCAAGAAAAATTTCCAAATGCGACTTTACAGATTGGCGACGGCGATCATATTGCGGTAAAAACGGGAATTATTACACTTTCAGATTTTAGACAAAAACATGTTGCTGCAGGTGGCGAAGGTGCGCCTTTGGCGGTTTATGGCGATTATTTGTTATTCAGCAAAAAAGGAGAAAATCGAATTATGCTCAACATGGGCGGAATCGCAAATTTCACTTATTTGCCCGCTTCACAAAACGCCGAGGAAGTTTTTGTAACCGATACAGGAACAGCAAATACCTTAATCGATATTTTCACCAAACAATTTTTCCCTGAAAAAAGCTTTGACAAAGATGCTAAAATTGCTAAAAAAGGCACTGTAAATCAAGATCTTTTAAGCAA
Organism: Flavobacterium sp. UW10123; assembly: GCF_040538975.1. NCBI lineage: Bacteria > Pseudomonadati > Bacteroidota > Flavobacteriia > Flavobacteriales > Flavobacteriaceae > Flavobacterium > Flavobacterium sp. UW10123. The sequence goes on from NZ_JBEWQE010000015.1 coordinate 58,925, forward strand.
ATTAAAAAGCGATGCTTTCTTCCAGAAAAGCTTCCCGAAAACAATTGGTCAGGAATTATTCAACCACGAGTTTGTAAACTCAGCTTTGGTAAAATTAGGATTAGAAAACATTTCGGCACCAGATTTGCTGGCAACTTTAACACGCCTAAGCGCCGAAACGATTGCCGAAGCAGTTTTGTTTGTTGTAGAAAATACTAAAACACCAATCGAAGAGTTTACAGTTTATATGTCTGGCGGTGGCGCAAGAAATCCGTTAATGGTAAGCTGGTTACAAGAATTATTGTCTTGTAAATTTGAAAAAAGCGACGTTCTCGGAATTTCGGGCGATGCGAAAGAAGCCGTTTTATTTGCCGTTTTGGCCAATGAAACTGTTGCTGGAGGAAATTATAATTTTGGTTCACAAAAAGGAATTCCATCGGTAACCATGGGAAAAATTTCTTTTCCAAGCTAAATATTTTCAGCCACGAATTACACGAATTTTCACGAATTCTTTTTCTGCCACAGATTAAAGGATTTCTAGGGTTAATCATTTTAATCTATATAATCTGTGGCAAAAAAAAATATTATGATTACAGTAATTACACAATTTTTTGTTCTTAATTATTCTTTTCAAAAATAATTTGTGAAAATTCGTGTAATTCGTGGCAAAACAGACTATTTTTGGTTCTTGTTAAAATAAACATTTGAAATGCATAAAAATCAGCACTTACTATACTCTATCATACTTTTATTTTTCTTTGGATTGAAATCATTTTCACAAGAAAAAATACCGCATCCTAAAAATGAATTTAGAGGAGTCTGGATTGCAACTGTAGTAAATATTGACTGGCCAAAAACAAGCACAGACAACGTAGAAAAAGAAAAGGCTGATTATCTTGAAATTTTAGAAGCTTACAAAAAACTAAATTACAATGCTGTAATTGTTCAAGTTAGAAGCGTCGGCGACGCTATTTATCCTTCAGAATTTGCACCTTGGTCGCGATTTTTAACAGGAAAAGAAGGTTTGGCTCCAAATCCATACTACGATACTTTGGCTTGGATGATCGAACAGGCACACAACCGCGGATTTGAATTTCATGCTTGGTTAAATCCTTACCGCGCCACTTTCGATTTAAATAAAAATCTTTTAAGTCCAAATCATGATCTTTTTAAACATCCAGAATGGATGATTGAATATGGAGGAAAGTATTATTATGATCCAGCTTTGCCAGAAGTTCAGGCACATTTAACAAAAGTGGTAAAAGAAGTCGTTGACAAATATGATATCGATGCGATTCATTTCGACGATTATTTTTATCCGTATGCTGTTCCAGGAAAAGTATTTAACGATAATGCCTCGTATCAAAAATATGGCGCAGGTTTAAGCCGTTCAGATTGGCGCCGTGCAAATGTGAGCAACTTTGTACACGCAATTTCGACAACCATAAAAGAAAGCAAGCCTTGGGTACAATTTGGAATTAGTCCGTTTGGGGTTTGGCGAAACAAATCTCAAGATCCGAGAGGTTCTGAAACTCAATCTACATCAAATTACGACGATTTATACGCAGATCCGATGTTATGGATGGATCAGAACTGGATCGATTATATTTTGCCACAATTGTATTGGAGTATGAATAATACAAGAGCTTCTTATTCTAAATTGGTAAAATGGTGGTCTGAGAATACTAATCCAAACACTGCTATCTACATCGGACATGCTACCTACAAAATTAGAGGTGATGGTGATAAAAGCTGGAATTTTATGACCGAAATTCCAACACAAATTGATTTTTTAAGAACCTTTAAAAATGTTTCTGGAAGTGCTTATTTCAGTTCAAAATGGTTCATGGGCAAAAACTTCGATGTTGTTCGTCATTTAGAAGAAAATCAATATAAATATCCTGCTCTTCCTGCAGCGGTTCCTAATTTAAAACATGTTATTATCGATACTCCAAAAGTTTTGGAATATAGTAAAGACAGCATTAAATATAACTTTACATTCCAAAGTCCGCTAAATACAAAAGTACGTTATATGGTGGTTTATGGTGGTGATCATATTTCGAAAATTGATATCAACGATGCGTCAAAAATTATCGAAAAAGTAACCGTAAAAGAAGTTGACGGAAAAATTACTTTTGCCATTGCCGCAGGAAAACTTAATCTTTACAAAGCCTGCGCTGTAACTTTTATTGATTATTATGCTAATGAAAGCACTCCAACTGCTATTGACCTAAAAAAACCTTATAAAAACTATACACCAAATCAACCTAATGAAAACAGATAATAAACCTTGGTTCTGGATTCCGCTTCTTAATTTCGCATCTGGATTACCGTATGCCATCATTATTTCGGTTTCGGTAATTATGTACAAAAATCTAGGAATTTCAAATGAAGACATTGGAGTTTATACCAGTTTATTATACCTTCCTTGGGTTATTAAACCGCTTTGGAGTCCGCTTATTGAATTGATCGGAACCAAAAGAAAATGGTTTTTATTGATGCAGTTAATAATTTCTATTTCCTTTTTGCTGGTCGGATTTGTAATTCCAACAAACGGATTTTTCATCATGTCTTTGGCCATATTTTGGGTTGCCGCTTTCGCTTCGGCATCTAACGATATTGCTACTGACGGCTTTTATTTATTGGTTTTACCAGAAGACAAACAATCTTTCTTTATCGGAATCAGAAGTACTTTTTACAGACTTTCTATGCTTGCAGGAAACGGTTTGGTAGTACTTTTTGCCGGATATTTGGAACATAAATTTGGAGACAACACCAAAGCTTGGTCGTATACCATGATTTGCGTTGGTTTATTGATGACATTTATTACCGCTTACAATTTTATTTTTACGCCAAAAAATGAAATCAATGTTGTAGAGAGCAGTAAAGAAACATCGCATCAAAACTTTGGAACCATATTTATCAATTTCTTCAAGAAAAAACAAATCGGATTAATTCTTGCCTTTGTTTTAGTTTTCAGATTAGGAGAATCGCAATTGCTAAAAATGTTAAGTCCTTTTTTACTAGATTCTAAAGAACTTGGAGGAATGGGATTAGACACCGAAGCCGTTGGAATCATTTACGGAACATTTGGAGTTGCTGCATTGACTTTAGGAGGAATTCTGGGAGGAATTGCCATTTCACGACATGGCCTTACCAAATGGATGTTTCCAATGTTTTTAACCATGCATTTACCAATTATTGGCTTTATTCTATTAGCATTTTTTCACCCAACCTCAATTTATTACATTTATATCGTCGTTATTTTAGAACAATTTGGCTATGGTTTTGGTTTTACGGCATTTATGATGTATTTAATTCATGTTGCTGAAGGAGAATCAAAAACAGCACATTATGCATTGGCAACAGGATTTATGGCAATGGGAATGATGCTGCCAGGAATGTTAAGTGGCTACATTCAACAATATTTAGGCTATGGAAACTTCTTCATTTGGGTTTTAATAGCTACAATTCCAGGTCTTATTTTATCACGTTTTTTAACTTTCCCAAAAGATTTTGGGAAGAAATCAGAAGAAGTTTAAACCCCAAATCAAACTTTACCTATGGAAATCAATGAGAATTTGCAGAACGAACGAAATCTGAAAGGATCGGAGTTCGAAAAAAATGGAAATCTTGAAAAAGCGATTGAGTTGTATGAAGAAAATGTTGCAGAAGGCTTTAAAGGAAATCACCCTTACGATCGATTAGCAACGATCTACAAAAACGAAAACGACCTCGAAAATGAAATTCGGGTTTTAGAAAAAGCAATTGTGGTTTATGAAATCATAACCATTGAAGACCGATTGGAAGGTTTGCCAAAACTTTTCCGTTTTAAAAACCGATTAGAAAAGGCGCTTGAAACCAAAAAACAATTGGCTAAACAAAAGAAAGCAAAGTTGAAGTAATTTTTACCATTAAGACATTAAGTAATTTAAGCCAAGCTTTATGAACTTTCTTATTGAAAAGAAGAGAATAAAGTAAAACTAAGGCGCTAAGCTTAATTTTCTTTTACCTCGAATAGATTAAGCAATTTAAGCCATAGCTTTATGAACTTAATGCCTTAATGGTAAAAACAAGATAACTAAAATTATTTGACATGGTTACTTTAAAACGTACAAATTCAGACGATATCGATTTTATAAATCTGGTTGTTTTATTAGATCAAGATTTAGCAATTCGAGATGGCGAAGATCATGCGTTTTATAATCAGTTTAATAAAACCGATAAAATAAAACACACGATTGTTTATTATGAAAACGGAATTCCTGTTGGCTGTGGTGCTTTTCGCGAAAAAGAACCAGAAACAACAGAAATTAAACGAATGTATGTTCATCCAGACCACAGAAAAAAAGGAATTGCTTCTGCCGTTCTAAAAGAACTTGAAATCTGGGCAAAAGAAGTCGGTTATACTTGTACCATTTTGGAAACTGGAAAAAATCAGCCAGAAGCCATCAACTTATATCAAAAATTAAATTATACCATCATTCCAAATTATCCGCCTTACGAAAAAATGGATAATAGTGTTTGCATGAAAAAGACTTTATAATAATGAAAATCACAGCCGAAGCATTACGACAAAAAATAGGACAATTTTTCTTTCCAGCAGTATTCATCAACGATACCGAAGAAAATATTCAAGAAACCGAACGCCTTATAAAAGAACATAATATTGGCGGACTAACCTTTTTTCACAGTCGTGCGAGCGCTGCAACCAATTACGAAAGCAAGAAAAAAGTAGTTTTCAATGATGACAGCTACGAAAAAATCAAAGCTTTGATTGTTCGTTATCAAAAAGCCGCTTCTACTCCACTTTTAATCAGTATTGATGCAGAATGGGGATTGGCAATGCGTATCGAAAAAACTCCTCAATATCCGTATGCGATTACGCTTGGCGCTTTGCCAGAAAGCAAAGCAAACTTAGTTTACGAAACTGGAAAACAAATTGGTTTAGATTTAAAAGCAGCTGGAATTCAATACAATTTATCGCCTTTGGCAGATATTAATAATAATCCAAATAATCCCGTTATCGGTTATCGTTCATTTGGTGAAAACAAACAAAAAGTAGCCGATTTTTCAGTTGAATATTTAAAAGGAATGTCGGAAGTTGGTGTTTTAGGATGTCTGAAACATTTTCCTGGACACGGAAATACGAATGTAGACTCGCATTTAGGATTGCCGGTTTTAAAGGAAACTTTAGAAGAATTATTGGATAACGAATTATATCCGTTCATTAAAGGAATTGAAAACAATGTCGATTCGATTATGATTGGACATTTGGCGGTTCCGAGTTTAAACGACGGAAAAGATACTTCTGCAACTTTATCAAAAGCAGTAATTCAAGATCTTTTACGTGATAAATTAGGTTATAATGGTTTGGTAATTTCTGATGCTTTAAACATGCACAGCGTTTCTAAATTGTACGAAACCAAAGGCCAATTAGAATGGGAAGCTTTTAATGCTGGAAATGATGTTTTATGTTTTGCCGAAAATGTTCCTGAAGGAATTGAAGCAATCTATAAAAATGCTTCTCCAGACCGTATTTTCGAAAGCTACAACCGAATCATGAAAGCCAAAGAAAAAGCCGGAATTCTTTCTGGAAATACTGCTGCTTCGGGCGAATTGGATTTCGCAAAAACATCAAAAATAAATTTAGAAATTGCTCAAAATGCCATTACTAAACTTATAGATAACTCAAGTGCTGAACTGGCTTTTGAAGCGCAGAAAAACAATAAACTTGCCAAATTGAGTTTATATAAAAATACTGAAAATACATTTTTCAAAACTTTAAATACAAAACTTAATTCGCCAGAATTTGCTTTTGAAAGTCTAGAAGTTTCAGATATTAATTCAATCCAAAAAGAATTAGAAAATTTCGATACTATTATCATTTCATTATTTGTTCCAAAAGCAAAACCGCTAAATAATTTCGAAATTGATGACGAAGTTTTAAACTTGCTTTCTGAATTATTGCAAGCCAAAAAGTGTATTATTTTTGTTTTTGGAAATCCGTATGCATTGCCTTTAATTCCTAATCTGAAAAAAGCTTCAGGATTAATTCAGGCGTACCAAGATTTTGAAGAATTTCAAAAAACAGCGGGAGTTCAATTTTTAGAAAAAAATAATTTCAACGGCGCTTTACCCGTAAATATTGATATTCAATAAATTACAACCACAAATAGCCAAAATTTATTAACTTATAAATTTTTATAATCACATCTTATTGTAAGAACCTGTACTTATGCCCTACTTTTGCAGCAAATAAATATTAAACGTAAAACGAAAATTATGTCTTTAGTAGGAAAAAAATTCCCAAGTATTGCAGTAGATGCTATCTCAGAAATGGGTGACAATTTAAAAATCAACATTTTTGAAGAAGCAGTAAACAACAATAAAAAAGTACTTTTATTTTGGTACCCAAAAGATTTTACTTTTGTATGTCCAACAGAATTACACGCCTTTCAAGCTGCTTTACCAGAATTTGAAAAAAGAAATACTATCGTAATTGGTGCTTCTTGTGATACAAACGAAGTTCACTTTGCTTGGTTAAATACTCCAAAAAACAATGGTGGAATCGAAGGTGTTACTTACCCAATCTTAGCTGATACAAACCGTAACTTAGCTAACATTTTAGGTATTCTTGATATCGAATCTACAAGCTATAGTGAAGATACAGATTCAGTTATCATCGAAGGTTCAAATGTAACTTACAGAGCTACTTATCTAATTGACGAGACTGGAAAAATTTTCCACGAAAGCGTAAACGATATGCCATTAGGACGTAACGTAAACGAATACTTAAGAATGGTTGACGCTTACACTCACATTCAAACTAAAGGTGAAGTTTGTCCTGCAAACTGGGAAGCTGGTAAAGAAGCAATGTCTGCTGACAGAATCAGTACTGCTGAATACTTAAGCGCAAACTAATTTTTTATAAAGGTACAAAGGTTCATAGGTACAGAGTTGCAAAGTTTTTTTGCTGCTCAAAAAATTATCCCATTGAACCTTTGTTACTTTAATTCTCCTCTAAAAAAATACCAAAGAATTTTATCGGTCTCAAACAACAAATGTAATTTGTTGCGATTTCTTATATAATTTAAAAAACTTTGAGCCTTTGAACCTTTGTAACTTTGAACCTTAAAAAATAAAGAAATGTTAATCGACTTAAACGAAGATACGTTAGCAGATTTAGTTGCTAAAAACGAAAAAGTAGTAGTACAATATTCAGCTTCATGGTGTGGAAATTGCCGTATTATGAAACCAAAATTCAAAAAATTAGCAACAGAAAATGAAGCTATCACTTTTGTTTTGGTTGATGCAGAAAATTCTCCTGAATCAAGAAAATTAGCTAATGTGAGTAACTTGCCAACATTCGCTACTTTCGTAAACGGACAATTAGTTGGTGAAACGCAAACTAACAAACAAGAAGTTTTAATTGACTTAGTAAACGCTATTGTTTAATTGGTTATTTGTTTATTCGTTTAATCGATTAAACAAAAAAACGATTTAACGCTTAAACAAAAAATTATGAAATTACCAGTAATTAAGCATTTAACACAATTCATCGAAGAAAACGATCAGGATTACATCATTGAAACGATCGAAGTTCTTGAAGCGATGACCGAAATTCCTTCTCTAAAAGACGAAGAATTAGACGTAATCGGTGAATTGATTTCAAATATGTACGGTGCCCTTGAAGTACAAAAATTGGTTACTCAAGGAACAGATAAAAAAGAAGCTTTAAATACGTTCATGAAACGTGTGTTAGGCTCAATCGATAAGTAAATCGGCCCCCTCCCAAGAATAAATAAAAAAACAAAGCTGAGAAAGCGTTTCTAATTTAGGGACGCTTTTTTTTAATTTATAGTCTCAGTGGCAGTTTTCAATCTCTCTGTTGACGCCATCTTTGTCAGGCTGAGCGGAGTCGAAGCCCACGTAAAGTAATTCTACAAAGATTAACTATTTATATTGCGCAATTCCGTACTCGGGCTTCGACTCCGCTCAGCCTGACAAGCATAATAAATCTAAAATAATTCGACAAAATCGTGAATTCGTGGCTACCCAAAAACGATCCTTAATCTCTCCTTAAACCGATAACAAATACTTTTAGATTCAAATATTAATCATTACTTTTGAGCCTCATTAATTTTAATCAAAAATCATGGCATCTATCACATTAGGAGGAAATCCAGTTCATACATCAGGTGAATTACCAGCAGTTGGATCGCAATTAGCTGACTTCAAATTAGTACAAAACGATTTATCTGTTGCTTCTTTAAGCACATTCGCTGGTAAAAAATTAGTTTTAAATATCTTCCCAAGTGTTGATACTGGAACTTGCGCAACATCTGTTAGAACTTTCAATGCAAGTGCAAGCGGATTAGAAAACACTACTGTTTTATGTATTTCTAGAGATTTACCTTTTGCTCAAAAACGTTTTTGTGGTGCTGAAGGTTTAGAAAATGTAGTAAACTTATCAGATTTTCAAACTGGTGCTTTCGGAAAAGCAAACGGATTAGAAATCGTTGACGGACCTTTAACAGGTTTACACTCAAGAGCAATCATTGTTGTTGATGCAGACGGAAAAGTCCTTCACACAGAACAAGTAGCAGAAATTGCAAACGAACCAAATTACGAAGCAGCTTTAGCAGCACTATAATATTTTCCAATAAATGGAGTTTCAAAAAGATAATACATTTGTTACAGGTCGATTAAAAAGTATGACCTATGCTTTTAACGGCGCTGTAAAATTAATTAAGACAGAACATAGCATTATGGTTCAATTCTCATTGGGAATTATCATGACAATTGCTGGGTTCTATTTTCATATTTCTCAAACCGAATGGCTGTGTCAAACTCTGGCAATCGGTTTAGTTTTAGCTATCGAAGGGTTGAATACAGCAGTTGAAAAAATTGCCGATTTTATCCATCCTGATTATAGCAAACGAATAGGTTTTATTAAAGATATTGCTGCAGGGGCAGTATTTTTTGCTGCAATGACTGCAATAGCAATAGGCTTGATTATTTATATTCCAAAATTTATTTAGGCAAAGGAAAACGCAAGAATGGCAAAAAATAAAAAAGAAACTGTAGATAAAAAAAACGATAAACAAGAAGGAAATAAAAGATCACTCAAGATATCCAAACAACAAAAATTTGTTCTAGGATGTCTTTTGGTTCTTTTTTCTATTGCCCTATTGGTCGCATTTATTTCTTTTTATGTTAATGGACAATGGCAAAATGATCAAAGTGTTGTCAATCAGCTTGGTGATCGCACTGAAGTTGCTGAAAACTGGCTCGGAAAATTTGGAGCATATCTTGCTGATTTAATTATCTATAGAGGTTTCGGACTTGCTTCTTTCATTTTTGTACGTTTGTTTTTCCTAACTGGAATGTTTTTAGCATTGGAGCTTTCGACCCAAAAACTAAAAAACACTTGGTTCTGGGATATTTTTGCCATTATTATCGTTTCTGTGCTATTTGGTTTCTTTGCGACTTCTGCACCAGAATTAGGAGGAACTATCGGTTATGAATTAAATTTATTCCTTCAAGATTATATCGGAAAAACAGGTACATTACTCACACTACTTTTTGGTTTAATTATTTATCTGATTTTCAAAATCAAATTATCGCCAGAAAAAATTCAATCGTATTTTGATTCTACTAAAAAAGAATTCAAATCAGAATTAGACACTTTAAAACCAGCTGTAAATCAACCTGAAAGCGCTTATAATTTAGAAGAGTTTGCTATTAAAGAAGAAGTAGAAAGTGATCCTGAAATAGATGACATTCACATCAAAACAGTTGACACGCAATTCGAACTTAACAAAGAAGCTTTAAAGCCAACTATTTCTCATTCGTCAGAAATTGAATTAAATCCAGTTTTAAAGCCAATTACTCCAAAACAAGAACTGCCTTTAGTTTCTGCCGATGAAGCTTTTGTAATTGAAAAAGCAGAAGAAGAAGATATTATCGAAGAAAACTTAGCTTCACGCTTAGTTGCCGATTTCGGATTATTTGATCCAACTTTGGATTTATCCAATTACAAATTTCCAACCATCGATTTATTAAAAGAATATTCGACTGGCGGAATTACTATCAATCAGGAAGAATTAGAAGAAAATAAAAACAGGATTGTAGATACACTTCGTAACTACAAAATTGAAATCGCACAGATTAAAGCTACAGTTGGTCCATCAGTAACTTTATATGAAATTGTGCCAGAAGCGGGAATTAGAATTTCTAAAATTAAGAGTTTAGAAGACGATATTGCTTTATCATTATCAGCACTTGGAATTCGTATTATTGCACCAATTCCAGGAAAAGGTACTATCGGTATTGAGGTTCCGAACAAAAACCCAACTATGGTTTCGATGAAAAGTGTTATTGGTGCGGCAAAATTCCAAGAAGCCGAAATGGAATTGCCAATTGCATTAGGAAAAACCATTTCTAACGAAACTTTTGTTGTTGATTTAGCCAAAATGCCTCACTTATTAATGGCCGGAGCAACTGGACAAGGAAAGTCTGTTGGATTGAATGCAGTTTTAACTTCGCTTTTATACAAAAAACATCCGGCAGAAGTAAAATTTGTTTTGGTTGACCCTAAAAAAGTTGAGCTTACGCTTTTCAATAAAATTGAAAGACACTATTTAGCCAAACTTCCTGACACAGAAGATGCTATTATTACAGATAATGCAAAAGTTGTCAATACTTTAAACTCACTTTGTACCGAAATGGACAATCGTTATTCTTTATTAAAAGATGCGATGGTTCGTAATATTAAAGAATACAACGATAAATTCAAGTCTAGAAAATTAAATCCAGAAGCGGGACATCGATTTTTGCCCTACATCGTTTTGGTTGTCGATGAATTCGCCGATTTGATTATGACTGCTGGAAAAGAAGTCGAAGTTCCTATTGCTCGTTTGGCTCAGTTAGCCCGTGCCATTGGTATCCACTTAATTATTGCAACACAAAGACCGTCTGTAAACGTTATTACAGGTTTAATTAAAGCCAATTTCCCTGCCAGAATTGCATTTAGAGTAACTTCAAAAATTGACTCTAGAACTATTTTGGACACTCAAGGAGCAGATCAGCTTATTGGTCGCGGAGATTTATTATACACCAACGGAAACGACGTAATTCGTGTACAATGCGCTTTCATTGATACTCCGGAAGTAGAAAAAATCACAGATTTTATTGGAGGACAAAAGGCATATGCTACAGCTTATTTGCTTCCAGAGTTTGTTGGAGAGGAAAGTGGCATTAATCTTGATATAGATATTTCCGAAAGAGATACTTTATTTAGAGAAGCGGCAGAGATAATTGTCAATGCACAGCAGGGTTCTGCTTCTTTATTGCAACGAAAATTAAAATTAGGATACAACAGAGCTGGTCGTTTGATCGATCAACTTGAGGCTGCAGGTATTGTTGGTCCGTTTGAAGGCAGTAAAGCACGCAGTGTAAACATCTTAGATTTAAATGCTCTTGATCAATTTTTTAATAATGAACAAAATTAATCCAATCATGAAAGCAAAAATTCAAGAAATCAACAACAATTCTATCACAAACATGACTAAAAAGTGTTTTCAAATGGCAGTTATATTGCTTTTGAGCTTCACTTCTATTCAAGCTCAAGATAAAAAAGCAAAAGATTTATTGAACGAAGTAACTTCTAAAATTAAAAGCTACGACAATATCGTTATCGATTTTAAATATTCTTTGAATAATGCCAAAGAAAACATCAATCAGGACAGTAAAGGAAACGTAACTATGAAAGGAAATCAATATGTTTTGAATTTTATGGGTGTTACCAAAATTTTTGACGGCCAGAAAACCTACACCATTGTTCCTGAAGATGAAGAAGTTACTATTTCTAAAGTAAATGAGAAAGATGATAACGCAATCACTCCTTCAAAAATGCTTACTTTCTTTAATTCTGGTTACAAGTATAACATGGACATTGTTCAGAATGTAAAGGGAAGAAAAATTCAATATATCAAATTAGTTCCAACTAGCGGAAAAGACCAAAGAAAAGAAATTTTGTTAGGTATTGACGTTCAGACAAAACACATCTACAATTTGATTGAAACTGGAAAAAACGGAACAAAAACAACTTTAACCGTTAATTCTTTTAAAACCAATCAACCATTATCAAAAAATCAATTTACCTTTGTAGCGAGTAAATACCCGAAATACTACATCAATAAATTAGATTAATCAGAAGGTTGAAAATTCTAGACAAATACTTATTAAAAACATTCTTACTTACATTTACTACGGTATTTGTAATCTTATTTTTCATATTCATACTTCAAACAGTATGGCTATTTATTTCAGAACTAGCAGGTAAAGATCTCGACTTAATATTGGTCGTGAAATTCCTGCTTTTTTCTATGCCACGTATTATTCCACTAGTTTTACCGCTTTCGGTTTTACTAGCTTCGATCATGACTTTCGGAAATCTGGCCGAAAATTATGAATTTGCAGCCATGAAATCTTCAGGAATTTCACTGCAAAGAGCAATGCGAGTATTGATTATTTTTATTTTCGTTCTCAGCATTCTAGCCTTTTGGTTTGCCAATAACGTTATTCCGTATGCCGAATATAAGTTTGTCAACTTTAGAAAAAACATTGCGCAAGCCAAACCAGCTATGGCCATTGCAGAAGGCCAGTTTAACGATGTAGGAACTTACAATATTAAAGTAAACAAAAAATCTGGCGAAAATGGTAATCACTTAACTGGCGTAACTATCCACGAGAAAGCAAATAGTTTGGGTGAAAACAAAACCGTAATCAAAGCTAAAACTGGTGAACTAGTCAGCAATGAAAAGTCTAGCATACTAAAACTAGTTTTAAATGACGGTTATTATTATCAAGACGTTACTCCAAAAAAATATGAGGATCGTGCTAAAATGCCTTTTATAAAAGGAAAATTCAAGACACAGATCATCAATATCGATTTATCCGAATTAAACAAAACTGATGACAGCAAAGAAAGCATTGCTGGAACAAATGGAATGCTGAATGTCAGCGAGCTTCGTTATACTTTAGATTCATTGAACAAAAATCTAGATAACGAAATTGTTTCTTTTTCTGAAAATATCAATCAACGAGTTGGAATTAAAAGATTCTTTGGAAATACTCAAAAAAACATCAAAAAGAAACCGCTTCCAAATGATGTATTGTCGATTTATTCTAACAAAGACAAAGTTGATATTCTAAAGATGGCAGGAAGCAATATCACAAGCAATATTTATTCTATAGAAACTACACAGAAAGATTTAAAAGACAAAGAGCGAGAAATCAACAAACACTATAATGCGTTGTACGAGAAATTTGTGATTGCTTTCGCTTGTTTCTTAATGTTCTTTATTGGGGCACCACTTGGCGCTATCATTAGAAAAGGAGGTCTTGGACTCCCTATTGTATTTGCCGTTTTAATTTTCATTACTTTCCATTTCATCAATACATTTGGGAAAAGGTTATCTCAAGAAGGCGGTATGACCCCATTTATGGGATCATGGATGTCATCTTTTGTCTTATCGCCACTTGCCATATTATTAACCTACCGTGCTACAAACGACAACGGATTAATTAATTTTGATGCAATTACAACTCCTATTTCACAACTAATTCAGAAAATCTCTGAGCGGTTTTTACCTGCTCAAAAGCAAAAATAATTATGTCAACAACAAAAATACAATTGAATACCATTGAGGAAGCTATAGAAGATATTCGTCAAGGTAAAGTAATCATTGTAGTCGATGATGAAGATCGCGAAAATGAAGGCGATTTTCTGGCTGCTGCCGAAAAAGTAACACCAGAGATGATCAATTTTATGGCTACTCACGGACGTGGTTTAATTTGTACACCACTTACAGAAAGCCGATGCAAGGAATTAGATCTTCGTGCTATGGTGACCAACAATACAGACCACATGGAAACAGCTTTTACTGTTTCTGTTGATTTAAAAGGACAAGGCGTTACAACTGGAATTTCTGCCGCAGATAGATCAAAAACAGTTCAGTCTTTAGTTGATCCAAATACAAAACCTCATGATTTAGCTCGTCCTGGGCACATTTTCCCTTTAATTGCTAAACAAGGCGGTGTTTTGAGAAGAACAGGACATACTGAAGCTGCAATTGATTTTGCGCGTCTAGCTGGATTTAAACCTGCTGGTGTAATATGCGAAATATTAAACGAAGACGGTACTATGTCTCGTTTGCCAGAATTAGTTAAAGTAGCTAAGAAATTTAATCTGAAATTAGTTTCTATCGAAGATTTAGTAGCTTACAGAATGCAGCATGATAGCTTAATCGTTAAAAAAGAAGATTTCGATATCGAAACTCGTTTTGGAACTTTCCGTTTAAGAGCTTACGAACAAACTACCAACAAACAAATTCATATTGCTTTAACTAAAGGAACTTGGAATCTCGGTGAACCAATTTTGACAAGAATCCACTCTTCTCAGGTAAATAATGATCTATTAGGCACATTAACTAATAATGCTGAACAGCAATTGGACGATATGTTTAAAGTGATTAATGAAAACGGAAAAGGCGCTGTTATCTTTATCAATCAAGACATGACTGCCGTAAACCTTTTAAACAGAATTTCTGAGCTAAAATCATTACAAGCTAACGGAACTTTAAAAGCTCCGAAAGTTATTATTGACAGTAAAGATTACGGAATCGGAGCTCAAATTCTCCATGATATTGATATTTCTAAAATCAGATTGGTTTCGAACACAGAACAAACAAAACGAGTGGGTATGATTGGATACGGACTTGAAATTACAGAATACGTTAATTATTAATATGGGAACAGTAGAAGAAAGAATTCAAAAATCAGAAACTCGTATTTTTAAAGCCGTATTTCCTAGCACCACGAATCATTATGACACTTTATTTGGAGGAACAGCCCTTCACTTAATGGATGAAGTTGCTTTTATTTGTGCCACACGTTTCAGCCGTAAAAAAGTGGTTACGATTTCTACAGGTCAAATTGATTTCAAAAAAGCAATTCCTGCTGGAACTTTAATCGAATTAGTAGCAAAAGTAGATAGCGTTGGAAGAACTAGCTGTAAAATTCACGTTGATATTTTTATGGAACAAATGTATACTGAACTTCGCGAAACGGTAGTTTCAGGAACTTTTTCGTTTGTTGCCGTCGACGAACACAAAAAACCAACGCCAATTTTAGACGATTTAGATTAATTTTTCAAACAATCTCCTTTTCGGAAATACTGATAATTAGACACTTGAAAATTATCTTAAAAAACTTCAAAAAAAAGTCCGAAAAAAGTTTTTATAACCAAAAAACCGTCTTATATTTGCACCCGAAATCAGGCACTGAGAGCGACATACTGGAGAAATGGCAGAGCGGTCGAATGCGGCAGTCTTGAAAACTGTTGACTGTAACAGGTCCGGGGGTTCGAATCCCTCTTTCTCCGCTGAAATTCAAAACCCTTAACTTTGTTAAGGGTTTTTCTTTTTTACAGGATATTTTTTTTTTAGAAATAATTAAAAAAAAATTTTCACAATTCAAAAAACAACTTATCTTTGCACTCGCAATCAGAAAATGAAAGCGACATACTGGAGAAATGGCAGAGCGGTCGAATGCGGCAGTCTTGAAAACTGTTGACTGTAACAGGTCCGGGGGTTCGAATCCCTCTTTCTCCGCCAGATAAAGTTTTAAAAGAAACTTAAAAGTAGAGCCTTTAAATATTCTTATTTAAAGGCTTTTTTATTGTTTTTAGTATATGACATTTCTTAGCTACAAAAGCCCTTTTAAAACTTTAACAAAAATAATCTAAGAGGATTTAAACACAATTAAAACAAAAACGGATGAGTTAATACCTCATCCGTTTTTATTTTTAATCACATAGAAAACTGACCGCTCCTAATAATGCCGCAACTTCATTGTCATTTGAGATGGAAGCCTCAATTTTGGAACCCGATTTCTGAATTGTTTTATTAAATGAAGACAGAAATAAATCACTCGCATTGGCAATTTTCCCTCCAATAATAATATGATCTGCTGCAAAATTTTTAATCCACGGAATAACAACTGTCGCTAATTCCTCTCCCATTCTTTCAAATACCAGAATTGCTTGCCGATCTCCGTTTTTCGCTCGATTATAAAGTTCTAAGCCATTATTAAGATCGGTATCGCTTAAAGATTTATAATGTGACAAAAGACCTCTAACCGAAACATAATCTTCTGCAATTCCGTCCTTATATGAAAGATTGTATATTTCACCATCAGCTGGAACAGAATTACCCGAACTGATCGATGTTCCTTTATCAATAAAACAAGCTCCTAAGCCTGTTCCTAATGTTACGGCCATTACTTTTTTAGAAAGATTCTCCTGCTGTTTAAAAACTTCTCCTTTTCCAAAACAAACGGCATCATTTTCAAAAAGAACTGGAAAATCCGCAGGAAAACCAAGAGTTTTTAGAAGCAATTCTCTAATGTTTAATCCGTAAAAATGTTCATATTTAGATTGGCCTTTAATCCAGCAAATTCCGTTTTTATAATCAAATGGTCCAGGCATGCAAATCGCTATTCCAGTAATATCTTTTACTCTAGAATTTTCAATTGACGTACTGATTACTTTTTTCCAGATATTCATAACCTGATCTGCTGGCAAATTCGAATCAAAAGATTCTTTGCAGAGCGAAAAATCAAGTACTTTCATCTCTGCTTTATTAATAACCGCAGCTGTAATATGCGTTCCTCCTATATCTAGCCCAATGGCATGTGATGTATTCATTTTTATTTATTAAGCTTTAGTACTAGATATTTTTATCTTTTAAAATTTGAGGGTAATGAATGCTGGTGTGCACAATCATTTCGCCAAATAGCGTATTCGCCCAAGCAAACCATTTACGGGTAAATTTATTCACATCGTCTTTATGGAATGATTCATGCATAAATCCTGTGTCGGCATTGGTTTTTATTAAATTACTGATACAGGCTTTTATTTCTTTTTCATCTACACTCGTAATGGCTCTCAAAACAATACTCATTGGCCAGATCGTGTCTACTCCTGTATGCGGACCTCCAATACCTTCTCCTGCTTTTCCTTTATAGAAAAACGGATTATTCTCTGATAGCACCACTTTTCTTGTATTCAAATACAAAGGATCATTTGGAGCAATAGCGCCTAAATATGGTAATGATAATAAAGACGGTACATTGGCATCGTCCATCATATGGAAACTGCCGTATCCGTTTACTTCAAAAGCAATGATTTTTCCAAATTTTGGATGATTAATAATTCCGTGTTCATTAAGTCCATTTTGAACCTCATCTCTTAATTTTGTGGCTTTCGCAACTAAATCATTGTCTTTTAAAGCTGGAAGAGAGAAAATCTCGATCAGATAGCCTAGTATTTCAATAGCGAACATATTGCTCGGAATCAGATAACCGAATAAAGTAGAATCATCGCTTGGTCTGAAAGTCGAAACGATTAATCCGCAAGGCTTTACTGGATAGCCGTAACCGCCTAAAGGAACGCCATCTGTTGCCCAAGCCGTCTGACGCTGAAAACTATAAGGTCCGCCTTTGCCATCCATTCGCTGCTGCTCTTTAAAAGTCTGTAGAACTAAGAGCATGGCTTCTTTCCACTTGGCATCAAATAAACTGATATCTCCCGTTTCTTTCCAATATCCGTGCGCTAGTCTAACGGGATAGCACAAACTGTCAATTTCCCATTTTCTTTCATGAATTCCGGGCTGCATTTTGGTAAGGTCATTTTTCCATTCGCTTTCCTTCGTAAAATCTTTATAAAAAGCATTTGCGTACGGATCTAGCAGAATACATTTCGCTTGACGATTAATTACACCTTTTACCAGTTCTGCCAATTTCGGATCTTCTTTTACAAACGGAATATAAGGCCAGATCTGAGCTGTACTGTCACGAAGCCACATAGCATCAATATCTCCTGTAATTACATAGGTATCTGGTTTTCCGTCAATAATTTCAAAATCGACTGTGGTATCTAATGTATTTGGAAAACAGTTTTCGAATAGCCACGCCAATTCTGGATTGGCTATTTGTTTTTTAACGCGTACAATAGCCGCTTCAATTGCTTTGCTTGTAAATTTTCTTTCTGCAACAGGAGGCCTTTTAGAAACAAAATCTTTTAGCGGAAAGGGAAAAGTATCTGAATGAAATCCGAAAGCTTCTGTTTGAAGTGCCAATAATCCTGCCGAAAAAATGCCTGCGTTTTTTATAAATTTTCTACGTGACTGCATATCTTTTTATTTTGAAGTTGAATAAGAATATGGGTATGCTTCTTTTGTTGTACCCCTTTTTAAATTTGGAGAACTTGTCATATCAAAATTTAATTCGCCTCCTTTTAATACATCAAAATGGTTAATGTAATTTTTAGAATAAGAAGCATTATCCCATTTCAATTCGTTTACATATTTGTTTGTTTCTGAATTATTTGATGCGTTGATAATAAGCTGTTTTCCGTTTTCTAACTGTAAAGTTGTTTTCTTAAACAAAGGTGCTCCCAAAACATATTCTTCTGTCGCTGGACAAACAGGATAAAATCCCATGGCTGAAAAAATATACCATGCAGAAGTTTGTCCGTTATCTTCGTCTCCGCAATAACCATCTGGAGTTGGTTTGTACAAACGGTTCATCACTTCTCTTGACCAATATTGCGTTTTCCAAGGTTCACCTGCATAATTGTACAAATAAATCATGTGCTGAATCGGCTGGTTTCCGTGAGCGTATTGTCCCATATTCATAATTTGCATTTCACGGATTTCATGAATAACAGATCCATAATAACTATCGTCAAAAACAGGAGGCGTTGAAAATACAGCGTCTAATTTTTCCGTGAAATTCTTCTCTCCTCCCATTAAATCAATTAAACCTTGAATGTCGTGAAAAACGCTCCAACTGTAATGCCAGCTGTTACCTTCTGTAAAAGCATCTCCCCATTTAAACGGATTAAAATTGGCTGGAAAACTGCCGTCTTTATTTCGTCCGCTCATTAACCCAACAGAAGGATTGTAGAGATTTTTATAATTCATCATTCGCTTTTCGAGAAGATTAATCTCTTTTTTAGGACGATCTAAAGCTTTTGCCAATTTCCAGATTGCAAAATCATCATAAGCATATTCTAGTGTTCGCGCTGCGTTTTCATTTATTCTAACATCATAAGGAACGTAACCCAGGGTATTGTAATATTTAACTCCTTTTCTTCCCACAGCATCCATTGGTCCTTCGTTATTTGCTCCATGCTGCAAAGCTTCATACAAAGTATTGATATCATAACCGCGCAATCCCTTCATATAAGCATCTGAAACTACAGAAGCTGAATTATTTCCTACCATTACATTTCTAAAACCTGGACTAGACCATTCCGGTAGAAATCCGCCTTCTTTATAATCGTTTATTAATCCTTCTTGCATTTCTTTGTTTATAGAAGGATAAACCAAATTTAACAAAGGGTATAAAGCACGGAATGTGTCCCAAAATCCAGTTCCTGCATACATATAACCAGGCAGAACTTTTCCGTTATATGGGCTGTAATGTATTATATCCCCGTCTTTATTGATTTCATATTGTTTTTGAGGAAAACAAACCGTACGGTACAAACAAGAATAAAAGGTTTTCAATTGCTCTTCATTTGTATCTTCTACGTCAATTTTCCCTAAAACTTTGTTCCATTCATTTTTAGACTGTGCTAGAGTTTCTTCGAATGAAGCAGTTCCTAATTCGTTTTTTAAGTTTAATTCGGCTTGCTCAAAACTTATAAAAGATGATGCGATTTTTACATTTATTTTTTCTCCTTTTTTAGTTTTAAAGCCCACTACAGCGCCAGCGTGGCCAGCCGTTAATTCTAATTTTCCTTTTTCTAAAGTTTTGTCATTAAAAGTAGAATTTACTGTAAATGGCTTATCAAAATACAACACAAAAAAGTTTTTAAAATTGTCTGGAACACCACCACTGTTACGAGTTGTATAACCAATAATTTTATTTTCTGAAGGGAAAATTTTGATGTATGATCCTTTATTAAAAGCATCAACTACAATATAAGAGTGTTCGTTTTCTGGAAATGTGATTTGAAAATGTGCTGCTCTTTCTGTTGCGGTAATTTCTGTCGTAACATCATGATCTGCCAGATAAACGCTGTAATAATATGGCTTTGAAACTTCTGCTTTATGACTGAACCAGCTTGCACGTTCGTCTTCGGCGAAAGCCAACTTCCCCGTAACAGGCATGATCGAAAACTGACCGTAATCATTCATCCAAGGTGATGGCTGATGTGTCTGTTTAAATCCTCTGATTTTTTCTGCTGTATATGTGTAAGCCCATCCGTCGCCCATTTTTCCTGTTTGCGGCGTCCAGAAATTCATTCCCCACGGCCTGCAGATTGCGGGATACGTATTTCCGTTGGAAAGATTATGCAGCGATTGCGTTCCCATTAAAGGGTTTACATATTCTACAGGATCTAAGGCTTTTACCTGTGCATTTAAAAAAAGACAGGACTGTACTATTCCTAAAAAAATTAAACTTTTTATTTTCATATTTTTTGCTTTATGCTTTAAGCCGTAAGCTTTAAGCTTTTAATCTTTGTCTAAATACATACAAGGAAATCTTAAATCAGAAATCTTAAATTATTGAGGTCTATCCTCTTTCTTAACTCCCCAAGTTGCTGATGGTTTGTTTCCCATATACAATTTTAATTCTCCCCCTTTTACAATCATATCTTGTGTGATGTATGATTTTGTATATGGTTTTCCGTTGTATTCTGCTTTTTGGATATAGATATTTGAAGCGCTGTTGTTAACCGCATTTATCGTAAAAGAAATATCTTTTGTATGATGAATCACGGCAGTATTTACTAGCGGACTTCCTAAAACATATACTCCATTTGCGGGATTAACGGAATAGAACCCCATTGAAGACAGAATGTACCAAGCCGACATTTGCCCTAAATCTTCATTACCGCATAATCCGTCTGGTTTTGTAGAATAAAATTTATCATCGATTTCACGAATTAATTTTGCTGTTTTCCACGGTTGTCCTGCATACGCATACAAATACGGAATGTGATGATTAGGTTCGTTTCCGTGAGCATATTGACCAATTAAACCGCTAATATCTGGCGAGACATCTTCTCCTTCTACTTTATCTGTCAGTAAGAAAAGTGAATCGAGTTTAGCAATAAATTTTTCTTCGCTTCCAAATAAATCGATCAAACCGTACGGATCTTGCGGAACCAACCAAGTGTACTGCCACGCATTTCCTTCAACATAATCGTCTTTACGGTGTGCAGATGATAGCGGATTAAATGGCGTTCTCCAATTTCCATTGGTCAATTTACCACGCATAAAAGTGGTTTCTTTATCAAAATACTGTTTGTATAAATTGGCTCTTTTCGTAAAATAATTATAATCTTCTGTTTTGTTTAAAGCTTTTGCCATTAAAGCGATGCAGTAATCATCGATAGCATATTCTAAAGCATTTCCAACAGACTCTAATAATTTATCAGCAGGAATATATTCTAGTTTCTGAACATAATCCATCCCGTCGCGGGTTTGCATTGCCGTTTTTTTGATCGCTTCATATGCCAAATTGATATCATAATCACGGTACCCTTTTAAATACGCATCAACAATAACCGCTATAGAATGATTTCCGTTCATCGTATTGGTTTCGTTGCCCATTAAATGCCAAACAGGCAATCTTCCTTGCTGCTGATAAATCGCTAAAAACGATTTTACAATATCATTAATTTTTTCTGGCTGTGTAATGGTGTATAATGGATGCAGTCCGCGGTAAGTATCCCAAAGCGAAAAAGTAGTGTAATTGGTAAAATTGGCTTTTTCGTAAACCTTTTTATCAGTCCCTAAGTAATCTCCGTTGGCATCATTAAAAATAGAAGGCGCAAACATGGTATGGTACAATGAAGTATAAAAGACTTTCATTGTTTTTTCGTCTGCTTTTATCTGAACTTTGTTTAACTCCTTGTTCCATTTTGAATCTGCCAGTTTTACAATCGCATTAAAATCCCAATTCGGAATTTCTGCTTTTATATTAGCTGATGCATTTTCTGTACTAACTGGAGAAATTCCGACTTTTACCAAAATCTGTTTATTTTTTAAGGTTTTAAAATCTAAAACTGCTTTTATTTTTAAGCCTTCCCCTTCTGTTCCTTTAACTACAGCAGTACTGTCATAAACTATCATATTGCTAATCGGTTCAGAGAATTCCATTGCAAAATAAATGCGCTGATCTGTAGCCCAACCTGTAGAATAGCGATATCCTTCAATCTTAGTATCGCTAATTTTGTTAATGAACGTTTTTACCGGTCTGTCCCAGCCAATTCCGTCTGCAAGATCAATTAAAATATGTGAATCGTTCGTGTTTTCAAAAGTATATTTATGAAAACCAACTCTTTCGCTGGCCGTCAATTCGGCTTTCACTTTATATTTATCCAATAAAACGCTGTAATACCCAGGTTTTACCACTTCGTTTTTATGAGAGAAATACGAGCCGTAGCCGTTTACCATATCTTCTTTTGTGCCTTTGGTCAAACCGACTTTTCCGCTTACAGGAAGCACCAGAATATCATTTAAATCTCCAATTCCGGTTCCGCTTAAATGTGTGTGCGTAAAACCTAAAATCGTATTGCTGGCATAATTATAACCGCTGCACCAATCCCAACCTTCAAAAATATTTACAGGTCCCAACTGTACGGCTCCAAAAGGAACATTTGCGCCCACAAACACGTGGCCATGTCCCGCCGAACCAATAAACGGATCTACATATTGCGTGTAATTTATATCTGTTTGTTTTCCCTTTTTCTGCTGTGAAATTGCTGGATTGGCAAAAAGTAAACTCAAAGCCAAAAAACCGCTAAATAGTATTCTCATATTTTTATTTTTTTTATTCTGTGTTTTAGACGCACTGCGGTGCGTCTCTACGAAAAACCTTTGTCCCTTTGCAACTTAGAACCTCAGTACCTTTTCAAAACCTCAAACAAAGAATAAATCTTAATCTCAGGCTTTGCTATTTTCCCTTCAAACGAAATTATTTTTTCTTCTCCCGCTTTTAAATCAAAATAATTATCACTCCATTTTCCGTTATAGCCTTTCATGGAAATGCAAATGTATTTTGCCATTTTTTGAGCTTTTACAATTACGCTATTTCCTTTTATCTCCCAACTAATTTTTGGATCTTCTAATGCTAAATTTTTCGGATGCGTAAAATCGGTTTCTAGTTTTATGTCGTCTCTGTATGCTTCTTTTATGGCATACCAAGCTGCTTTTGGCTGTCGATTATTGTAATCTGTGATACTCCAGCTTGCTACGGGCCAACAATCATTTAATTGCCAAACTAAAGTTCCCATATTATAAGGTGCTTTAGAACGATGTGTGCCTACAATATTTTTTATTGAATAATAATGCAGACATTGACTCAAATAGGCATAATCTTCCAGATTCAAGTTTTTTATTTTCGAAGCATCAATGAAATACCTGCCGAGATAGGAATCTAATTTTTCAAAACCTTTACCTGCTTTTAAATGTACTTTAAGTATATCTGAATATAAATGTCGATCTTCTGGCGAAGTAAAACTCTCAATTGAATTATAATTTGGCAAAGACAGCATTCCATATTCGCTCACAAATCTTCCTGTCTTTTTCTGAACGGCTTCAATATCTTCCAATCCCCACCAAATTCCCCAATAATGACTGTCTCCTTCGGTTACACTTTTTGCTTTTGACCAATGGTATAATGGCGAAGAACTTAAATAGGGGCGTTTTCCATCTACTTCTTTTACCCATTTTGGAATACTGTCATGAAATAAACGCGTATAATCTTTCCACAAACGGATTGAATCTTGTTTTGAAATTTTGAAACTTTTCATCCAGCCCCAGTTTTTAAAGGCTTCATCAGATTCATTGTTTCCACACCATAAAACGATGCTTGGATGATGGCGCAGTCTTTTTACCTGATATTGAACTTCTTTTTTTACATTATCAAAAAAAGCATCGTCTCCCGGAACCATTGTGCCTGCAAACATAAAATCCTGCCAGACATTTATGCCATATTTATCGCATAAATCGTAGAAATAATCGTCTTCATAAATGCCTCCGCCCCAAACGCGAAGCATATTCATATTGGCTTCTTTGGCAGATAAAACTATTTTTTCATATTCTTTTTTGGTCACTCTCGAAAGAAAAGCATCTGATGGAATATAATTGGCTCCTTTCATATAAACTGGCTTTCCGTCAATTTTAAAATAAAAAGAGCGACCAAGACTGTCTTTGTCTTGTATTAATTCAATTTTTCGATTTAAAACATAAGGTTTCTCAGGTTCTTTTTCGTCGTAAGCTTCAAATCTTGGCGTTTTCCAGATTCCGCAAGTGGTAAATTTTGGTCCCCAATCCCAGCCAAAATGATATTGTGCTTTACGTACATAAGCACGCGGATTGTCTGGAATTACAAATGGATAATCTTTTTTTGCCAATGAATCAACCACATTTTGAGCCGATTGAAATACGATTCGTAAATCATTATTTCCAGATTTCAAGACTTTTTTAACGTCAACACGCCATTGACGGAACATATTATCGGCTTTTAAAACTAATTGATTGTTTACATAAACTGATGCATAAGTATCTAATCCGTCAAAAACTAATTCTGTATTTTTCTTTTTCAGCATATTTGCTGTAACCTGAAAAGCCGTTTTATATTCCCAGTTTTTGCGCTCGATCCATTGCAGTTTTTTTTCGTTATCTCTGTAAAATGGATCTGGTATTAATTTGCTGTTGAGCAAATCTGTATGAATTTCTCCTGGAACATTTGCCGAATACCATTTTTGTGTTTTTTCTTCACGATATGTCCAATTGCTTTTTAAATCAATTTTCTGCGAAAAGGCAATTGTTGTAAAACCTGCCAGACAGAGAGACATTATCCAATGAAGTTTATTTTGATAATTCATTTTACTGAGTAATATTTTATACCTTCTAAAATTACTAAAAAAGGTAAGTAATTTGGCAGTTTTAGAGAAGGAAAGAACTGACCGCACCTATTCCTTCTCTTGAGAATTTATTCTTTGTTAGTAACTCTAAAATACAACTAGAAATATCTTCTTTACCACTGCCTTATGCTTTATTTTGATTTTGATATGGATTGTTTTTAAACTCAAATAACTGAAATAAACTTTAAGTATATTATTTTGAAATTTTTAAAATACAGAAAATAAAATCCATCTTTTTCAGCAGAACCAAATTTGTTTTATGCGAAAAAAAGGGTATTTGAATCTGTAAAATAACTTTTCAAATATTTGCTTTTCAGATCAATCAATTGCAGATTTTAAAAATAAGCCGGGTATGCTCATTACCCGACTTATTTAAACTAACCAACCAATTTAAAAATTATTTGTCCCACCAGATTCTTGTGGTCATTAAATCTAAACCTTGACGTTGAATTGCTGCTTTATAATTAGCCTCATTTGTAATAAGTTCTGACTGATCATAAATTAATCTTCTTGGAATTGTTCCTTGAGTTTCTCCTGTCGGATCATTTACAGGAACTAAAACTGGATAACCTGTTCTTCTGTATTCTGAGAACGCTTCAAAACCGTTGAATAAAAGCACAATCCATTTTTGAGTGATAATCTGTTCGATTTTCTGCGCTTCTGTTCCTGCAGATTTAAATGGATATGTTGTAATGTAAGTGTTGTATTCTGCTAATGAAACTGCTGGCACTTTATCTCCAAAAATGGTTAAAATATTCATCGCCGCTCTTACTCCGTTTTCATAATAAGTCTGAGCCGATCCGCCAACGTTCCATCCTTTTACTGCAGCTTCTGCCAATAAAAACTGAACCTCGGCATAAGACATAATTAATGTTGGAGCATCTAAACGCAATACTGTAGACGTATTTGGATCTGAAAACAGTTTTTTATCTCCTCCTGGAAATTCTTTTGCATCATTTGCCAAACCTTGCTGACTTGTTGGATTGTTATCTCCTGTAGCTTCAAGTTTTGCATAAATTCTTAAACGTGGATCGTTTGTGTTTTTCAACATATCGATAAACGTTTTACTGAATTTGATATTAGATTCTCCTCCATTCAAATCGTTTCTAACCCAAGATGATGTAATTGGATTGGTTTTAACTCCTGCAGGACCTGCATCATGCTTTAAAACCAAACTGTCATCATTTGAAGTGAAAACACCTTTTGCATAGGCTTTTTCTACATATTCTTTTGCTTTCGCAGGGTTTACTTTAGACAGACGCATTGCTACTCTTAACATTAAAGAGTTTGCTAATTTTTTCCATCTTGCAACATCACTTTGGTAATACAAATCAGCATTTCCAACAAATGGCTTTCCTGCATCAAGCGCAGTTCCAGCTTCGTCCAGTTCTTTTAAAAGATCATTGTAGATTGCTTCTTGTGTGTCATATTTTGGAGAAAATACGTTTCCGTTGTATCCTTTTCCAGCATCAAAATAAGGAACTTCACCATAAGTATCCGTTAATTTTTGGAACAAGAAAACTTTCATGATTCTACAAGCTTGAATCATATTGGTATTCTCAGGCGTATTTTCTACTGCAGACAATAATTGGAAAATCTGATTTAGTCCTTTTCCGTAAGTTTCTCCAAAAAGCGCTGCAGAATACTCAGAAGAATACGTGTATTTTGAACCTGGCCCTCCAAGCGAAGAAAACTGCTGCACGATTTGCGCCGCGTATAAATTGTTTCCTCTTGTATTAGAAAAATCTTGTCCGTCAACATAAATTTCGGCAAGCGTAAACATAGATTTTACAGCTGGATCTGTTAAAGCATTTGGATTCTTATTCATTTCTTCGAATCCTTTATCGCATGAAGCTAATGTCAAAGCACCAACAATTGCGACACAAAATATTTTGATATATCTATTTTTCATCTTTTTTAAGAATTAGAATTTGACATTAAGCGAAAAACCATAGTTTCTTGTCAATGGCATAGAAGCTCTCTCCATACCTTGAGCATTACTGTTTGAGTAATTTGACTCAGGATCGATGTTTGGAACTTTGTCATAAATAGTCCATAAATTATGAGCAGAAAATGCTAAACTAACAGACTGGAATGGTGTTTTTTGCAAGTATGCTTTTGGGAAGTTGTAAGCAAATGAAATTGCTCTAAGCTTAACAAAATCAGCATCGTAAACAAAGTTTGATGTTACATCACTGTAGCTTCTCCAGTAATCGTATGCCGAAACGGTTTTATTAACTGGATTTCCGTTCACATCTGTTCCGCTTACCTGAACACCATTTTCACGACCTGGAAGTGTAATTTCAGATAATCCGTAACGTGTTCCTAACTGGTTTGTAGCCGAGTAGATTTCTCCTCCGAATTTAGCATCAACAAAAACTGAAAGTGTGAAATTTTTATAAGAGAAATCATTTGAAAGTCCCATAGACATTGGCGCAACACCTTGTCCTGCAATAATTAAATTTCCTCTTAAGAATTTACCATTTGTATCAAGAATAATATTTCCGTTTGCATCTCTTAAATAGTCGTACGCTTTAATCACTCCAAATGGCTGTCCTTTTTCTAAAACTACATTAGCTCTTCCATCTCTGTTTCCTTCTAATGTTTTTGTCGTAATTTTATCAGAAAGATTCAGAACCTCGCTATCATTGTACGCAAAATTGTAACCTACGTTCCAAGAAAAACTTGGCGTCTTAATAGCTTTCACATTAACAGCAAACTCCACCCCTTTGTTTAGGATTTCACCAACGTTGATTTTTGTTGTTCTATAACCTGAAGCTTGAGAAACGTCAGCATCTGTAATATCATTTGTAGTTTTTTTGCTGTAGAAAGTCAAATCTGTACTCACTCTGTTATTGAAGAATGTATTTTCAAAACCAAACTCAATTGTACTTACATTATAAGGTTTTAAAGTTCTGTTTGGAATCGTTTCTCCGTTTACACCCAAAATTGGCTGTCCTAATGAATCTGTTTGTCCGTCTGGCGTAGTGTAAGTCAATGCTAAAGCATAAGCTTCTGGCAATGCACCTCCAACGTTACCCCAACCTACTCTAACCTTACCATATGACATCCACTCAGGAAGTCCTAAAACTTCAGAATAAATGAAACTTGAACTTACAGAAGGATAGAAAGTACTGTTGTTTGCAGGATCTAATGTTGAAAACCAGTCTTCACGACCTGTTAAACTTAAGAATAAGAAATCTTTATATCCAAGATCGGCAGAATAGAAAAGAGAGTTTACTTCGCTTTCTGAGAATAATTTTTCTGTTTTATCAGGCTGCGTATTTCCGTAGAAATATTCGAACGGAACAATAAAGTTGTTTCCTTTCATTTTAATACCGCTGTATCTGTTGTGCTGACGGTTTGCTCCAATAAAAGCATCCAACGAAATATCTTTAGCAATATCTCCTTTGTAACCTAAGAAACCAGAAGCATTTACCTCAGAACGAGTTTCAATTCTGTTTTCGATAGATCCGCCTGGATTATAATTTATTCCAGTAGGCTCAATTTCAGTATATTCATAATTAACATCGTCAATACCAATAACAGCTTTAGCATAAATTTTATCTGTAATGTTATAATTTACTTTTGCCGAACCAATAAAACGCTTTCTAAGATCATCATTTAATGGAGATTTTGTAGCAAAATAAGGGTTTGTATGATATACGTTTGCCCCTAAAAAGTCTTCTTCTCCTCCGTTAGCATCATAAGGATTGCTTAACCATCTGATATCTGAACCTGTAGTCATGAAAGTAGTCGGAAAAGACGGATTTCTTGGTGAGTCATTCAAATATGGACGATTGTGACTTTTCTCAGAAATGTACTGAGCGTTAGTCTCTATGCTGATTTTTTTATTTGGAGCCGAGTTTAAACTCAAAGCGACGTTGTTTCTTCCAAATGTAGTTTCTGGCATTATCGATTCGTCTTTAGTATTTCCGAAAGACAATCTAAAGTTTGTTGATTCATTTCCACCAGAAATTGCTAAAGTA
Organism: Flavobacterium sp. UW10123; assembly: GCF_040538975.1. NCBI lineage: Bacteria > Pseudomonadati > Bacteroidota > Flavobacteriia > Flavobacteriales > Flavobacteriaceae > Flavobacterium > Flavobacterium sp. UW10123. The sequence goes on from NZ_JBEWQE010000015.1 coordinate 87,908, forward strand.
TTACTGAAAGAATATCCAGTTCTATAGAAATTCTCAACATTATCTTTTCCATAAGCTTGATACGGTCTTGTCTTACCATCAAGTGATAAAGATGGCGTTCCGTCGTATTTATCTCCCCATGAAAAATAATACGAATCTCTAAGTTCCTGCAAATTGTTAAATCTAGTTGGCACACCACTCGCGTTTGGAGCTCCAGCACCATATTGATCCTGCCATTTTAAAAGGCTTGCAGGTGTATTAAAAGAAGAATTTGTACTAAAATCTACTCCAATTCCCGTTCCGTTTTTACCTTTTTTAGTTGTAATTAAGATAACACCATTTGATCCTCTGTATCCATAAAGAGCAGAAGCCGCACTACCTTTTAATACAGACATCGAAGCGATATCATCTGGGTTAAAAGAAGACATACCATCTCCTTTATCTGCACCTCCCCACATTCCTGCATTTCCTTGCTGCGTATTATCAATCGGAATTCCGTCAACAACATACAACGGCTGATTAAGCCCTGACGCAGAAGTTGCTCCACGAATTACCACACGACTAGAACCTGAAGGTCCAGTAACTGGTGCCGAAACGTTTACTCCGGCAATTTTACCTTGAAGCGCGTTTCCTAAGTTAATTTCTTTATTTTTTGTCAGGTCTTCGCCTTTTAGTTCTCCAACTGCGTAACCTAAACTTTTCTTTTGTTTTTTAACTCCAAATGAAGTTACAACAACATCTTTTAATTCTTGTGTAGTTTCAACTAACGTAACTGCAACTCTTGTATCTTTTTCTTGAACTGCCACAGATTGTGACTGAAACCCCATAGAAGATACATTAAGGACAACTTTACCTTCAGGAACATTCATTCTAAATCGACCTTCGGCGTCTGAAATAGCACTAAATGGTTTACCCTGAACTTCGATTGATGCACCGACAATTCCCTTGTTCTCTGCATCTGTAACTATACCGGTTATTAATCGATTTTGCGCGGCAGCACTCAAACTGCTAAGCAATATCACTCCTAACACTGCTAATATTCGTCTCATAAGCGTTTTTTTGGTTATTGGTTTTGATTTTGTTTTGTTGATTTGTGTTTGTTTTTAAATAATTAATAAAAAAATTGTACTCTATTTTAAATATCACAGCTCGAATAAAAATGTATCATTACAGCTGTTTTCGGTTTTTAATGGATCGTAATCGTAAGTAAATCAAGGACAAATCTTACTAAATCGTTTTAGTGAATTGATTAAAAAAAATCGTTTTTTTTCATTTTAAATCTTAAATCGAAATATTGGGTTGATTAAACAGATTCTCTTAGAATCAAAGTTCCTTTCTTGAGAACCTTTTCTATTTTGAAATCTTCAAAGTTTGTCATCTGGCTCATTAACAGTTGTATCGATTTGACGGCAATTTCTTCAATAGGCTGTGCAATGACTGAGATTGTTGGTGTATGCAATTTGAAGCTGTCATGATCATCAAAACTTATCACAGAAACATCTTCTGGAATTTTGTATTTCAAATTCCTAAAAGCTTGGAGCCCTGCTAGTCCAAGATAGTTGGCTGAAAAAAGAACGGCATCTATCTCTTTATTTTTCTTAAAGAAATTTATAATAGTCTCAATTCTGCTATGTTCACTGGCATGATAATCTATATGAAGCGTATACTTTTCGTTATAGATTCCTTCTTCTTTTAACGCCTCTACATATCCTTTTTCTCTTAACTTCATCTGAATCATTCCAGACTCATTATTCACAACGGCGATATTCTTTTTTCCTTTGCTGATTAAAAATTTAGTCGCCGAATAAGATGCTTCATAATTGTCCATTAGAACGTGACTTACTTTTTGGTTGGCAAAATATCGGTCAATCAAGACAACAGGTTTTTGCAATTTTAAAAGCTGACCAATTGTTTTCTCTAAATTTCGAGTCGGCGTAATAATAAAACCTTCAACATTTGCCTGCAAAAGACTTTGCACTAATTCTTCTGAACGGTTATTATCATCTCCTGTACTGCAATAAAAAACTCTGTAATCTATATTTTTTGCTTCGTCTTCTATAACTCTAGCCAAATCTGCAAAAAACTGGTTGGATATATCTTCTACAATAAGTCCGATTGATCTTGTTTTTCCTGTTCGCAGACTGCTTGCGATCATACTTGGTTTGTATTGCAGTTTTTGCGCTACATCCTGAACCTTTTTGATTACCGTTGGACTAATAGCCATTTTTTCGCCCTTTCCGTTGATCACAAAAGACACAGTAGAAATAGAAACTTCTGCCTGTTTCGCAATATCTCTAATTGTAATCTTTTTCATCGGACAAAAAATTTATTGTTGAATATTTTAGTACATCGCAAATATATGCAAGTGAAACTTACAAAAACGTTTTAGTAAAATTTTTTTTCAATAAATCGCTTTTTTTTCTACAAAATAAAATGAAATATTCAGCAAATACTGGTTTTTGATTAGTTATTGTCATTTTGACTTTTAATAAATATTTTACGTTTTTTATCTTATTTTAGGTGAATTTTGATGGCGTTATTAAAGATTTTTAGTGTTTGTTTTTGCGAAAAAAGTTCAAAAATGGCGATTATTGCACATCAGCTTTTTTTTTAGAAAAATCAAAAACAAAATCTTAGTACAACAGCAAACGCATGTAACACGTAAGAAAAAAATCACTATTTTTAATCTAACCTTCACTCTTTGTATTATGACCGATAAATCACAACTTTTAGGTTCCATTTTCAGACATCTTGACGGATTAGTGAGTGCTCCTGTAGCAGTTGCATTCAAAAACAAATCGGTTTTAGAATTTATATTAAACAAAGAAAAGCTCACATTATCTGAGCTTTCTGCTACTTTTAAAGCCAACGAAGGTTATCTGAATGTAGGTTTGCGAGTTTTGGCTTCTCAGGGATTTCTGGATTATGAAGTTGATAATAAAAAGCAGGAAATCACGATTTCGATAAACGAAAAAACAAAAACAGCATTTTCATTATTTTATCTCTACGAAGATGTTGTTGAATTGCTTCAGTTATCGATACATTTTCATCCACGTTTGTTTGAAGATGTTCCTTTTGAAAAACTCAATATTATTTTTGAAAAGTATAAAAAAAGATACGGAATTGAACCTTCAGAAGATCCTCTGAAAAACAGTATCCAAGAACAGATTTTAAAACATATTGAAGGCTATTTGATTGGTCCAACAATTGTGCGATTGGCAATGAACGGAATGTTTCATAAATATTTTATGGAAACTTCTTTCAGACCCGAAGAGTTTCATAAATCACCAGAAAATTTTAAAAAGATTTTAGACTTTTTTGTCCATCTGGGTTGGTTTCTGGAAAAAAACGGTAATTATCAATTTACCGAAGCAGGTTTATTCTTTGCCAAAAGAGCCAGCGCTTATGGCGTAACAGTTTCTTATCTGCCAACTTTTGCCAAAATCGAAGAATTAATTTTTGGCAATCCAGATATTTTGAGAACGGCTGAAGGCGAAAACGAACTTCATGTAGATCGTGAAATGAACGTTTGGGGAAGCGGTGGCGCTCACGACACTTATTTTAAAGTGGTTGATGAAATCCTGATCAAGCTTTTTAATCTTCCTATTGAAGAACAGCCAAAAGGAATTCTAGATATGGGGTGCGGAAATGGCGCTTTCTTACAGCATATTTTTGAAGTAATCGACAGACAAACTTTAAGAGGAAAAATGCTCGACGAATATCCGCTATTTATAGTTGGAGTTGATTATAACCAAACTGCCCTAAAAGTAACTAGAGCCAATCTGATAAATGCAGATATTTGGGCAAAAGTAATTTGGGGCGATATCGGACGTCCTGATTTACTTGCAGAAGATCTGAAAGAAAATTATAATATTGATTTGAAAGATCTTCTAAATGTGAGGACTTTTCTAGATCACAACAGAATTTGGCAAGAGCCGAAACATATTAGTCCAAACAGAGTTAGTACCTCAACTGGTGCATTTGCTTACAGAGGAAAAAGAATTAGCAATAATCTGGTTGAAGACAATCTTTTGGAACATTTACAAAAATGGTCACCATATGTACACAAATTTGGTTTGCTTCTGATTGAACTTCATACCATAAATCCTAAATTGACAGCCAATAATTTAGGCCGAACTCCAGCAACAGCTTATGATGCCACACATGGTTTTTCTGATCAGTATATTGTTGAAATTGATGTTTTTAATGCCATTGCCGCAGAAGCAGGATTATTTCCGGACAAATCAATTTTTAAGCGATTTCCAGATGCAGATACAGCAACGGTAAGCATCAATTTATTGAAAGGAAAATAATTAAAAAGGCCTCCAAATCGGAGGCTTTTTTGAATTTTATCATTTGAAAAGAAATCATTTCCCTCCTATCAATTCCATAATCTTGTCATAAATTGCTGTATTCTGATACACTCCCATGAATTTTTCAGATCCTGGCCCGTAAGCAAAAACAGGAACGGGAATTGCCGTATGATCGTTGGTACTGAAACTTCCGTGAACGTACCCTTTTTCAATACTTCCGTCAATTAATGATAATCCGCCCGTTTCGTGATCTGCGGTTACGATTAATAAAGTTTCTGGATTTTTATCTACAAATTCCATCGCTTGACCAACCAATTTGTCAAAATCAAGCATTTCCCTCACAACATATTCCACGTTATTTTGGTGTCCGCCGTAATCGATTTGAGCGCCTTCAGCCATTATAAAAAACGGATTCTTTGTTTTTGAAAAAGTAGTTGTCGCTTTCGCTAAAGATTTAGTCAAAAAATCTCCTCTCCCATTTTTCATAGAAACTACCGCTGCATCTTCTAAAACTACAAATCTGCTGTTTTTAATAGTATCCAAACTTGCAAATTTATCTGAGAAAGTATATCCTTTTTCAATTAAGGTTTTAGACAAATCTTTACCATCTTTTCTAGAAATAAATTCTTTCTGCCCTCCTCCAATCAAAATATCCGACGGACTTGAAAGAAAATCGTTCGCAATTGGTTCGCTTAAACTTCTTTCTGGCTGATGCGCATAAAATGCCGCTGGAGTCGCGTCTGTAATATTTCCAGCAGAAATAATCGCCGTTTTATAGTTTTTCTTTGCCAACTGTTCTGCAATCGTCTGAAGCGGTTTTCCCTGTTCATCAACGCTTATAAAACGGTTATTGGTTTTATGTCCCGTAGCCATTGCCGTTGCTCCTGCTGCCGAATCTGTAATATAACTATCTGAAGCTTTTGTGATTGAAAATCCTTGTGTCGGAATATTAAACAAACTTAATTGCCCTTTATTTGCCGTATATCCAGAATAAATTTGCGCTAATCCCATTCCGTCACCAATTAAAAGAATAACGTTTTTTGGGCGTTTATTCTTGAAACCATTTTTAGGAACATAAGCTTGATGAAATTCTGTATTCTGGTAAAATGTCGTTTTAATGTTATTTATAAATTGAGTTAGTTCGGCAACTTTATCCGTTCCGATAAAATCAACTTTTAAATTCATCAAAGTCATATACGTATTCACGTTGTCTTGCGTAGCCCAGAATCTTATCTTCTTGTTTTGACCGTGAACTTTTTTGATAATTGCCTGAATTTTTTCAGCATCTGGCTGCGTCAAAACACCTTTTCCGTTCCAAACTGTGATTTCATGTAAATCTTCACTGATCATCTCAACTCTTGCCAATTGGTCAGGAGTATAGCTTTCATTCAGTCTTCCGTCAAAATAAATAAAATCTGGATATTCCTTCCATAATGACGGTAAAGGCCTGTTTCCAGAAATAACCACTTTTATGTTTTTATTCGAAATAATATCTGGAAAAGTCTTTAACTGTTGTGTAATTGCTTTTAGAGTTGAATCGGCATCAGACTTAATATCGATCATTAAAATCAAAGGTTTATTGCTTGGATATGCTTTTCCGCCTAAAGTTTTTAATTTATTAGAAAGCGGTTCCAAATACAGGCTTTTAAGGGTATTGTGAGGAGCAATTTCTTTAGAAGTATGGGCTACAAATAATTCGTTATTCACTAAAAAAACATCGGCTTCTATAACTCCTGTTTCGTTAGAATAGGCACCATAAAATGGTAATTTACTTTCGTAATCGTTATGAGAATGAATGTTAGACGAACTGTATTCTTGCGCTTGAGCAAACAAGCAAAATTGAAGACAAAAAAGGGTGATTATTTTTTTCATCGAAAATGATTTTTATTCTTTTAAAGCTGTAGGTAACTTTATTAGAAATGGGTTTTATAATTTATTAAGTTCTATTTGTCATTCCGAGGAACGAGGATTCACACTAGAAATTCCGTATAGAATATCTCCAATCTTTGTCGAATCCCGAGTGTGAATCCTCGTTCCTCGGAATGACAAACTTTACTCTGTTTTTTTTTACAACTGCAGTCTCCTGACTAAGACTGCAGTGTAAAAACTAACAAAACACAATGAAATTATTGATTTACCAACCTTGGTTTTGAGTCAAAGCTCCTTTACTTACTGCGATTTCATCTGGCGGTATTGGCCAAACGTGATGAATTGCAGGGTTGAAATTACGAGCAGGATAAATTACGCTTCCGTCATAATGGTGCAATGGTTTTGCGTAGGTTTCTTTTGCATCTCCCCAACGCACTAAATCAAAATGGCGGTCTGTCCATTCCCCTGCCAGTTCACATCTTCTCTCTCTTTTTAAATCGACCATTGTCGCACCAGAAATATCTGCAAGACCTGCACGGTGACGAATCATATTGATTTCTGTATCTGCGTTTTGACCTTTCATTAATTTCGCTTCTGCTAACATCAAAATCACATCAGCATAACGTAAAAGAGGTACATTTAAAGCTGTCGAAGGTTTGTCTCCATTCGCATTTACGTAACGAATGTCTACTCCGCCCGATGTTGTTTTTGGATAACTGAACGGCTCCATATATTTTTTAAACTGATAACCTGTTCTGTTACTTGAACTTACAACATGATTTCCTTCATTAAAAGTTACGGTCTCTCCGAAATAAACAAATTTGTCTCCTTTTTGTAAAATTGTCGCGCTACGTCTTTTATCGTTTGCAACATAAGTATCAAATAATTCTTTTGTCGGATAGAAATTTCCCCATCCGTTGTAAACTCCCCAACCTTTATCTTCTAAACAAACTCCAGGAAAAATAGAACCTAAAGAAGTATTTTCTGCACTTGAAGTTACCGACCAAATATATTCTGAAGACCAGTTATTGCTGATTTTAAACACATCTTCAAAATTGTCTAATAATTTGTGTTTTCCGCTAGCCACAATCATATTGGCATATTTGATGGCATTGTCCCAATCTTTTGCATATAAATAAGTACGCACTAAATAAGCCCAAGCTGCTGTTTTGTGAGCGCGTCCGTAATTGTCTGGCGTAAGCTGGTCAAAATAAGGCAATAAATCTGCGGCTTTGATTAAATCTGCAGCGATGTAAGCGTAATTTTCAGCTACATTTTTAGCGCGAGACACATAAACATTTGTTGGATTTTCTCTGTCCTGAATCGGAATTCCAGCACGATCGTCTCCATAATGATAAGCCAATTCTAAATGCATTACAGCATGATTAAAATAAGCTTCTCCTAACATTCCGTTTCTTGTTTTTTCATCCAAAGAAATATTTGGAATATTACGAATCACATCATTACAACGCTTCATAATTTCATAGTGAATTCTCCAGATATCTTTAGTATCCGATTCTGATCCGTCTACAATAAAGTTTTTAATTCTTTCTGCATTTTGTCTTGGTTTTGTTCCGATATCATCGCTGGCATTATTCAGCCAAAAGAAACCACGACCGTACATATTATCATCAGAATACAAAGCATAGATTGCATTTACTCCTGCTTTTGCATCTGCTGGTGTTTTCCAGAAATTCCCGCTCGAAGGAGCTCCTTGTGGCACAACATCAAGTTCGCTTTCGCAAGCCGAAATGCTTACCAAAAGCACAAAACTCAATAATAAAAGACTTATTTTTTTCATTTTAATTGTTTTTTATTTTTTAAAAAGTTGCGTTAACACCTGTCATGTAAATACGAGAAAGCGGATAACGTCCTAAATCCATTCCGAAGTTTTTAAGTCCAACTTCAGGATCCATTCCAGAATAATTGGTAATCGTAAATAAGTTTTGTCCAGAGATGAAGAATCTCAATTTCGCTTTTCCGTTCAACCAGCTTTCTTTAACGGTATAACCAATCGAAACGTTTTTCAATCTTAAGAAAGAAGCGTCTTCGATGTATAAATCAGAAATACGGCCGAAGTTGTTATTGTTATCTGTTGACGAAAGAATTGGAACATTTGTATTGGTGTTGGTTGGAGACCAAGCATCTTTTGAATCAGCCAATAAATTGTAACCTGGGAAAGAAGCATTTAAACCTGTATGTTTTACAGCATTGAAAACACTATTTCCTGCGGCTCCACTGAAAAAGATATTCATATCAAATCCTTTGTACTTGAAGTTAGCATTCAAACTATAAGTTGTTTTTGGGAAAGGACTTCCTAAAACCACTCTATCGCTGTTATTGATTACGCCGTCTCCATTTTCATCTTTAAATTTAATATCTCCAGCAACCGCATTTGGCTGATACATTACACCATCTTTGTTTACATAAGCTTTTACCTCATCATTGCTTTGGAATAATCCATCAGTAGCATATCCGTAGAACGCACCAACTGGGCTTCCGACTTGGTAAATATTGGCTAATGGCAAACTACGAACTCTGCTTAAACCAAGAGGTTCTAATGAATTTAAATCGTCTTTAATAGAAACAATTCTATTACTTAAGAATCCAGCGTTTGCTGTAACATCAAATTTAAATTCTCCGCGAGTTTTTTGATACGTTACACTAACCTCGATTCCTTTGTTTTCAACATCTCCTGAGTTTACAATTCTTCCTTGTGGGGTTCCAGAAACTCCAGGCAATTGGTCACGAACCAACATGTCTTTGTTTTTCTTTACGTAGGCATCAACAGATCCAACCAAAGTATTATTTAGCATGGTAAAATCTAAACCAATGTTGGTCTGTTCAGAGCTTTCCCATTTTAAATTTGGGTTAGATAATTCGCTTTCCGCATAACCATAATTAATTGATGGCACAGCGCCAATTAAGGCTTGCGTTTGCACTAAAGGCACACTAAATTGATATGGTCCAAGGTTTCCTAAATTTCCTATTTGTCCCCAGCTTGCGCGAAGTTTTAAATTGCTGATGATTGGCTCAATACCTTTCATGAAATTTTCTTCAGAAATTAACCAACCTGCAGAAACAGAAGGATACACTTTCCAACGGTTATTTTCTAATAATTTTGAGGTTCCGTCGCGACGAACAATTCCCGAGATTAAATATTTCTGATTGAAATCGTAATTGATTCTTCCCACATAAGAAGAAATAATTTCATCTGATCTTCCTGCTGCCGTTTGCTGAATTAATTTTGCATTTAATAAATAACGCTGTGATGGGTCTTCGTTGTCAAAACCAGTTCCTTCAACTGTGTAAAAATCTCTTTTAGTTTCTTGATACGTATATCCAGCTAACGCTTTTAAATTGTGCTTTCCGAATGATTTCTCATACGAGATAGTCTGCTCGCTCAATAAATCGGTAACTGTCATATTTTTCAGTGTCAATCTATTGAAGTCGAAGATTTTTCCTGGCTCAGTAACCTTTACTGTAAAGTCTGTTGCATTATCCTGAATTCTAGTATAACCCCAATTCGATTTTACTTTTAAACCTTTAACAATTTCCCATTCTGCATACGGGTTAATCAAAATGGTAGAAACTGGATTTTTATTGTCTAATCTTTTTAAATACGCCACCGGATTGATAACGTCTCCGTAAGAACCAATATATTTTTCTGGAACACCACCAAATTGACCCGAACCATCTTCTCTATAAATTGTTGCGTTTGGCGGATACAAAATCGCGGCTTGAATTGCTCCTGTATATGAACTTGAAGTATTGGCTGTCTGTCCATCAGTCAACGAGTATGAAATATTTTCTCCAATTGTAAAATTATCAGCCAATTTGAAAGAAGAATTTGCTCTTACTGTATAGCGCTCTCCGTATGTATTTAATAGAATACCTTCGTTTTTTCTGTAGCTTCCAGAAAGAAAGAAATTAGATTTTTCTGTTTTTCCATTTACCGAAAGAGACAGATCTTGAATTTCTCCTGTACGGAAAATTTCATCCATCCAATTGGTCTTTGTTGTTCTTGCAGTTGGCTCAAATGCAGGATCAAAAGCAGGAATTCTCGGCAAACCTGCATTATCTCTTGCAAGATTCATGGCATCAGCATATTCTGCGGCGTTTAAAACCTCTAATTTTTTCGCTACATTCTGAAAACCTCCTTGGTAGTTTACATTGACATTAATTTTGTCTGAAACTCCTTTTTTAGACGTAATTAAAATTACTCCACCAGAAGCTCTTGCACCGTAAATTGCTGCAGAAGCCGCATCTTTCAAAACGTTTATCGAGGCAATATCATTTGGATTTATCGTGTTTAAAGAGCCACTGTAAATGATTCCGTCCAAAACGATTAAAGGCGTTTCAGCATTCAAAGATCCAATACCACGAATGTTGATTGTTGGCGATGCCGTTGGGTCACCACCATCGTTGATTACGGTAACCCCAGCAACCGTTCCTTGCAATAATTCAGCTGCATTGTTGTAGGTTCTGCTAGAAGTTTCTTTCATAGAAACAGAACCAACCGCTCCTAAAACTTCATTCTTTTTCACGCTACCATATCCCATTACCACAACTTCTTGAAGCTGTTTTACATCGGCTGCTAATTTTACCGTGATATTTTGTGAACTCGTAACTTTTACTTCTTGCGTTACATAACCCACATAAGAAAAAATAAGTGTCGCTTCAGAAGAGTTTACTTCTAATTTGAATGTTCCGTCAAAATCTGTTGCTGTTGCTGCGTCTGAACCTTTATCTTTAATTCCAACTCCTGGCAAAGGCATATTGTCATCTCCGCCAAAAACAGTTCCCGAAACAGTGATTTTATTTTGATCTGAAGAAGTGACTTTTTGATTTTTCTTAATTACGATATTATTACTCACAATCTCATATCGAAGCACATTTCCGCAAATTTTATCCAGCGCTTGTTCAAGCGTTACATTATTCAGTTTTAAACTTAATTTCTGATTGGCATTTACTTGGCTGCTTTCGTACATAAAATGCACATCAACCTGATTTTCAATTTTTTGAAATATATTTTTTATACTCTCATTATCAACTTTTAAAGTGACTCTTTTATTAATGTCAACATTCCCAGCTTTTACTGTTAGTGCCGCAAAAAACAAAGTCATAAATAGGAATAATTTTGTTCCTATTGTCCTTATGCTGGCATACCGCATTTGCTTTTCATTCATAGTTTTTAGATTTAGTGTAATTGTTTTGTTTATAGTTTGCTACGTAGTTTTATTTTTATTGTTTAAAGAATTATTCGATTTTGTAAACCCCAGAATCCTTTTTATATTGGGCATTAACGATATTGCATACCAGTCCAATTACCTGATCAGCAGGCAGTTCTTTAAAATAGGCGCTAATCTTTAAATCGTTTAAATTCTTGTTCTTGACTTCAATCGCAACATTATAATTACGACCGATTGTGGCCACAACTTCAGAAAGAGGTGTTTCTTCAAAAACCATAATATTTTTTCGCCATAGCGAAATGGTATTTACCGGAATATCTTTAAAAGCTTGAAGTTTATTATCCTGAGATTTAAAGACCACTTTCTGACCTGGCGTTACAAAGACATTTTCATCTGTAACAGTCGATTTCACGTTTACTCTTCCTGTTGCAACTGAAACTTCTTGCATCTTTTGATCCGGATAAGCTTGAACATTAAAACTGGTTCCTAGAACTTTGGTGTCCATTTTATTGGTATGAATGATAAAAGGATGTTTCTTGTCTTTGGCTACATCAAAAAAAGCTTCACCACTTAAATAAACTTCTCTTGTGTCGCCTTTAAATTCTTTCGGATATTTAAGAACACTTCCTGCATTTAACCAGATTTTTGTGCCGTCGCTTAATTTTATTTTCGCATGTTCTCCTAGTTTTACCGCAAACTGTTTACTTTCTACAGCATTTTTTGTCGAATAGAAAAACACAGATAATCCGACAAGGAAAACCAAAGAAGCCGCAACAGCCCAGTTTTTGTATGTGAGAGAAATAACTTTACTCGTATTCTTTATTTGTCTTAATTCTTTTTTCAGTTTTGAGCGGTCAGATTGAACCACTTCCATATTATCAAAAAAATCATCAGTACGATCGTACCATTTGTTCCACATTTCTTGTCCTTTTGGAGAGTACTTTCCTTCTAAAAAAATTTTGATTTCGTTATTTGAATTTTCAGGCATTATAATTTCTTTATGTCTTTAATAGTATGTCTTGGGAATTGTAATTTTAGGTAGGCGCAAAAGGTTACGCTTCTGTTAAGAAAAAAGCTGTATTCTTAATCTGAAGTTTACTTTTAATTGAATTCGCCCAAATAAGTGCGCATGAATTTCAGCGAATATGTAATATGGTATTTTACAGTCTCGATTGAAACATTCAATTCTTCGGCGATTTCTTTATTGGTGTAATGTTTTACTCGGCTCAGAATAAAAACCTCTTTTGATTTTTTAGGGAGTAATGCTGCCGCTTCGTCAACCGCTTTTTGCAATTCATCATAATAAATAGAATCTTCGATTGCATTATAGCTAATTTGCGAAACGGTATTTTTTTCTAAAACTTCTTGAATGTATTGATCGGTAACCTCGTGCGATTTGATATAATCTAAAGTCATATAGCGAACCGAAGTATAGATATACGCCGCGAAACTTTTCTGAATTACAATTGTTTTGCGTCTTTCCCATATAGAGGTGAAAACTTCCTGCACAATTTCTTCTGAAATGGCAATCGATTTCATTCGGAGATATACGAATCGAACTAACAGATCTCGATATCTAAAATAAAGTTCATCAAAAGCCTTATCCTTGCCCGATTTTAATAATTCGACAAGTTCTTCGTCTGTAAACTTCTTATACATGATACATTATTTTGATATGAATAATCAAATCAAAAGTGTGATACAAAACACTTTTTCTGATTTCGTCTTGATAATGATCGTGCTGTTTAAAAATTGGCATATACAAAGTATTGGTTTCTTCTTATATGTCTCCAAAATTAAAGCTGACGGTAGGTCGATTAGGTTACGTTTACATTAATAAAACCTTTCTAAAACGAAACATATTATTAACATTTGAAGTCAAAAGCCAACTGAAAAATAAGGGTTTGCAGTATTTCGCGTAAAAAATGAAATGCTTTGTTTGGTATAACAATCTTTCTCTTATAAAAAGCAGAAAAAGTGCTTAACAAATAATTAATGAGAATACATTAAGATGGGTTTATTCTTTTCAAAATTCTTTTCAAAATTCTTTCCAAAAAAATAAAAATCAAAAATTAGTTGACAAAAGCAACTAAATTTATATATTTGTACCTCAACAATACAATTTCAAATCATGAATACTACAACTTCAAAAATTAGAAGTTTCAACCGATTTTATACGGCACATTTAGATATCTTAAGTCAACATTATTTAGATAGCGAATATTCTTTAACAGAAATACGAATCCTGTATGAAATCAGCGAAAGCAAAACTATAACTGCTCAAAAAATCACTGAAATTTTAAATCTTGATAAAGGATATTTAAGCCGAATTTTGAAGCGTTTTATAAAAGAAAACTTAATTGAAAGAGTTGCTTCAGAAGAAGATAAACGCGCTTTTGACATTAAATTGACAGATTCTGGAACTGAATTATTAAGCGTTTTAAATGCTAAATCTGAAAACAAGATTGAAGGTAAAATTGAAAAACTAAATTCATCCGAAAAAGAAATTTTAGTTGATTCAATGAATACTGTACGAAATCTGCTGACAGAAAATAAAATAACTCGGGAAGATATTACTTATCGTCATAATATTACTCCTGGCGATATTGGCTACATTATTTATTTACATGGATTTATCTACGGAAACGAATCGAATTTTTCAAATGATTTTGAGAAATACGTGATCAAAACTTTTTACGATTTCTTAGAAAAATATTCTCCAGAAAATGACCGAATCTGGATGGCAGAATACAATAATAAAATTGTGGGATGTGTCGCAATTGTGCATCAACCAAACGAAGAAGGTCAGCTAAGATGGTTTCTTCTAGATCCAGCTTTTAGAGGTCTCGGAATTGGTAAAAAACTCTTAACTGAAGCTGTAGATTTTTGTAAAGAGAAAAAGTTTAAAAATGTGTTTCTGCTTACTACAAATCTGCAAGATAAAGCGCTTCAAATGTATAAAATGGTTGGATTTGAACTGACGCAATCTGAAGAAGTTCAGGAATGGGGGAAGACTTTTTTTGAGGAGCGATATGACCTAAAATTGGATTAAAAAAAATAAACCTCCAAAATCTAATAGATTTTGGAGGCTATTACCGTTTGATTTGAACTGCATATTTTTTACACCAAATTGTTGGAGTATTTCTTATTTTTTGTTTACCAATGAAGCCTTATAGTCGTTATAGTATTTATCTTCTTTTTTAATACGATTTTCACGTTGAGAAATAACACTTTGCTTATCCTTATTTTCACTCCAGGTTAAATATATACTGTCATATGCCTTTTCTCTAGAAGGAAATTCTTTGGTCCTTAGCAGTTTGCCATTACTGTCATAATAATTCCAAATACCTCGTTTTTGAGTTAGATAACATTTATCGCTAAAGTCTTTAGAAGGAATTCCCGGAGTTCCTTTTTATATATATATATGAATGCCCTTTTCTTTTAATTTACCATTCTCATGATAATATTCCCATATTCCCACTTTTAAGCTATCCTGAAATGCTCCTAATTCTTTCAAATGGCCATTCTTGTAATAATTTTTCCAAATACCCATCTTTTTATTTGATGAATACCCTCCTTCCGATTCTAACTCTCCTGTAGGATAAAAGTGTTTCCAATCATAATTCTTAGCATCATCTTCTATGATTCCAATCGCTTTAATGGTCTTGTTATTAGGATAATAAAAGTGTCTTTATCTTTTATATAGGCTTTTCTTTCTGCTTCTATTTTCTTTCTTTCCGCCCTTACTTCTTCTACATCTTCTTCTTTTATGTAATCTGCATTATTACTCCCGTCTGGGGTAATATCAAGTCTTGCCCCATGTATCCAAAAAATCTGATTGCCAAGTGTCCTGCCAAATTCTGCTTTTCCCATACCAGATATAATTTCTAAATATTCCTTACTGTATTCTTCCCAGTTTAGAATATGAATTTTATTGTCTTCTCGGGTCCAAGTACCAGAGTGGCTACGTTCAATCGAATCCTTTTTATAGTAGTGAAAAAAAGTTCCATCAGCCTTAAAGTCTATATAGTGTATAGCTTTGTCATCTTCGATATTATAATATTTCCCTAACACTTCTTTTTGGCAAGAGGTTAATCCAAAAATAATAATCCCAAATAATGCAGTAATTTTTAATTTCATGTTATTACAAAAGTGATCACTTTTATTTATTTCTTATTTTTTAAAGAAGCCTTGTAATCATTGTAATCTTGATCCAGCTCTTTTATTCTTTTATTACGTTTTTCAATAGCTTTCTCTCTATTATAATTGAATGGCGGTGCCATATATAAACTATCATAGTATTTTTCTTGTGTTGGAAATTTTTCTACTTTAATCAATTTCCCATTATCGTCATAAGTTTTCCATTCTCCCCTTTTTTCTTCTTTATCATTCAGATTATATATGTATATATATGTTCCTATATTTTTTAACTGCCCATTTTCGAAGTATTGTTCCCAAGTGCTTATCTTCGAGTCTTCTTCATAAGATCCTACTTCTTTCAAATGACCATTCTTAAAATAATATTTCCAAATCCCTATTTTCCTATCTGTTGAATATTGCCCTTCTGATTCTAGTTCTCCTGTAGGATAAAAGTGCTTCCATCCATAATTTTTTTCATCTCGCTCTATTTTTCCAATGGCTTTAATAATTTTTGTTTTAGGATAATAAAAGGTGTCTTTATTTTTTAGATAAGCTTCCCTTTCTTCTTCTTCTTTCTTTCTTTCTGCCCTTATCTCTTCTACTTCTGCTTCTTTTATGTAATCTGCACCGTTACTGCCGTCTGGAGTAATGTCCAGACGGGAACCATGTATCCAAAAAATCTGGTTGCCCAAAGTAGTGCCAAATTTTACTTCTCCCATACCAGATATGATTTTCAAATATTCATAACTATATTCTTCCCAATTTAAAATATGTATTTTATTATCCTCAAGGGTCCAATTACCGGAATGACTCCTTTCAACTGTATCTTTTTTATAATAATGATAAAAAGTACCATCCCCTTTAAAATCTATATAGTGAAGGGCTTTCTCATCTTCAACATTATAGTATTTTCCTGAAACTTCTCTCTCACAGGATATTAGTCCAAAAATAATAATCCAAAATAATACACTAATTTTCAATCTCATATATCTTATTTTTCCTGCAATATACTGCTTTTATGGTAATTTAAAAGTAAAATAAATACGTTGTGCAATAGTTGACAATAATGCTTCTTTTTCTTCTTTTATATTTTTCCTTTTTCTATCATTACCCACATGAAGCATTAATGATTGCCTTCCGGTCTGATTATAAATATAGCCTTCTAGTTTTTTATTTTTTATACGAACCAAAGCAAAAGCTCCCCCTATAAATATTTGCACTAAATTAGAATCTAGATGTTTGTCCAGAGATTCAATAGCATATTCCAGTGTTGGGCTAAACTCTAAATCCACTTTTAAATCTTTACTGTCAGGTCTGTTTACAAAATCATAATTCGTTTGTCGCAATAATTTTAAAGTTTCTTCCATAATTTCCTGAATCATACGGTCTTTTAAAAGAGCCTGTGCAAATTTATGCTCATTATAATCAAAACTACGTACCTCTGGCCCTTTACCAGTTGCAAACTCATACAATAAAATAGCCACTGTAGCTTCGTAACTTTTTTTAAATAAATATTCTTTTTCGTTTTCTTCAATAATTTTTCCAACTCCTGGATAAATACGTTCTGCTGTTTTAACCAATGCGTTTACGGCAATTTCATCTGGTAATCCTTTGCCTTCTTCTTTCACTACTTCTACTGTTTTATGAATCTCTTTCGCTATTTTTTTTCTTAATTTTTCACTTATTTCATGAATTTCAATCATATCATTAAATAAGTTTTCCACTAAATCAATATAATCTTGATTACCATTTTTTTTACTTTCTGTTATTTCAAGTTCCTTTTTTAGGTACTCATAAAGTTCTTTCAAATCATTATAAAGTATGTTATCAATGTTAAGAGCTGCTTCTGAAACTTCGTCACCAATATCTGATAATGATTTTTTAATTTGTCTCTTTATAGCATTTATTGACTTTTTAATCTCTTCATTAATAGATTTTTTTACATCATCCTTAACTTTATTAAGTTCTTTACTATTAACTGCACCCTTATCTATATTTGTCTTTATTCTCTCTAATCGTTCTAATATTTTATACTCTTTCAGATGTTTTACTTGCTCTTTTACAGCATTCTCTTGATTAATTATAAAGTACTCTTCTGTTTCAGCATTATAACTTTGAGGCTTTTTGATGATTTTATCGAGACTTTCTGCTTTAAAAGTATCGCTCAGTTTCAAATAATACAATTCTTTTACCATAACTTGGCCCAATTTTACCCTGTCATCATATTTTGCGAAATTGAAGGTTACTTTTCCGTCTACCGTAAAATACTTTTCCATAATATCCTGTGTTAGATCGGGAGCCATCCAAAGCGTAAAATTTTCGTTAATTTCTGCGACAATTTCATCTAATTCATCATTTCCAGTAACACCAGCTTCACTTAATGATTTTTTCATTAGATTAATATCTAAATCTTGAAAAGAAGAGTTTATATAATCCTGAACCATAGTTTGTTCAAACTCTACTAATTTAAAATCTAATTCTTGTTTAGTTAGATTTTTAAAACTTTGTTTATTTCCTTTTGCATCAATAAATTCACCACTTAATCTACCTTTTCCTTCTAAAAGCAGTTTTACATTATTCATGTTTTCTGCAAAGAGATATTTATTACCGCCTTTCAAAAATTCATCGCTCTTATCGGATAAATACCACAAATTCATCATTTCGGCAGATCCTAATGCAATTTCTCCATCTATTGCGGATGCTATAGAGCCCATTGTAACTCTTGCTGCAGCATCAAACCATTCTGATATAATTCCTTTAGTTTTTAAATAAGCATCGACAAACTTGTAGTAAGCATGACGCTGTGCAATTGTATTATACAAATAATGTTGAGCGTTCATTGTGTTATATATAGAAGCATTCCAGAAAGTAGAGCCGCTTTTATCTGGATAATCAATTCTATCAAAATCATACCACTGGCCTTCTTTTAATTTCTGATATTTTTTTTCTTTATTTCTTCTCTTTTCACCTTGTGCATATTTTATTTCCACTTCGTCCAGTAATGTTTCCGACCAGATATAATAAATACTTTGCACACCTAAATCTGGATACACCTTTTTAGGGCTTAGATTCGGATATATTTCTTTTCTTGTTTGAATAGTAATTTTACTTGGAAGTTGTGGAAAAACAGATTTTAGGAGTATAAAAAGCTCATCATGTTCTGAAAAAAGTTTATTAATATCAATATCCGATCTTTTAATTTCAGAGATCAATCTTTTATAATAGGCTTTTATACGGGAATCTTCATTTTCTCTGGATAATTCTAATAATTTTAAAATCATTAATTCCTTGACGTCTTCCCAGTTTACATTATTGAATTCAGATTCGCCAATTACAGGAAGATGCCATTTTTGAAGCGCAAAATACATTTCTGTAAACAAAATTTCATTTGGTTTATCAATAAAATCTGCTACTGTCGTCTTCTCATCATCAAAAGCTTTACTAATACGTGTCCAATATTGAATAGTTTCAGGATTATTTTCTTTAATTGCCTGATCTAATTTCTTTTTGATTTCAGCTTTGATAAGCTCAAACGACGGCTCATTGCTATTTGATTGAAGCATTTGAGGTACTGTCAACACTTGTTTTGCATCGATACTTTCATAAATCTGACTAAATGCATTGCTTAAAACTGTATTTTCTGCTTCTGAAACCGGAAGAGTATTGCCAGTTGATCCAAAAGAACTCATAATTGCACTTTCAGTACTATCAAAAGCGCCTCCTCCGATTGAAGCATTAAGCGTTGATCCAGTAAATAAATTTGACCTCGAAGCCGAAGAAGTATTGCTAAACGATGGGACTGTTTTAATTGCAGCATTGGTATCGAAAACGCCTTCTTCAGCCGAGTCTAAAGTATTGTTCATGACATTATTAGAAGCATTTTGCTCCTGCCAAATTTGTACAATATCTTTTTGCTCGTTGATTTCTTTTGAAACCTGAGCAAGTTCTTTTATAAAGCTTTTTGTTAAATCTTCAGAGCTTTCTAAAGGAGAATTATTTTTTATTAAAATATTGAAATTGTGAACTGTATTTTTATTCATAATGAAACGTTTTTTCTGGAGACAAAAGTACACCCATCATTTATGTTTTAAAAATTACAACACCTTTGAATTCAGTAGTTTCAGCAGGTTTTCTTTCTACTGAAACTACTGAAAACCGTTAGCTTTTTTCAATTAAAAACATATTCCTTTTCCTACTTTTGTTTCTTCCAAAAAACAAATAATCGCATTGCATTTTTTTACCTCATTGCAATTGTGTCTTCCTTTGAATTTGTAAAAAATACCACTCGACTTTTATTATTAATCAACTTAAAATAGCCGTTATGGATTTTTTATTTTCAATTGGCATACGGAAAATGCCTAAAATTCCCGACAAGAGTAATTCTTATTCTATACTCCCATCTAATCTTTGGTTTAGAGACTTTAATTCCTCTTTAAATCAAAACCATTCTCTTTTAAAACTTCATTAAAAATTAAAACAACATGGCACTTCAAACATTAAATACTATAAAAAGCTGGTTTAAAACCGGATTAAAACCTTCTCAGAATCAATTTTGGGATACTTGGGACTCCTTTAGGCATAAAAATGAGAAAATACCTCTTCAGGATATTGAAAATCTTGAAACAACTTTAAACACAAAAGAAAATAAATTCAACAAAGGAATTGCAAACGGATATGTTCCGCTAAATACTTTTTCTAAAATAGCCAATCAATATTTAGATATAGTAAATGATCTAGTTTCTGGAGGTTCAAATTCACTGTTAAGTGCTGAGCAAGGTAAAATTTTACAAAACCAGATAAATGAAGTTATCAATCTACTTAAATCTGATAATACAAATCTTAATACGCTTCAGAAAATTGTAAATACTATTGAAGAAATTCAAAAATCGATAAGCATTATTTTGGTAAATGATTTGACTACTGGCGGCGTTACAAAAGCACTAACTGCTGAAATGGGTAAGCAATTGCAGAATACTAAACTCACTGCCTCAATTGCTACAGATGCGGAAACACAAACAATTGTAGCAATTGATGAAGATAATAAAGTTGTTAGTCGCTCTAAATTATTTAATTGGTGGGCTTGGATTAAATCCAACGTTCAAACAATTAATGCCATTTGGAATTTTCCGAGAGGAATCAAGGCAGAAGGTAATGCTGGCGATTATACTTTTACTTCAAAAATGAATACTGGTAATTTCAGTGTGCAATGTAAATATGACGATAATTATGATACTTCAACTTTTGAAATAGGGTTAATACGCTGGATTAAAAATGGTATTACAACTGTTTTGATGCCTTATGGAGGGCTTCAAGATAATACGATATTTTTACCCAATAAGTCGGGACATATTGCATTGGAGAATGATTTTATTGTGACAGCTGAAGGAACAACTGATAAACCGCCTTTGATAATTCCAAGAGGTGAACTAACGTCATATGCACACAATGGTGCTATAGAGCGTGATTTAGACGGATGTTTATACGATACTGCATTAGATAATAACCGAAATCGAATTCTGACAGAAAATAATGCAATCACTTTATTTACTAAAGGCAGTGCAACGCAAACTGACAATAGCCACAATAAGACTACTGAAGTTGAAAGAAATATAAAGTCAATACCTTCATCAACATTTTCAAATATAAGTTTTGGATCTCTTTACGTATCCGTTGATGCCTCTTGGGGAGAGACAGTAGGTACTGTTCAACCAAATGTATTCAAGATTGAATATTTTTTAAAATTGGTCAATGGCTTTTTTAGCTCAAGCACTTGGGGTTCAGATAATTTAGGACAATATATTAAAATAGCCGATATGAATCTACTTCAGAGCTGGCCTATAAATCAAACTTTTACTTTAAGTTATTCAAATTCATTTAGAACACATTGCAACAACAATGGTAAAAATGGTAATAGATGTGGTGTTGGAATTGGAGATGACTTTTATAACACACGTAAGCTAGACAATTCCGATAATGAACTTCCATTCAATTGTCAGTTTGAAATTATTGAAAGAATTACTTGGGAATATAGCGATGAAAATAATACTAATGGAGATAATATGATGAAAAGAGCTATTGCAGGAGTAAATGCGTTTTACATAGAAAAAATAATTTAATAATCATTTAAAGAGTAAATAACAAATTTAATTTAATCAAAAAAATCAAGCTAAATAATTCAAAACATGCCAATTCGAACAAAACCTAATGCAAAAATGGCGAAACCAATCAAATAGTAATAGAAAATGAAACTATTATCTCGAGGCGGAACTAACACTATTAAGTTAATAGTAAAAATATTGCTAAAGATATTTTAAGAGACACTGTAAATGCGATTAGGCTAAATGTGTTTTTAAAAATACATTAGCTAAAGAAGGCGGAAAAATACAGGGTATATTTATAGAAAGCCGACAGGTAAATTAATGATAGTTTTTTAAGATAAATTGGCATTTTAAAGAAAAACATTCCCATAAAACAAATGAAAGTTAAAGATTATAAATAAAAAATCATAGGAGCAGAAAAATTAAAAACTCCACCAACATTAAAAATCTTACTACTTTCTAAAACAAAAAGTCTACGGCTACTAAAGAACCAAATCTTTATTAGTCGTAGGCTTTTATATGCTCACAGATATATTTGTACTGAAACTACCGAAAACAGAGATCATTTTTCTCGTTTTTTAGTGTTCTTGCAACCTACTTTTACACCCTCAAAATTAAATAACAGCTTTGCTTTTATATAAAGAAATCTACTCCTGTTATTCTTAAAACATTTCCAAAAGAATATATTATTAATTCAATTATAACAAATACCACTATGAGTTATGTATTATCAAAAGGTATTAGAAAAATACCTAAAATTCCAGACAAAATTTATTTAAAAACCTCTCTAAATCTGAAATCCCCCTCCTAAAAAAATCCAAAAACAACAACTTAATTAGACATTATTATCATGGCTATACAAACATTAAATACCATAAAAAACTGGTTTAAAACCACCTTAAAACCTTCTCAACAACAATTCTGGGATACTTGGGATTCGTTTAGACATAAATTTGATAAAGTTCCTGTAGAAGACGTTGAAGGAATCGATGAATTGTTGAATACAAAAGCAGATAAAATTGCTTTAAATGATCATATTGCCGATATAAATGCACACGCTTCTTTGTTTGAACCAAAGGAAGACAAATCACAAAAAGGTATAGCTCACGGGTATGCACCTTTAAACAATTTTACAAAATTAGCAAGTCAATATTTAGACATTGTAAATGATTTGGTTTCTGGAGGTTCATCTTCGCTTTTAAGCGCTGAGCAAGGAGTACTTTTACAAAATCAAATTAACAACATAAATGCCATTTTGGCTTCAGACAATCTTAATCTAAGTACTTTTCAGGAAGTTGTTGATGCGATCGAATCAATTCAAACTTCTTTGAGTACTATTTTAGTAAACGATCTTACTACAGGCGGAACTATGAAGGCATTGACAGCTGAAATGGGGAAAATTTTAAATGAAAACAAAGAAAATAAATCACAACGAGGTGTTGCAAATGGTTATGCTCCTTTGGACAGCTTTACTAAAATTTCAAATACTTATCTCAATATTGTAAATGACCTCATTACTGGTGGAACAGATTCATTATTAAGTGCCGAACAAGGAAAAGTTTTAAAAGAAAAAATTGACGGTATCAATGCTATTTTATCTTCAGATAATATTAATCTTGATAGTGTCCAAGAAATTGTTGATGCAATAGAAACCATTCAGGCTTCTTTAAACACTATTTTAGTAAATGATTTAACCACAGGGGGAACAACTAAAGCGTTAAGTGCAGAAATGGGTAAAACTTTAAAAAGTTTAATCGATAATTTATCAACTCCAGCCATTCCTACATTACAAGAAGTATTAAAATCCGGAAATACATATACCAACCCTCACACCATGGCTGGTCATATGTGCGAAGTCCAAATATCAGACAATGGTTTCAAACACTCGCTAAATAATAGTGATGGAACATTAGTTAGTAAATTCGAAAAGCTGTGGGACAGGTATACCCATATGAACAGGAGTGTTTCTGAAGCCAATCCAGCATATTATACTGAAAATTTAGATCAACACGATGGACAAGGAATTATATTAAAGTCTGAAGAAGGTTCTGATTCAGGCAATACAATAAGTTCTCTAGTTCTCAACAGATTTGGAGTAAACATATTTACCTCAAAATTTTTAGCAAGCTTAAGAGCTGACTATTTAACGGCCCGAAGAATTTTCCAATTTCCTGACAAAGCAGGAACATTAGCAACCACATCCGATTTCAAAACCATCAATGGAAAATCAATTGTTGGTGAAGGAGATATTTCTACTTCCGACAATAACGCATTGCACAAAACTGGAAACGAATCTAAAGAGGGTGATCTTTATATAACAGGTAATCTTAGTGTATCTCAATATCTTGGTATAACTGGCAATATCGAAATAACCGATCTAGATACATTCCCTCGTCCGCCAGAAACCAATATAATTCTTGACAAAAACGGAGATCTTACCGCTAAAAACTTCATAGGCAGATCTATAGCTTCTTATACAGGAGAATTTTATAGCAATGTAAAAATTGGGAATTCAACTAGCAACGAAAACAAACTAGAGGTTAATGGAACTATTTCTACAAATGGAATCAAAATTGCAGCTGCAAATACCGAATCATCAGATACTATATTTGCTAATACTCCTGTTGGTTCTCAAAAAACAATAAGTGGAAATAGCATTCAAATATCTGGAGCTACAGGGGACTATTTTTTAGAAACATTCAGATACAATGCTTCCGATTACGGAATGCAGCGAATTACATTTACATCTACAGCATCAGCTGGTCGCTTTTTTATAAGAACATTAACTGCTGGAGCTTGGTCTGCATGGATTGAAAAATAATTAACTACTAAATTAAACAATCAACATAATTAGTAAGATGTTGCAATTTAGCATTTGCTGTATCTATTACATAATTCCTATTTTAAAAAACAGCCAAAACTCTCAATCTTTTACAGTAGATCTATTCACAATATCAATCTCAAATTAACTTATATGGATAAATCAAAAATTACAGTAATCATTAGCTTATTAATTGTTTTAACAGGCTTAATTGACACAAAATTCGATCTTTTGCAAGATGCAGGATTATCAATGATAACAATTAACAGAATCAAATTGGTTGGTTTATTTTTATCGGCTGCATTGTCCAGTATTATTCCGTTTTTTTCTAAAGAAGAAATGTAACAAGGGTTTGTAGAAATTTAAAATTATTCTACTCCGATAAAAAATATCCCAGGATCATTAGAAGAATATAAATTTCCTAATGATTCTGGGTGTTTTTTTATAAAAATACAACACTCTATTTTCTACTGAAACTACTGAAAACCAAGAGCTAATTATTCTTTTTTCGGTTT
Source organism: Flavobacterium sp. UW10123 (assembly GCF_040538975.1). Classification (NCBI taxonomy): domain Bacteria; kingdom Pseudomonadati; phylum Bacteroidota; class Flavobacteriia; order Flavobacteriales; family Flavobacteriaceae; genus Flavobacterium; species Flavobacterium sp. UW10123. The sequence goes on from NZ_JBEWQE010000015.1 coordinate 112,835, forward strand.
GCTACTCCTTACTTTTACATACTCTAATTCATCTATTAGAATTCCCAAAACACACACAATTGCACGATTTACTTTTAAGATATTTTCTTAAAAGTCAGCACTTCAATTGCATTAATTAATCATTCAAATAATTATATCAACCTTTAAATATTTATCAATCATGGATTATGTACCAAAAGATTTAGGAGAAACGCCTAAAATACCCGACATGAGCAACTTTAAAAATCCTTTGGAGTCACAATCCTCAGGTGGCATTTTTATTGAAAACTTCAATATTACTCCTTCAATTTCAACTGAAAAAAGTGAAAGTTTAGCCGAAATTATAAAAAAAGAAAGTAAAGACAGCTGTATCTAATCTAAAAAAAACAAAATAATGACAGACGAAATATTTATCCAAAACCTTAAAGAAAAATACGGTCAGATCTTAAAACTTACTTCAGATGATCAATCAATTACAGCGTATTGCAAAAGACCAACTTTTGAAATCTATCTAAAATATCAAAACTTATACAAAGATAATCCACATGAAGCGATTCTATTTTTATTTAAAGAATGTCTACTTGAGAAAGAAAATTATAATGACGAGTTCATGCTTGCTTCAGGAAACTCAATCATCGAAATGATCAAAAAAGATAGCGAATTCAATATAAACTCAACACCACAAAAAGATGAGTTTAAGAAATCTGCAGCTCTTATTCGATATGCTTTTCGGGTTGATCCATACAAACTTCCTATGGATGAATTTTATAAACTCCTCGAAGAAGCACTCTGGTTGCAAAAACATAACGACAACAGAATGGAAAGTACTATGATGGCAGCTTTTGCTAAAACATTTTCAAACTAAAAATAAAAAAACAAAATCATTATGAAATTCAATTTTAATGTAAACGAAATTTTAGAAGCCAAAGACATCGAATACAGCGGTATTAATTATAACGAATCTGAATCAAAAGATTTTATTATTGACAAAACAGGTGGTGAATTTAATCTTCGCGTTTTCGCTCCCTTAGTTTTTGAACCTCTAGTAAAAAACGATCTTAACCTGCCAAGCTTAAGAGTAGATGCCGTTACGGTAAATCTAAGCCGTTCTAAAATTATTAAGAAAGAAGGCGTTGAAGGAAGAGATTCAACCATAAAAGAACATATTACAAATGGCGATTTTAGCATTTCTATTGAAGGACTTATCGCTAATGAAACTGGAGACGAATATCCGAAAGAAAAACTGTTCTTATTGAAACAGTTTCTCAATGCTCCATATTCTTTAAGGGTAACACATGCGATTTTAAACCGATTTGGAATCTATGAATTAGTTATTGATTCTTATTCGATTCCTTCGATTTCGGGAACAAAAAACATCCAAAAATTTACGGCCAGCGCCACATCAGATGAAACTGTCGAACTAATAATCAGAGACAATGCTTAAACTCAATGCCAAAATTAAAGTTTACGAAACTGTACGGCTTATTCCCACATCTAAATTTTATGAATTCAATTATGTCAAAAATGTAAACATAAACAGTTCATACAAATCGCTTACCGATACGGCAACGATCGTAATGCCTCAGAAAGTGTATACCGATACAAAAGGATTTGACCAAAGTCTGTTTACAAATGCCAGCGGAGAAGAAAAAACAATTCATGATTTCTTTAAACTTGAAAGCTATATTGAAATATTTTTAGGATATGATGGCGATTACAAACCTGCTTTTAGAGGTTACATTACAGGAGTTCAATCAGATACCAATGCTGTAATAACTTGCGAAGATGCAATGTATGCTTTTAAAAAAGTAAAAGCCGTAAAAAACAATGATGTTCAGGATAAAAAGGACAATCTTAATCTTGTCGCCGTTAATCCAGCCACAAATGTCGATAATTTTAATCCTAAAACTTTCTTTGAAAAAAGAATTAAAGAACTGAAACTTCCTTTTAAAGTCAACGCTTTAGATGAAAATATTGGGAATATTATAGTTAATAGAAATCATAGTTTGGCTCAGGTTTTTGAAATGCTGAAAGACAAAGGAATTTACACCTATTTTAAAACCGAAATAACTGGCCCTGTTCTTACGATTACCAATAATCCCCAGCAACATACGGCTAATGAATTATCTGGATTTATTAATCGCAATTTCATCAAAAGTCCGTTGGCAGGCGCCCTTGTAAAAAAACTGATTAATGAAGGTTTAAATCTTCTTGGTTCTCAGTTAAACAAAGCCATTCAATCTATTTCTGGAGGTTTTTCTGGTAGAGTAAATTTCAGATTTCGTCATAACATTATCGAAGATAAGTTGGTTGTTGTCAACGAATCAGCAAAAAATACCCGAACACGAGTTGAAAAATACTTTAAGAATTCAAACAGTCCGATTTACATTGAACTAGGAGATCCTAACGGCCAGCTTTTAAAAACACATGTTTTACACAGTGATAACGAAAATCTCCCAAATGATCCTGCATTATTTGAAAAAACAACAACAGAAATTGCTTCAGAATTATACCAATATGGCGCTTTAAGAGCAATGCAATCTAAACCAAATGGTTTTGAAGGCTATATCTTGACTTTTGGTGAGCCCTTTGTTCGTCCGACAGATAAGGTGATTCTTGAAAATGCAAAAGACAAAGAAAAAAATGGAACTTTTCAGGTTGAAAAAGTAGAACGCAGTTATGGCGAAAATGGCTATAGACAGAAAATTTATTTAGGAAGAAGAGTCGAATCTGTATAAAAATTGAAAATGGGAAATATAAAAGATTTAATAAAAAATGTTGCCAGCAGTAATCAGAACATTGAAACTTTTGCGGCTAAAGTCATTGAAATAAACAAGGAAGAAGAATCGCTCCACAATCCAGAAGATGCATATACGGTAAACATTATGCGAGCCGATGGCGCCATTATTAAAAATGTGCGCCTAAAAGCATCTATTCAGGATCTGGAACAGGGAATTATTACAATCCCTAAAAAAGACAGCTGGGTTTTGGCTTCTATTATTGATGGTGTTGAAACGAGGGCGTTTATTTCGCAATATGCGGAAGTAGATCGAATAATGGGAAGAATCCAAGCCGTAAACGATCCAAAATTGTTTTTTGATTATAGTGCTGATGGAAACAGACTTCATATTCGCTACATCAAAGCAGATGATCTGTCCGAAATTAATGAAACAAAGATTATTGACGTTGCTAAAATAGAATTTAATGAAAGTCAAAATTTAAAAATCAGCTATTTTGATGAGGATGAAAAACCTTTAGCAATTACTCATTTTACTTCTGATAGCCTAACAACGACTTTTAATTCAATAGAAAATAAAGAAACTAAAGAACGTTTAACCTTAAATGTTTCTAAAGACAACGTTTCTCTTAAATTTAAAAATGATAAAGGCATAGAATTAAATTCTATGCAAGTAGCACCAGAGAAATACAATATTTTATTAAAAAATGATGAAGATAAAAAACAAGCTTCATTAGCTATTGAAAAAAATAGAATTGCTGGATATCTATTTGAAGAAGATGAACTTAAAAAATTAGCTCTTGAATTAAACGGAGAAAGCGACAGCATTCGTCTAAAAAAAGACGATCAAAATTTACTCGAACTAAAAGGCAAAACTGCTATTAACATAAAGACTGAAGGAGATATTAATATAGAAGCAAAAAATATAAATATGAAATCTACAGAAAAGATTAATATCAGTGCTTCTGGAGATACTATCATTACAGGCAACAATGTAAAAATAAACTAACTATGGGATTAAAATATGTCTGCAATGGCGCTTCATGTATGTGCGACCAAGGTTCTGCACCTAGTACTTTAGATGTTAGCTCTCAAAATACTATTGTTATTCAAGAAAAATTAATGGCTACAGAAGATGATATCACTTTTAACAATCCTTTTGGAAATTGCAAAATAAAAAATAATTATCCATGTATTCCTGATATAAAGACTAAATGGGATGATCTTTCAAGTACTGTATTGGGGAAAAATAAAAAAGTCTTATTAGAAAACTCAGAATTAACATGTGCTGTTGGAGGTAAGATTAAAATTACAGATTCTCTTCAAACAGGATCAAAAATAGTTATATTTGACAATTATTCTCCCCCTGTAGTAACACCTTTAAAAAAAGAAATCTTAAGTGTTAATTGGAAAAATAATGATTTGGAAAATGAGATAGATTCGGCAAACATTGGCGACAAAGTAAGCCTTGTTGTAGAAACAAAAAACTACAATGAAGGTGAAACAGTAGTCATTGTAATAGATGAAGCAAACGGCAAAAATATTAAATCAAACACCAAACTAGTAAAATTTAGTGGAGAGGTAAATGCTGATGGTTTTGCGATTTTAAAAGAAGAAATCTCAATTGAAAATGAAAATTAGTTACTACAAATGGAAAGAATATTTAGAATAAAAGAAGTAAATGGAGATACTAGTTTTCAAGATAAAACGTTAGTTGTAGATAAGAAAAAAATAAACCTTTTAATTGTTTTGGATGATGACAGTATAGAACAATTTAGCGATGTAAAAAATGACATTTGGGTTGTAAAGTACATTAGAACATTTGCTGATATTCAATTTTTTAAAGAACTTAATAACAAATACGAATATAAAAACATTTGTATTGTTCATCATGGATATACTTATTCAGATCGTTCTTTCAATGATGCAAACAAAGTACACTTGGACACTGCGGTTATGAAAGAAATAAAGAAAGCGATTTTATTAGCAGGTGAAGAACCTGCAGAAATTGATGATAAATATATAACTGATGTTTTTGAGAAAAGCAAAACTATTACAGTATTTAATATTGAGTCAGCTGATAAATCTAAAAAAAAGATTATCGGTGTTCCTAAAAAATGGATTGAAGCCTTTTTTAGCTTAAAAATAATAATAAATGAATTACTTGACAATGGCTGTTTGTTCTCTGTAGCCTGCTGGGAAGGAAAAACTCCTGATTTCTTAATTGAATTAGCTAGTTTTTCAAATAAAAAAATTAAAGTTTTTGGATGCACTAATTACGTCAAGGTTAGTCAAAATAATGATTATAGACAACAGGGAAAGTTAATTTATAATGGATATGGTTCAATTTTAAACAACTTTTTAGTTGCTTCTGAAGACTGGATAAGAACAGATGGGTGGATATATTACGACTCCGAAGAAAAAAAAACAGTTACAACAAAAAAAGATTTATGGATATACAGTAAAAATCGTTCAAAAATATATGACTTAATAGATCGAAAAAAAGAATTAACAAAAAATCAAAGTGATAAATTAGAATATGCTCAGCAATATTTTTCAAATTCGTGGGAGACGTTTTATATAAAAAAATATGGGAAAAATAATTTTGACTTATGGAAAAAGGGAGTAGAAAATAAGTATCCTGATTTTAAACAATAAATTTATAAAAATGAAAAAAAATATTTTAAGTTTAATCTTCTTAGTATCGTTTATAGTGAATGCGCAAAATAAGTCGCAAAACAACAAATTATCTGAATCTAAAGTCAATCTTAAAAAAGAAAATATTACAACTTTTAATCTTTCAAAACGAATTAATTTATATCCATTTAATAAATCCTCTCAGATAAAAATTATTTCTTATAACTTAAATTTAAATAACGAAAATGTAGTCACAAGTTTAATAACTGACACAATAAACAAAAAACATGAAACCAATATAACAAATCTAGAATATAAAACTCCTTTTGAATTACCGAGAAAGAATTTAGATTCGTTATCCCTAGAAAATGTAGCTCAAATAAAAACGTTAACATTTCCTCAAATCGAAAAGCTGTCAGACATCTTATACAACACTTGTTCAAAATTGAATATAAGTTGTTCAGAAATTACCAGAGGTTGCTATCTACCTAGAAATGCTATTCTTTTCTTTGATGAGAATAACAAAGTATTTGATTATTTAGAAATTTGCTTTGAATGCAAAACAAAAGAAACTTTTGGTGAAATTGAAAATTTAGATTTGAGTGACAATATGTATAAGCACCTAGAAAAATATTTTAATGCACTTGGAGTAAAAACTAAATATAACTTAACTGTAAAATAAATTCAAAATAAAAGACTCTTTGTGAATCTTTATTTTTTTTATATTAAAAGAAAAAAAAACGTCCTTAACAATATGAACTTACAAAAGATATTTAGTAGGTTAATTTTATTCTTTGCATTTATAACTAATGCACAAGAAAAAAAGCTAAAAGAATTACGAGATAATTATTGTGATACGAATTGTGAATTTTATCATGAAAATCTAAAACTTCTCGATAGTTTATTGAATACGCCTCCGCCACCTCCAGATCCAAGCAAACCAAGCGATACTTTAGTCCCTTTTTTCAAGATACCTTTAGAAGAAAGAAAAAAATTGTTTCCTTTTTCAAAATATGATTCTGTATACGTCGTTACACCAAAATACTATGCCGATAAAGAGCCTCGAAATTATCTCAAACCAAAATTTCACGATTCAAAAAAACTGGTTATAAAAGAACAGATGAATAAAATTTCAGATATTCTTTTTAACTACTATTTAATAAAATATGACAATGTAACTATTATAAATTACAAAAAAACATTACGCGGTCGTATAGAAAATACCTATCCTAAAATTATTTTACTATTTGTAAAAAATGGAAAACCCAAAGATTACATCGCATTTCCTAGTCAAATATTTCGAAGAACAAGTTTTAGCAATAAAGAATTAGAAGGCTTGGATCTTTGTGCTGAAAAAGAAAAACTTATTATGGAAATGTTTGGAGCAAATTTAGAAGAACCTCAAGAAGAGTTAACACCAAGGGATGAAGACGGCATATTAAATGATGCCTATAAAGAAAATTAAAATCTACCATCATAAATCAGTTTTAAAAGTCACAAATGAAAAAATCACTCTCTTTGATATCTATTGTTTTAACCCTCTTATCTTGTAACAAGGATAAAAAAGATTTAAAAATAGAACTGTTAACTAATGAGATAGTTTGTGTAGATAATTTAAAAAGCTATGATTTTATAGAAACTCGTTATCAGCCAAATAAAGAGTACGATAGTTTATCAAAAAATATAATTCACTATAGCATAACTAACAATTCTGATAAAAAATATTTCATAATGTTTAATGAGAATTCTATTGGAACATTGGAGCGAGATCTTTATCGTGAAGCTGTTGGGAAAAAGGATTTTTCTCCATTAAATTCGTTAGATTTTAGTTTGTACAAAAATAATACGGTACTAGACGGACGTTCTACAAGAGCAGAAATATTTTGTGGTACTATGACAGGTTTTGAAATCCAACAAAGAGAAGCTCTTATTGATAATTTTCTTAAGAAAAACAAACTTGACAGATTTTACACTTTTAAGGAAATTGGTTTTCGAGATGGATCATTACAAGGTTTTGTTCTCTATCCTCAACAAACAAAATATTTTACTTCAATAATTAATTTACCATACAGAGATGACCAAAGATGGTTCTCTAATATAGAAAAACTGAAACCAAATCAGGGATCAATTTCTCTAAAAAATGATTCCATATTCACCAAATCTAAAATAACTGAGGATCAAAAAAGAGAAATCAAAGAAAATGGATATGTTTTATTTGATGGTAAAATATATTCAAATAGAGTTCCTGTCAAATTAGTATATTTAAAGAGTAAAACAGAATAGAGTACATCAAAACATATATCAAATAAAAAAGAGAAAGCCTTATTGTTTAAGACTTTCTCTTTTTCATTTATAAGCGTAAACTTTTACTAGTTTAATTCAACTTCTTTTTCAGAGCCTCTTCCAATTCAAAATATTTACTTTCGAGTGCATGAAGCTTTTCATAAATATTGATTGGATCGGGCATTTGTCTGGATGCATACATACTTGCGTACCAAACCTCCAGAATGTCTTCGGCATAAATAGAATACATTGGATAATTTCCGTCTCTATTATCAGATTTTAATATCAATTTTCCGCTTTCTCTAATTCTATTTAAAACCCTTTTTACCACTACTCCATCATTCTTACTGACGATAACATAAATTCTTCCGTCAAGAATATCATCAAAATTATCTACATATTTTCCAAAAAGGTAATCTCCATCATGTATTGTGGTTGACATCGAATTTCCTTTAATCTCAAAACATCTATAAGTTCCGTTTTTAAGCATCGGCATACTAAAAGAAGGAAGGCTTTCCATATATTCAGGATCAGCATATCCGTCTAGATAACCTGCTCGGGCTTTTACTCCAACAAAATTGATGTTTTCATCGCCTTCTTCATTTACTGTTATAATTTTCGGTACATGTAAACTAACCGCATTACTAGATTTATTCGCAAAAATATCTTCACTATCTCCAAAAAAATATTCTGGATTTACATGACAATGCGTAATAATACTTTGAAGAAGATCAAAACCTGGTTTGGTTCTTTTTCTTTCTCCATCGGCTTGTAGTCTTCCAATTGTGATACTGTCTATAGTTGTACTTGTAACTCCAATTAACTTCGCAAATGAGTTATTGTTCAACTTCATTTCGTCTATAATACGTTTTATTTTATCATGTATTTCCATACTGCAACTCGTTTATCGTTTTATGTAATATGTTTTACTTAAAGCAAAACTTCAAGTATATGTTGCAAAGCTACACAATATATGACTAATAATCACAATTTTAAATAAAAATTTCACAAAACACTGATTATCAATACTTAAATTTTAACAAAAACAGGAACTATCATACATATTCACAGTCAAACAGTTAAATCATATTACTGAAATTACTGCAATTTTATACGTAATATGTTTGCAAAACCAAAACATATGTTTTAAATTTGCTTAAAAATAATCCAACATATGATTTTAAAAGAATTTTATAACGAAAAGAAAAACGCCATTGAAACAGAATTTAATTCTGATGCGTTTACAGTTCATTTATATAGTGACGCTGTTTTTAAAACATCTATAGAAAAACCTGTAGTAATGTTTAAGTATGACAATATAGCTTGGGAAACCTCTTCTGAAAAAAACTACAAAGCAGATGTCTCTTTTTGTCTTTATGTTGTAATGCCAATCGGAAGTGCTCTTTCTCCAAATTATGAAGAGGTTTTTGAAATTGCGCAACGTATTGATAAATCTATATTATCAGTAAATAACAATAATACGCTTATTGATACTAATTCAACTTTTAAGGTAAAAGAAAAACAATACAGCAATGAGTATGATTACTGGAATAAAAACGATTATTTCATTTGGGAGATTGCTTATAAAACGACTTTGATCGAAAACAGTTTAAAAAAGAAATACATCCTTTTCAATAACGGATTGAGTAATGAAGAATTGGAAGAACTCGGTTACAATCTAACTTCAGATATAATCGAAATAAATCCAAATCAAGTTGAAGGAAATGTCGATTTAAGTACCAATATTTAGTCTGATAGAACTGCAGCACAACTATACAAAGCCATTTGAAACAAAAAAATAAACATACATTCTAAACCGAAAAATCATGAAAAGAAGCAGAACATTATTAGACAAAAGGAGAGATTATGTTATGAACTATATTAACACTAATCAAGCCAAACAAATGAAGGTTGTAGTTGCAGAACTTTCAGACACTTTATTCCTTACAGAACGCACTATTTATACGATCATAAACGAAGGTCTTGCTACAGAAGCAAAAGCATAAAGCACTGAAACTACTGGTATTTGCACTTCAAAAAATTGGAAAATCAGGTATTGAGACCTAAATTTGTTCTCACAAACAAAAGATAAATTTTACCGCAGGCCTAAGGTAAAATGAAATTAAAGAACCATATATTACAGAAGGTTCAAAACTTACAATCCAAAACTTTTGGATTAAGAATACAATCACATTTTCAAGTCATAAATATTCATACTAACAAATTTAACTATTTGTTACAGCCATTCTTTTGCCCTTTCTGAGCAAAACCCAAAAACACATTTTAAACATTTAAAACAATTTATATTATGAGTACATTAAACGATGTAGTAATTACCAAATTATCAGGCGGATTAGGAAGAAGAAATCCTGAGCAGGACATGGTTTCAGGATTGCTTTTTAGCGGTCTAGAAACTTCAAAATTAAAATTTGACCAAATCCAGCGCTTAGCATCGTTAGAAGATGCTGAAAATCTTGGCATCACAGAAAACTACGACATCAAGGGACAATCTGCTTATTACCAAATTCAGCAGTTTTTCAGAATGAATCCTTCTGGCGATTTATATGTTATGCTTGTAGGCACAGAAGTGTATGGTGATACTGTCAAAAAAGCAATGAGCATGCAGGAAAAAGCAAACGGAAACATTCGTCAAATGGCAATTATCTTTTCTGGCGATACCACATTTGCTCAAACAAAAGATGCATTAGCCATTGCACAAGAACAGGCAGATCTTGCCTATACCGATTATATGCCATTTGAAATCATTTTAGAAGGAAAAGGTTTTAATCCTGCTATAGAAGCAGATTCACCTTCTTTAGCTTTATTAAATTCAGAAAATGTTTCTGTCGTGATTGCTATGGATATTGAAAAAGCTTTTGAACAAAAATTAATTCAGCAAGACACCAACAAAGCTTACATTTTGAAATCAGGTGAAGAATTAGTTCCTTCTCAAAGCTCTTCAGACATTTACAATGTAAGAGATGCTGATGGCTTGAAAAAAGACGGTTCAGTTGTTCTTGAATTTGCATTCCAAGAATCATACAAAAATACTGCTGCAGTTGGATTAGCTTTAGGAGCTTTATCTAAAGCAAAAGTATCTGAAAACATCGCTTGGATCGAAAAATTCAATCTAACAGGCAACGGATTTGCAAAACCAGGTTTTGTTGGCGGAAAAGAAATTAAATCTCTTGGAGACTTAAGAACTTTAAACGAAAAAAGATACATTTTTACGCAAACTCACACAGGTTTAGCTGGAGTATATTTTAATGACAGCCACACTTGTACAACTGGAACTTCCGATTTCGCTTATATCGAAAACAACCGTACTGTAAACAAAGCAACTCGTTTATTGCGCACTGCTTTATTGCCAAAATTGGCTTCTCCGGTTTTAGTTGATATTGATGGTAAATTACCTCAATCTGTTTCTAAAAGTTTCGAAGATTTATGCAGAAATGCATTAGAAGGAATGGTGGCTAATCAGGAAGTGTCTGCTTTTGATGTTTATGTAGATCCGAAACAAAACATTTTGTCAACTTCTGAATTAAAAGTAAAAGCCGAAATCACTCCTGTTGGAACTGCGCGTAAGATTATGGTCGATTTAGGATTCAAAAATCCTTTCGGAATTGACAAAGCATAATTTTTATAAATTATAATTTCTAAAAACAATAAAGACATCTAAATGTGATAGTCACTAAACGTTGTCTCAAATATCAAAAACAAACAAAAGCTACACTATGAATAAATTGCCATTAATTAACGGACAACAACACAGCTGGTCATCAATTGAAGTAAGCATTGCAGGTAATATTGTTACTGGTATTACAGCAGTAAATTACAGCGACTCAGTTTCTAAAGAAAACCATTACGGAGCTGGTGACATGCCAGTACATAGAGGAAGAGGGAAATATGAAGCAAAAGCTTCGATCACTTTATATAATTACGAAGTAGAAGCTATTTTAGCTGCTTTGCCAAAAGGACAAAGATTACAGGATATTAACCCTTTCAGTATCATTGTAAGCTACTTAGATGATAGCAACGAAGTTATCACACATACAGTGAGAAATTGCGAGTTCAACTCAAACAGCAGAGGAATTAGCCAAGGAGACACTAAGATTGCTGTTTCTTTCGATTTGATCTGTTCTCATATTGAGTGGAACTAATCTGCTAAAAATACTTTCCTAAACCATAAAAGCTGTTTAAGAAAACCGACTCAAAGAGAAAACCAAACTCATCGCGTTACGCAAAAAAGAAGTTCTAAGCAACATGATTTTTGCAGCAAATTATTTTATCAGCTCTTTTAGCAGTCCGTTTTAAACAGTCTAATTACTTCAGAAGACTGCCTTGAGCATTTCGTCCTGAAATATAGCTCAGGCAGTCTCTTTTTTAATAAAAAAAACATTTCAGAATGGAAAAAACAGCTCCAGAAAAAACCGAAGTTCTTGACGGAAATATTACTCAGGCACAATTAAACCAATGGAAATTCAAACACAATAAAGTAGTCAAACTCACTATTAAAGATGATGACGACACTACCCTTTTTGCCTATTTCAAAAAACCAGATATCAGTATTCGTTCAGCAGTATTACAAGCTTCAAAAATGGATGAATTTAAAGCTCTGGAAGTCCTTTTTAAAAACTGTTATCTAGGCGGTGATGGTAAAATCGAACAAGAAGACGATTTACGTCTTAACATCACCACAGCATTTTCAGACCATATTCAGCCAAAACCTGTAAAAGTAGAAATTCTCTAAAAAAGCATCTTTTTATCTCTTTCTGTAAAAACCAAAATCATGATTATTAAAAACCATACGATAGAACTAAATGACACCAGCGCTTCTGAAATGGCAAGGTTTAGACAAATTATGCTCAACATTTGGAGACAGCAGATTGAGGATGATAGGAATGCTGCAGAGATGGAGAAGTTTGTTAAACAAAATGACAAGACTTATACAAAGACATTTTATGCTGACGAATCAAATAAATTTGATCAAACCACGTTAATTGATTCTAAACAATACTCGGGAAACTTCTATTCAAAAAATGGTCTATATTTAGGCAATAATGGAGAATTAAACAATATAGTTTATGTAGTTGAAAATGATGGATATAAAATTTATGACACAGGAAATAAGACTGCTGAAACTAAAATGGATATAAGCAAGCTAATTAATTTTACTGAAAAAACAGGACTCTCACATTCACAGATGCTAGATAGAGCCAATTGGATTTATGCAGAAGGCGGATATAAAATTCCTGAGTTTTATGCCTACACTATAGAAAATGCATATAATGACAAAAGTATAGGGAAGAAAAATGAAAATCGAGTTTATTTTTATTTAATGCAAGATGCAAGTGGAAGACTTGAAAAAGATAAGTATCTTTCGGGAGGTTATTCAAATCAAACGGGCAAACGTTTTTGGAACGCGAGAGGTACAACTTTAATGGATGAAGATATGAGAAACACAATAGCCGCTGTAATTAAATCAAAGTTATATCCTGAAAAAGACCCAACTGGTGGTACCAATTCTTGGTTAGGCTATAAAAATGGAGAGCATGAAGGAGAATATTATATAAAATCTCTTGATTCAAGACATTTCTTTCAAAAAAGAGAATATGGAAAATCTCTAAAAAAAACCAACACTGAAAAAAAATACAAAACGATTGAATAAAATGAAAAAATATTACGTTATCATTATTATATTACTATATACATTATCTAGTTGTATCTCTGAAAACAAACCGACAAAAAAAGAGCAGGATCTTAAAAATCTTTTAAAAGAAAATAAAATTAATATTGACAACTATAGTCTAGTCAATCAACAAGAGATAAAATATTATGTCAAAGGTTTTACAATGACTAATAGCAAAGATTCATTAAAATTACAAAAAGTAAAAATAGCTGATAACGTTTTTTTCAACACATATGAATATACCCCTTCTGATTATAAAAAATTCCATGATGATTTTTTTACTATAAAAAATAACAAAATAAGTATAGATGAAATTGTAAAAAAAAATAATGTGGATTTAAAATATTCTAATCCATATTTTTATATTTCAACAACTTACACATTTAAGAATGCTACGAGCAAGGAAAGCATTCTTATATTAGAAGCTATAAATCGAACACATTATATGAATAAAGAAGTTGTTAGTTATTTTATTATAAAGAACACCTCTAAACCAACCGTCTTATTACTCTATGATACTAATTAAAATTACAAATTTAAGATTGTTTTTTGCGATTAAAAATGGTTAGAATTATCAATATTACAATCAAAAAGCAAGAGGATGGGATTAAGAATAAATAAATTAGTTTTTTTCGAAATAGTTTTTTTTATAGTTTATGCAATTATATGCTTTATTCCTGAATATACTTTAGAAAGACAATTAAGAACTTTATTAATCTTTTCTTCATTTTCCTTAAGTCTAGTTTTTTCTGTAATTGCAATAATTTACATGCTAATGAAAAGAGAAATATTTTACCCAAAAATTATATTCGCTTGTTTTCCTATAATTTATTTGTTATCAATTTTTGTGAGGGTATATATCCTATAAGAAATGTATAAAGTAATGAAAATCCAAAAACTTCTCTTTCTTCTAATATTTGCAACAATTATAAGTTGCAATAAAATGATAAAAAAAGATGGATATATAACTTTAAACAAAAAGCCCACAATAAAACATTCTAAAATTAATCTGACTATAAACAATCAAAAGATATGTAATTATTATTTTGATGAATCTCAAAAACTAGTTAAATATCAAGATTTTAGTAGCAATGGAGAATCGTATCAGGAAACTAATCTAGAATATAAAAATGGTAAATTTGATTACGCTTTCTCCGGATCTGACAAAAATAATAAAAATGACTGGTCATCCAATTACTATTCAAATATTGAATTTTACGATGATTTTTTAATTACAAAAAACATCAAAATAGACAATCCTTTTATGCTTTCCAGCGAAGTAAAGGATATTCAAAATTTACTGGCCAATATTGAGAGTTTTCAAAAAACAAGCAGAAATAATCAAACGATTTTCAAATCTAAAAAACTAAATCTCAATATAAGATTTAGTCCATCCAAAATAACATTATTTATTCCTCTTAACTCCATTATTAACAATTTCGAATACATACTAGATAAAAATGGATATTTGATCAAAGAAACTATTGCCTTTAATGACGGTGTATTAACTATAAGTTTTTTCTACAATAACCAAAAGATTAGCAAAATCATTTATTCTTTAAGATATAATAATGGAGAAATGCTAGTATCAAATCAAAACTATAGGTACTTTATTTAAGAATTAATGACCCAGAAATTATTCCGTACAAAAACTAAATAGAATGAAAAAAATAATAATCCTTTCTTTGCTTATAAGTTTCTATTGCAATTCGCAAAACAAACAATGTATTGACAAAGACATTAGAATCGAGTATCTATCAGATATTGACAAACTCATAAAAAGTAAATACATCTGTGATAATTCTTTTGAAACATTTGGAAAAGATCGATTAGATAAATGTAAGGTTTTGTTTTGTGATAAAAATTACAAGGTCATATCTGACCAATACAAAACTCGAATTCTTATAGATAAAAAGCTAAAATTAAATTTCGCAATTGTCTGCATCTTACCTGATTTTAAAATTAGGAAAGAAACTCCCAATTCGCTTTATTTATTAGATGATAAATTAATGCCCGTATATTCAGTATCTATGTCTGGTGAAAAGAATTATCATGTATATAAATATGAATATATAAATGGAAACATAATTACAAAAAAAGCGATTGATAAAGAAAGTCACAATATTAATATTGATAAACTAACATATAAAGAAATCGTTTTATTAGTATCAAAAATTAAACAAAAATTCACCTTTAAGAAAGAGAAAGATAGTTTTGATAATTATTTTTACGATGTTCCTTTATGGACTGAAGGATACAGATAATGCATAAAAAATATTTTTTTACCTTTTAATTATGCCCCCGTTTTTCTAAGCTCGAGAAACGGGTATTTTTTTGCATTTTTCTTCAATCTAAAAATGCAAAATCCTCTAAAAAAACATTCTTTCATCTACTGAAGCTACTGTCTTACAGAGCCATAATATTTTAAAAACATTATATTTAGACGTATTTTTACAGTCTAAATAAAACAACATTTTAATCTCAAAATGAGATCGTAAATAAGAGTTTTTTTCAATTCTAAAAAACTCAAAAACACAAAAAATCTTACCGCCAATTTAATACCGTGATTGTTTTTCAGGCAATCGGGAAAGGCTTTTATTCTTAAATCATTAACAAACATAAACATGGATCAAACAACAAAAAAACACATTGATTTGCTTCATCCTTCAGTAAGAGAAGAAGTTACCAAAATTATCGAAGAATGTGATTTGGCACTTACTGGAAGAGCAAAAGTACGCATTACTCAAGGACTTAGAACTTTTCAGGAACAGGAAGATCTTTATGCTTTTGGCAGAACCAAACCAGGAAAAAAAGTAACCAATGCCAAAGGCGGACAATCGATTCACAATTACGGATTTGCAGTAGATATCTGTTTAATCATAGATGGAAAAACTGCTTCATGGGACACGGCAAAAGATTGGGATGATGACCAAGTTTCAGATTGGCAGGAATGCGTTGATATCTTCAAAAAACATGGGTGGAACTGGGGTGGAGACTGGAAAACTTTTAAAGATCTTCCGCACTTTGACAAAAAAGGATATGACGATTGGAAATTACTCAGCCGACTAAAACGTGACAGAAAAAACTATGTAATCTTATACAAATAATCATATGAAACATTTAAAATTAATTGCTTTTTTAATTGCTCTCTCTTTCATTACAACTTCTTGTGATTCAACTAGAACTGCTTTATTTGATTCCTATTCGTATCAAAAAACAACTGAAATTAAAGTGGAAGCAATTAAAATTATGGATAAAGCTGTTACGCCTTATCAAGATCACAAACAAGAGGTTGAAGCCCTTTTTCTGGAAATTGAAAAGCTGCAAGAATATGAAAAGAATAAACCTAATAACAAAATTACTTTTGCGATGTGGCAGATTCTTAGCAATAAGGAAAAAAATCTCTTAGCAGGATTCTTTAAACGCTGGGAAAGTAAAGAAGTTTTATCTCCTCTCTTTATTGATGAATCTAAAAAACAAATTTTAAGTGCTCTAGATCTGCTCATTCAGTACGAAATCAACAAAGATAAAGAATCAAAAGAACAGCTTTTAGAACTAATCAATCTTAACTCTTAGAAAATGAACACCAATAATTTAGTACAAGAAATAAAAGAAAAAGTACGGCTTCTTATAGCTGAAAGTTATAAAGATTTTAAACCTGGATTGGAAAAGGATTTGAAAACTTTTTTAGAAACATCTGCCGAAAAACTGGAACGCTGGACTGTTCTTTATGCCAATGAAGGAATTAATGAAGAAGAACTAGAATGGCTCTTAAAAAGTCAGATAGATTTAATTTCACTTCAAGCATTACAAACTGCCGGAATATCAAAAATTAAATTAAATGCTTTTAAAAACAATATCCTAAAATTGATTTTTGAATTCATTATCAGTTTAGTTGTAAAACGCTCTTAACTCACTGAAATACAACAAAAACATCTTGCTGAAACTACAGAATCTGAAGCTTAAAAATCTTGATAAAGGCAGAAGCATGATGTATTTTTACACTATCAAATCCGATGGATATGGCGCGCAGATTCAAAGGAAAATCCACACACATTTTTAACAAACAATCCCTTAAACAGTAACAAAATATGAAAGATTTTATCATAGATGAAGATCTACTAATTCAAGGCGGAGACTTCGCTATTAAAGATTCAGATCAGCAAAACATAGAACATTTACTGCTAAGCCAAAAAGGAAGTTATAAAGAATTTCCAATTCTTGGTGTAGGAATTAAAAAATACATCAACAGTCCGGATGCAACTTCCAGACTGCGATTAGAAAACGAAATAGACAAACAATTATCGTATGACAAATTTCATGTAAAAACGTTAGATGTCAACGATTTACAAAACATTAAAATCGATGGAAACTATTAAACCGCAAGAAAATCAGAACATTTTTGACATTTCTCTACAAGAATATGGAAGCATAGAGAAAGTATTTGACATTTTAGAAGACAATGACCAATTTGACCTTACAGAAGATCTTTCTGTTTACAAAGATTTAAAAACAGGAAGAGATGCTTTTAAAAAAGACATTGTTGAATATTATAATTCAAGAAACCTAAACCCTGCGACTGCTATTACAGACGAAGAACAATATCTGCTGGACAACTTCTCAGGAATTGATTACATGATTATTGAAGATGATTTTATCATTTACTAAAATCTCTCATTCCCTCTTTTTAGAAATCTCTAAAACGAAAACTACATCTCTGTAGTACTTACCAAAAATCATAAAAGCAACTATCTATAAGCATATTACACATGTCTTACAGGCTAAACTATATCTAAAAATAAAATATGGCACGTACAATTGCTGAAATTCAGAACGAAATTCTGATTGAAAAAAAGAAGCAAAGTTCTCTCAACGGCTTAAATAGCGACTCAAAAACAAGCATTTGGGGACTTTGGACAAATATCGTAGCGACGGCTATTTGGGTACATGAAAAAATAGTAGAAAAAAATGCCTTAATATCTAGACCACACACTTTAAACTGGTATCGAGAACAGGCTTTAAATTTTCATTACGGTTCTCCATTAGACCCAAACTCCACTGAAATGTCCTTGATTTGGAAAGATGGTTCATATCAATTTGATACTACAAATCTTTCTGAAGCTCAAATTGAAGAAGCTAAGATTATTAAATACTGTGCTGTAAGTGAAATTGACCTGGAAACAGTACTTAATCCTGATAAAGAAATAACAGAAATTTTTTCTGATTATTTCCATAATAAGGTTGGCGTCGTTTTTATAAAAGTAGCAACTCAAAAAGGAGATGCTATTTCTAGAATTGATGTTCCAAATGAACTCTTTGCCTTCAAAGAATATATTGCTAAAATTAAGGATGCTGGAAACCAAGTTTACATCACTTCAGACGATGGTGACATTTTAAAACTAAATCTAAATGTTTATGTAGATCCTTTGAGTATCTACATTAATCCAAAAGATGTAGAATATTACAAACTAAAAAGTTTACAAAAACCAACTAAAGAAGAGCTAGCTAAATTGGCAGAATATGAATTGGCTTTGAAAAGCATTCCATTAGATTCTGCTAACGGTTCTTTAATTTTAGACAGAAGCATATTTCCCGTCATAGATTATATAAAAGAACATTTAAGAAACATCGAATTCAACGGCGCATTTGTCAAAACGTACTTAATTGATTCTATTCAAAAGACAGAAGGCATTAAAATCCCAATCTTGAGTAAGGTTGAGACTTCTATTGCGAAAAATCCTAATGACACTGAAAATCCGGATTTAGCTGATGTTACTCCAATCGAATATTTCATTCCGAAAGCTGGATATTTTGATTTGGATGCTCTTCAGGTTGAAGTGAACTACATTCCTTATACGTTTTATAGAGATAAACAATAGTCAAATACTTTTACAATGAACAAATACACCGTTTTAAAATGGGAAAAACTTCTTTTGTGGCTGATCCCTCCTATTCTTAGAAAAAAAACACATGTTGACTGGCTTGATGTTTTGCTTACTCCGCTTCATTCCTTATATGAAGATATTCTTTATAAAATGCAGCATACTGGACAGGTTATTTATTTGGAAAAAGTACTGAATGAGACTTTCAACATTACAAAAAATTACAATCCAAATTTCAGCATCGAAGAAAAACGACAAGAAGGATTAATTTATATAGATGAATCTATCAGACCTTCCTTGCAATATCTGTACCTCCATAAGGAGTATTACAATCCAGATAAAATTTCACCAGATGGAAAGAAAGTTCAAGGAGATATAAGAATCCCATTGCTTGAAATTTTTAGAAATCACGAGTATAATAACAAAGACCACAAACCAATTTATTTAGCGCATCGGGAAGATTACACCAAAATTTCTTATGCTAATTTCAGAGTTTTTATACCAGTAGCTTTAGTCGCAAATGGAACCATAACTGCCGAAACAAACTCAGATTCTCTTACATCCCAAACAGAAGCAATCAACATTGTTTCTTCAGAATATCACAATCTTCTTAACTTCTATAAACTAGCTGGAAAAAGTTATGAAAGTTATTGTTATTCTGTAAAAAAACAACTCGAAGAATAAAAACAATACATCTACATCTTATAAATAATAAAAAATGAAACAAGTAAATTTTAGTCATCCTGGAGGTTTTCCTCTTGAGCAGGAAACTTTAGAAAGACTTCAAACAGCATATAGATCTGAATTGTATGAAGCTATAAAAAGACATTTAAGTATTTTACCAGATACAAATTATCTTATAGCACATGCTCAAAGCGGTAAACAAGGCTGGGCTGTTGTTCATCAAGATGGAGAGGGAATCTTATATCCTATTACTTTTCCTATTACTGGCGGCGTAACTAATTATTTAAAAACAATTAGAACAACCACAAATTTAATTTATGGTGACGGAAACTCGCAAAAAGCCTATACTGATTATCAAGCGGAATATGTAAGTGCTAAGGGAACTCCAACAACAAATGATAAAGAAACTGTAAATTATTATGATTTAAATACTTTTAAAACTGTAAAAAGTATTCAGGCAATTGAAGAAATAATTGCAGGAATAGATGGCAGAATTAAAACTATTGAAGCTACTATTCCGGTAATAGACAATAGAGTTAAAACTATTGAAACTGCTATTCCAGTAATAGACAATAGAGTTAAAACTATTGAAACGACTTTACCTACAATAGATACCAGAATTAATACAATTAAAAATGATCTTGAGTCCTATCTTCCTTTAGATGGTTCCAAAGCCATGAAAGGAGATTTGAATCTTGGTACGCATCAATTATATTTAAATAATACAAATGCAAGTCCTAATGGTTCATTATTAGTATTAGATAATTCAAATAAAGTTGTTAAAAGCAACACGATGATTGAAAAGTTAATTGAGCGTGTCGAAATTTTAGAACAACAAAAACCTACAGCTGTGCCAATTGGAATGATTGCGATATGGGGTAAACCAGCTCCATTTCCTGAAGGCTGGGAAGAATATGTACCTTCAAGAGGGAGAATGCCTATTGGTTTAGATACAAATGACTCTTCATTTAACTCTTTACAGAATTATGGTGGTAGTAAAACTAAAAAACTTGAGATTAGTGAAATTCCACCGCATACGCATACTTATGATAAAGCTATTGAGGGCAGAGGATATCAAACTAAAGCTGATAAATATCCTTATGGGGATAGCACTTCTGAAGTTTCTGGGTCGACTGGAGAAGGATTACCTTTTTCTATAATGAACCCATACAAAGTTGTCCACTTCATAGAATATACAGGACGTTCCCTTACTACGACCGCATTGACAACACCTCCAAATTTAATAGCCCAAAAAATAGGTGCCACATTTGTCGATTTGTCATGGATCCCCACATACACTAATGCAGGTATTACTAATTATCTCATTTACAAAGACAGTATTTTATTTGCAAGAACAAATAATGTATCTTTTTTTACTGTTAATGGGTTATCTAGAAGCTCCTCATATAATTTTTGCATAAGAGCACAAGATGCCTCAGGAGATATGTCAGGTGAAAGCAATACTTTACGAATAAAAACTAACTTACTTTAAGGCATCCAATTAATAATGATCTTTTTGGGGTTAAAAACCCCAAAAAGATCTCCTATCTAAACCCCAAATAAATTTCTAAAAACAAAATACTCATGCAAAAAATTTCAGAATATGCAGACCAACTCAAACTACTGCTTTATATAATTTTTATGTACTTAGAAATAGATACAGGAATTGTCAAAGTTTTATTCTATTTAATGATAATGGATACTTTTTTAGGTGTTACTAAAACTATTGTCCTAAATAATCATTTTACTTTTAAAAAATTAGCGGTTGGATTCGTATCTAAATTGGCGGTTTTATTAATCCCAACCGCTTTAGCGCTTATGAGCAAAGGACTTAATTATAACTTTAATTGGTTTGTTACTGTCGTAATGGATTTACTTATCGTTAGTGATGGAATCTCCATAATAAGTAATATCATTGCGATAAAGACTAAAAAAGAAGTCGAGAATTTTGATGCCATGACACTAATTCTCAAATCAATTCGCAATCGTTTAATAATGCTTTTTAAAAAACTTCTAATCACAATTGATCCAAAATTTCATGTGGAAAAATAAACCTCCAAAATCAAATTGATTTTGAAGGTTTTCTAAATATCTTTTTAAAAATATTTACTTCTTAAACTTCCCAATTCCACTCTGCAACCATCCATAATACTCCTTAATATTCGGATTATAAGCTGACGGCTCTGTCAAGTTCACACTATTATGATCCGCAATCACATAAAAAGGCTGCGCATTTGCTTTGTAGGTTTTAATCTGTAAATCGCTCCATTTGTTTCCAATTGTTTTAATCTTTTTTCCTGTGGATTCAGAAATGTATTGTTCGCTCTCTGGAAGTTCTTTTTTATCATCAACATAAAGCGAAATCAAAACCACATCATTATTTAAAACCTCTAAAACTTTCGGATCTGACCAAACCAATTCTTCCATTTTTCGGCAGTTTACGCACGCATATCCTGTGAAATCTAATAAAACTGGTTTTCCAACTTTTTTAGCATACTCCATTCCTTTATCGTAATCATGAAAAGTGATGATGTTCTGCGGTCCATGTTCTGCTCCTTCTGGCAATGAACCTGTTATTTTTAGTTCTGAATTACTAGAAACTCCTAATCCGTTTGGAGATTCGCTGTATTGCATTGGAGGAGGAAATCCGCTAATTAATCTTAATGGAGCACCCCAAAGTCCAGGAATCAGGTAAATAGTGAAACTTAAAACGATTAATCCGAAACTTAATCTTCCAACTGAAATATGATTTAATGGAGAATCATGCGGCAAAGTAATTTTTCCGAATAAATAAAAAGCCAGCATTCCGAAAACAGCAATCCAAATCGCAAGGAAAGTTTCTCTTTCTAACCAATGCAATTGCAACACTAAATCAGCATTTGATAAAAATTTGAAAGCCAAAGCCAGTTCCAAAAATCCTAAAACTACTTTTACCGTATTGAGCCATCCGCCTGATTTTGGCAGTGCGTTTAACCAGCCTGGGAAAGCAGCAAATAATGAAAATGGTAATGCAATCGCAATCGAAAAACCTAACATTCCAACAATTGGCGCGATTCCGCCTTTTGAGGCAGCTTCAACCAATAACGTTCCTACAATTGGTCCAGTACAAGAAAAAGATACGATGGCTAAAGCCAAAGCCATAAAGAAAATCCCAATCAGTCCTCCTCTATCAGCTTGCGAATCAACTTTGTTGGCCAACGAACTTGGCAACACAATCTCAAAAGCACCTAAAAATGAACAGGCAAAAACCACTAATAAAATAAAGAAAACCAAATTGAACCAAACGTTGGTCGAAAGTGCGTTTAACGAATCGGCTCCAAAAACGGCTGTTACAATCGAACCTAATAAAACGTATATGATCACAATTGAAAAACCATAAATCATAGCATTTCTAATTCCTGTGGCTTTTGTTTTACTTTGTTTGGTAAAATAACTTACCGTCATCGGAATCATTGGGAAAACGCAAGGTGTCAATAATGCCGCAAATCCAGATAAAAATGCTAAAATAAAAATAGTCAGCAATCCTCGTGATTCTGTTTTCTTTGGTGAAGCAACAATTGGTTTTATTGCCTTTTCTTCTGTCTGAACAATCGTTTTTTCTTCTGTTTTAGCTGAAGCAGAATCTTCTTTAACCGCTACAGTTTCTTCGGCAGAAGCCAATTTCTTTTCATTCGGAATTTTAAAAGACAATTCTTCTGTTGTTGGCGGTAAGCAATTGCTGTCATCGCAAACCATAAATTCAACTTCTGCATCAACACTCGAAATAATTTCTGAAGCGAGTTTTATTTTCTGAGTAAAAAGTGCTTTATCTTCAAAATATTTAATTTTCATGTCGAAAATTTTATCCACAACTTCATGACCTTTTTCTTCAGTTGTTTTTCCGATAAGTTCAAACTTTTTAGTGGTATTTTTGAAAGTAAAAGCAGTTCTTGAAGGACCGCCTTCTTCAATGTATTGTCCGTACAAATGCCAGCCTGATTGTATCACAGCTTTGGCTTTTAAAATATATTCTTTATCAGATACTTTCTCAACCGATGTTGACCACTTTACGGGATTATACATTTGTCCAAATATGCTTCCCGAAAGCAGTAAAAGGAATAATATAAAAGTGTTTTTCATTGTTTTTTGATTTGGTGTTTAAAAAAAGAGCTGTCGGCAAAAACAGCTCTTTTTGTCTTTCACAGAAAATGGCTTACTAATTCAGATTCTAAAATGAAATAATGAAAGACAACTATTAAAAATTGTTGATTTTAGATTTAGTCGCAGTCGCAGTGTATAACTTTGTCAAAGTTTAAAACTTTGACAAAGTTATACACTGCGACTGGAAACTGAGACTGAGACTAAAAACTACTCCAAAGGATTTCCTTCCTTATCCAAAGAACCCGATTTGATGATAATCATTTTATCTAGTTTGATATACTTTTTGATCGCATCGTTTACCTGCTGTAAAGTAGCTTTTTCAATATCTTTTGGATACTGGTCAATATAGCTTGGCTCTAAACCTCTTTCAATAAAACTTAAAATTGTTCTTGCCATTCCATTTGTGGTTGCCATTCCGACTTTAAAGCTTCCTATTAGATTCGTTTTCTTATTTTCCAATTCCTCTGCTGTAATACCGTCTTTCACCCATTTATCTACCTGAACCATTGTTGCGTCAAGACCTTTCTGAAATAAATTCGGGTTGAAAGAAGCGTTGACAAACCAGTAGCCTCCAGTTTCGATATTTCCGCCCAAACCAGAAGAAATGTTGTAAGTTAAACCGTCATTATCGCGAACTGTCTGCATTAAACGGCCTGCAAAACCAGCTCCTAAAGTATAGTTTCCGATAAAAAACGGAATATAATCGGCATCGGCTCTTTTTAAACCTGTAAACTGTCCGATGAATAATTCTGCACTTGGTTTTTCCAGAATCGTTACTACTTCTATTTTTGAATTTGATTTCGAAGCTTCTTCAAATTTTAGTTTTTCTGTAACTCCGCCATTCCAGTTTTTAAATGATTTTTTTAGAGAAGCATTTAAGTTCGCACCATCGGTATCACCTACAATTACCAAACGCATAGAAGCTGTTCCAAAATATTTTTTGTGGAAAGCTTTTACTTCATCCAAAGTTGCATTTTTGATATTGGCAATATTATCTTCAACACTTAAACTGTAATTAGGATTTCCTTTTGGATAAATCGCCTGAGATAAAGCAATGCTTCCTCTTTCGCCGGGATCATTTAAATCTTGCTGTGTATTTCCAATAAACTGCTGTTTTAAATTTTCGAATTCTTTTGCATCAAACAACGGATTTCTCAATTCTTCTGCCAATAGAGTAATTACTTGATCTAAATCTTTTTTCAAACATTTAAATCCAATATTAATTTTGAAAGTTGAAGCGTTTACATTTAATGAAACTCCTAGTTTCTGCAATTTTTCTGAAAATTTAAACTTGTCATTTAATGTCGTTCCTTTTGACAACATTGACGCTGTTAATGCCGGAATAATATCATTTTTAGTTTCGCTTGCATAATTTCCTAACGAAATACTTGCTGCAACGGTTACAAAATCTTTTGCTGAGGTTTTTACTGAAACAACATCAATTCCTGATACTTTTTCTCTTTTAAAAGCTGAAGCTGATTTTTCAGTTAAACTCGATTCAGAAATTAATTCTTCTGCTGTATTTTTAACTAAAGTTGGAACAGATGATTTTTCTTCATGAACATGTCCTTCATCTGAATGTCTGTAATAAAACGGTCCATTCTCATGCATATAATTATTAGCTTTTGCTGTATCTTGATTCTGATTACCAGCTTGTTTCGGAATAAAATATCCTGTTGTACTTTGATCTTCAACCAAATATTTATTTGCCACACGCATAACATCAGCTGGAGTTACTTTTTTCAACCTGTCAACTCCTGTAATGTAGTCTGTCCAGTCTCCAGAAGCAATTGCTTCGTTTAATGCCGATGCAATTACGCCAGAACCATCGCGAGCTAAAATAGTCTGTGCGCTAATTTTTGCCACCACACGATTTACCTCATCTTGAGTAACGCCTTCTTTTTGAATTTTAGCCACAACTTCACCGATTTTCGCATCGATATCTTCATGTCTTGAAGTCGTTGGAAAACCAACGCCAATTGAAAAAAGTCCAACCTCTTTAAAATTTGTAGCTTCTGCGTACGAGTAAATTCCTAAACGAGTATCTACAAAAGTTTTGTTTAAAATTGCTGTGGGGCCAACACCAATAATCTGAGCCAAAATATTCAAGGCAGGAAGATCTTCGTGCAAAGCTCCCGGAATTTTATAAGCTTTACTTACAACTCCTAATTCTCCAGGTTTTTTTACCGTTATTTTACGTGCACCATATTGTTGAGGTTCTTGCGTGTATGGTTGCGGCATTGCATTTGGCGCTTTTGTAATTTTACCAAAATACTTTTCGATTAGTTCAAAAACATTCTCTTTTTTGAAATCTCCAATAATGGTTAAAGTTGCATTATCTGGCCAATAATAAGTATTGTAGAAATTACGTAAAACTTCAATTGGCGCATTTTCAATATCCGATTTCCATCCAATTGTAGAATGATGATATGGATGTGCAATATATGCCGAAGCCCAGATTTCTTTATCCAATAAACTATTCGGATTGTTTTCGCCTCGTTCAAATTCGTTGCGAACCACAGTCATTTCTGCTTCTTTATCTTCTTTTAATAATAAAGAATTACGCATTCTGTCGGCTTCAATCTCAATAGCCAATTCGATTTTATCACTTGGCAATGTTTCAAAATAATTTGTACGATCGTACCAAGTTGTAGCATTTAACTGTGCTCCCGTATTTTGCAGAACATCCGTAATCGTGTTTCCGTTTTTCTTATTGAAAGTTGGAGTTCCTTTAAACATTAAATGTTCTAAAAGGTGTGTCGATCCTGTGTTTCCTAAAACTTCATGTTTAGAACCTACGCGATATACAATTTGTACAGTTGCAACTGGCGAAGCATTGTCTTGCAAAAGCAAAACATTCATCCCGTTTGGCTGGTATAAATATTCTTCAATTCCGCCTAATTCTTTTATTTTCTTGAAGTTAACCGATTTGCTCTGTGCTGAAATTAAGGTACAGAAAGCTAATGAGCAATAGCCCAGAAAGATGTATTTTTTCATTTTTTGTTGATTGAGATATTTAGCTTGAGGTAACTTTGTCAAAGTTTAAAACCTTGGCAAAGTTAAAGTTGCATATTTTTTAAAACTTAAGATTTACTAAAAATTTCTTTCAATTTAGATTGAAGTTCAGCTTCTCTAAGATTCTTAGCCACGATTTTTCCGTCAGGCCCAATTAAGTAATTGGTTGGAACCATTTTTACGCCATATAAAACAGCTGCTTCGTTCTGCCATCCTTTTAAATCAGAAACATGCGTCCAAGTTAAGCCGTCTTTTTCGATTGCTTTTTCCCAAAGTTTCTTTTTATCATCTAATGAAACTCCCAAAACATCAAATCCTTTGTCATGATACGTTTTGTAAGCCACTACTACGTTCGGATTTTCTTTTCGGCATGGACCGCACCAGCTAGCCCAGAAATCTACTAAAACATATTTTCCTTTATAATCTGATAATTTCACTACTTTTCCATTGATATCAGTTTGAGAAAACTCAGGTGCTACAACTCCAATTGCCGTTTTTTCGTTGAGGTCAATTGATGCCTTTAATTTTTTTCCGTAGAAAGATTTTTGAACTTCTGGAGATAAAATAGCGTAATATTCTTTTACTTTTTCAGGAGTTCCGTATGAAACAATTCTATCTTCGATTACTAATGCTCCACCTAAATTGTCTTTATTTTTTCTGATGAATTTATCAGTCAGATCATCCGCGAAAGCGCCAAGATCTTTCCATTTTTTATCCATCATAGTTTGCTGTTCTGGAGTCAATTTTACTTTTCCGCTTTGTGTAAGCGAATCAGATAGTTTGTAAATCGGACCAGCAATTGCCTGTATTTTTTTGAATTCGTTATCGTAGTACGATTTGTAGAATCCGTTTTGAGTTGCTCCTGTTACTTTCGCTTTAAAAACAGAATCTTTTTTGGCTTCGATTGTAATATCTTCATTGTCTAAAAGAAACATCGCACCGTATTCTTGCCCTTTAATTTTAAGCGTATGAAATAACGGTTCTCCTGTTTTTCCTGCAAAAGAAAATGTACCTTCTTTTACCTCAGCAGAATCAATTATTTTTTTATCTCCTTTTTCGTCTGCATATTCCAAATAAACTGTTCCTTTATCTAATCCAGCAATTTTTCCGTTGATTGTATACCCTTCTTTCTTCGCGCAAGAAGAAAATACCGTCGCTATTGCTAATGCGACTAAGCTAGATTTTAATACTGCATTTTTCATGTTATCTTTTTTGTTTGTTAGATTGCGATGTTTTTTAATTTTCAGTTTAAACTGAATACTATGATTTCATAAGTTCTTTCAGTTTTGCTTCTAATTCTGCACCTCTTAAATTATCGCCAATAATTACACCTTTACTATCTACTAAATAAGTTGCTGGAATTGCTTTTACGTTGAATGATTTGCTTACTTTATCATCGTCTAAAAGATTGTGCCACTGCATATTTTCTTGTCCCAATGCTTTTTGCCAAGCTTTTTCGTCTTTATCGATTGATATGCTTAAAATTTCAAAACCTTTAGATCCGTATTCAGCATAAGCAGTTTTAAGATTTGGAATTTCTTTACGACAAGGTCCGCACCAAGAAGCCCAGAAATCTACCAAAATATATTTTTTCCCAGCAACAATATCTTTGGCATGATATGCTTTTCCGTCCTTATCTTTCAAATTGAAATTAGCAATACTGGTTCCGATTAAAGATTTAGGATTCAAATCTTTATCTAAAATCTGTCCGTAATAACTTTTCTTTGCCACATCAGAAAACTGATCGTATAAAGGTTTTTGCTCTGGCGTGAAATAACTAAAGTTTGTCATCATAAAAAATGGTCCCCACCAAGTCGCTTTGTGTTTTGCAATAAGATCTAATGTTGTTTTTTCTACTTTGGTAAAAAAGGCTTTTTCTGCAGCTTCAAAAGTTTTCCATTGCTCAGTATTGTAAAGAGAATCAAGAACTTTTTTGTTTCCTTCTTTTCTAGCTTTTCCTACTTTATTGCTCAAATCATCTATTCCTACATGATAATCTTTATAATCTTTGTCTAGCTCATCTTTAAAAGCAGTTTCTTTCTTATAATAATCATGAGACTTAGAACCTGTAATTACTACATCTTTAAAAGTTATCCACTCTCCTTCTTTATCTGAAACTGTACCGGCAGCCGATACTCTTATTTTTGCATTTTCTGCCATTACAGAAATATTTCCTTTATTTTTTCCAAAAACAATATAGAAAAAACGAGGTTCATTTAATTTTCCTGTAAAAATAAATTTACCTTCTTTTAATGTGGTTTCAGCAACTGGCACTTCAGAAGAATGTGTTCCTCCTGGCACTAATTTTACAGTCGTTTCGTCGGCTAAACCTATTATATTTCCTTCAATAGAATAAGATGCTGCTGTTGGAGAAGCCGTTTTTTTCTTTTGCGCCTGACCATTATTTGAAATCATAAAAAAGCAGATGCACAATCCTAAAATTTTATATTTAATTGCTTTCATTTTTGATTGATATTTTTAGAAAAAGCTTCCCTTTCGGGGAAATCTAATCAGGAAGCTTTTTGTAATTATTATTTGTTTACGTTTTGTGTAATTGTTCCGTTTCCTGGATTATTTATTGCTCCTTGCGGGAAAGGAGATGTCCATAAGTGAGAATCTGAAGAAAGTGTATATGTTTTACCATCTACCACTTTTGTGAAACTAACTTTGTAAATTCCTTCAGCATTTAAACGACGGGCGTCTGCGTAGGGAATAAGCGTCATAATCAGCTCGTTGTTTTTCGTTCGGTAAATGGCATTCAAAGCTGTCGTTTTATCTGTAGTTGAAACATCTTGATAAGAAGCTGGAAGAATACGTGTTTTACGAACAGTATTTAAAACTGCCAATGCATCTGCAGTTTGTCCCGAACGTGCCAGACATTCTGCTTTTATTAAATACACTTCTACCGTTGTGATTCCTCCAAAATTGAAAGCTCCGGTCAAAGTTCTTCTATACGAAGTCTCAGCGCCTACTGTTCTAATTTTCCAGCGAGAAATAAATCTTGCATCGCCAGTTTCAAAACGTTGTGCACGAGCAACCGGAATGTCAAATTCTGCTCCTAAATTTGAAGAACTTCCGTGACGAAATGTATAATTTTCAACATAATTGAACCCCATTGGAGATGGTGTCGTTGTATATGAATTTGGTACATCGATAACAGCTTTATTGGCATTGTAGTATCCAATCCAATCATACAATTTATTATTTTCTGCTAAAGCTAAATCTGCATTTTTTAATGCTTCTGTATAATTATTCATCTGCAGATTAACTCTTGCATTGAAGGCATATCCTGCTCCTAAATTTGGATGTAGCGCCGTCTGAGAAACTTTTGGCAGATATGGCAGCGCATCTTTAATATCATTTAAAATAAAATCATACAATTCCTGAATTGTTACTTGTTTGCTTGGCGCATTAATATTAGCGCTCGTAATTAACGGAACTGATAATTTTGTCGATGCTGTTGAAGCCACATAAGTATCTGCATAAAAATTCACAAGATTGAAATAATTCATGGCACGCAGTAATTTTGCTTGAGCCCAAACTACTCTTTGTTCCTGTTCTGTTGCTTTTGTTGTTGTTAAAGCATTTTCGATTATTAAATTAAAAGTCGAAATTCCTTGGTAACCTCCATAATAAGTTCCTTCATCTGATGGTTTCAATTCGATACGATTTGCATTTTCATCCCACATATAGTTTGCATTATACAATCTATTACTGGATAAAGTTGCTGCATTTACAAACTGATCGTTTAACACGTGCAAAGCGGGCAAAACATCAACTCTCTGATTGGTGTATTCATCTCTTAAAAAAGCTTCAAAATCTGCCAATGTGGTTGGTGTTTTTGATCCTTTAGGAATATCGTCCAAATAATTTTCGCAAGATGCCAAAGTCAATCCTAAAGCTAATATGCACAGTGCCTTTTTATATATATTTTTCATCGTCTAGTCTTTAAAAATTAAAAGTTAACATTTACGCCAAAAACAAAACTCGGAGACTGGAAGCCATTTAAAAGGAATTTAGCATCTCTGCTCTTTGCGGCAGTAAACACATTTTCGGCATTTAGATTAAAACGCACTCCGTCTAAATTTACCCTCTTCATAAGTTCTTTTGGCATTTGATAAGCCAATGAAACGTTGCTTAATCTAATATTTGAAGCGTCTAAAATATTGATGTCTGCGTATGAATAAATAGTTTGTGAATCTGAACTAAAATCAGGTTCATACTCATAAACAACTCTCGGAACATTTGTAAATGCTTCGTCTCCTGGCTGTTGCCAACGATCTCTAATATGATTATTTACAACCGTAATATCTGTTACATAACCACCCATTGCACTATTGTAGTTATTATTGAGCATTGGCAAGAATGTATTTTTAATTTTATGTCCTAACTCATATACAAAAAGTGCCGAAAGCGAGAAGTTTTTATAATTGGCAGAAGTATGAAAAGAGCCGCTGTGAGTTGGCACCGTTGAGCCATAATCTTTAATAGCATCTACCTGCCCTGGATTGTATTTTACAGCAGTTCCTGAAGCATCATAAACTTGTGGCAATCCTGTGTTGCTTAGTCCTGCCCATTGGTATCCGTAAATAGAGTTAAAACTTGTTCCTACTCTTGGATAAGCCTGCGGATAATCTAACTGCAGATAATACACTGGAGCTTTAACGTTTATGTAATCTACTTTGTTTTTATTGTTTGCATACAAAACTGTTGCATCCCAAGAAAATGAAGGTGTTTTTACGATTGTTCCTCTCAAAGTTACCTCGATTCCTTTGTTGGTCATTGCTCCATTATTGATGGTATAAGTAGAATACCCCCAACCTTCTGTTGGAATTCCTTGACTGCTTGCCAATAAATCTTCTCCTTTTTTGTTGTAAAGATCTAGGCTTCCGCTTAATCTGCTTTTGAACAATGAAAAATCTAAACCAATATTGGTTGTTGTTGTTTTTTCCCAAGATAATTCTGGATTTGGTCTTGATCTTACTGTTCCCTGAGTTCCTCCAACATTTGAATTTGAGTTGTAATATGCTGTTAAATAAGGCGCTGTATCTTTAGCTACATTTCCTAAAATACCATAAGAAGCACGGACTTTAAGCGCATCTACCCATGAAACTTTAAAGAAAGATTCTTTATCAATATTCCATCCTGCTCCTGCAGACCAAGTTGGTTTATTCTGGTATTTACTGTCTGTTCCCCAAAGATTAGAACGGTCCATACGTATACTTCCAGAAACAGTGTATCTTCCATCATAAGTATATCCACCAGTTGAATAAACAGATACAAAACGGTTTAGCATCTCTTTTTCTAATGAAAAATCATCTTGAATCATGTAGCCTCCAAAAACTCCTCCGTATACTTTTAGCAAATCTGCCTGATTGATTGGTGCAAAACCTAAAGTTTGAGAGTCATAACCATAACGTGTATTATTGCTAAATTCTAATTTTGTATGGCGAATTTCCATACCTGCTATGGCAGAAAAATCATGTTTTTCATTAAAAGTCTGATTGAAATTTAACTGCTGACGGAAATTGTAAGCGTTTGTAAACTGATTGGTTTCTTTTATAATATCGCCATATGGAAGATTGTAAACCGCTTTATTGTTTACAATAGTAACCAATTCGTTTACTCTGTTTCTTACATAATAAGAATCTTTGCCAGAAAGCTGTTCTGCACGATCTGAACCATACTCGTATTGGAACATTGCATTGTATGTAAAGGCTTTGCTGAATTTAACGTTAAACTTTGCGTAAGTCCTGTTTAGGAAATTTTTGTTTTCAATAAGATTTCTTCCAAATTCATCCATTGGCGTAATATCCATATTATACAGACCGTAATTCTGCATAGACTGAAGCGTAAAATTATTGTAACGAGACGCAGCTGTAGAAACAAAATTTGTCCCATCATTATTTACCAATTGATTGTACGGCTGAAATTTAAATCCAGGAAGTGATGCAAAATAACTTTGTGTATCGCCAGTTCCGTAGTTTAAATAAGTTCCTAAATCTAACGACAGCCAGCTGTTAATTTGAGTAGAATTCTTCAGATTAATTCCCACAGACTGATTCTCAGAATACATATCCTCTAACTGATTGTCTTTGTAAGTGATCGATGCATTAAAAGTATTGTTTTCGCTTGCTTTACCTAAACTAAGATTGTGCTGCATAAAATACTGATCGCGTTTTGCATATTTCGCAATATCATCATAATATTTATACCCTTGTGAGCCAAGTGTATTCAAACGGTTATTCATTTCTGCCATCGAAATTTTGCCTGCATAACCATTTAATAAAGTATTCATTCCTAAACTTGTAAATGCAGCATTATTTAATAATGATTGCGCATAAGTACCTGCATTTGCACCTTGCAAATTCGGGTTTCCTGCCGCCCAACCCTTTTCTAAACCAATAATATCAGCAGAATCGGTAAGATTTCCGGTATAATTTCTATAAGGCGTAACGGTTAAATTGCTTGAAAATGAAATATTTGTTTTTCCAGCTTTTGCTTTTTTGGTTGTAATAACTACAACTCCGTTTGCTGCACGAGAACCATAAATAGAAGCCGCTGCCGCATCTTTTAAAACTGTAATGGTTTCAATATCTTCTAAATTCAGATTCGGCACATTTTCTTCTATAGTGGCATAAGGAGTCAATTTTGTACTCTCTACAGGAAATCCGTCAATAACGTATAGAGGATAAACCACACCTCTCATAGTTGTTGTTCCACGAATTTTACCATCCTGATATCCAACAATACGTCCTTCTAAAATTTTATCCATACTGCTTAAACGCTGTTCCTGAAACTCTTTTGCTTTCAGATTGGAGAAAGAACCTGTTATTTTCTCAGCAGAAATATTTTGGTAACCAGTTGTTAAAACCAAACCTTCTAATTGTTGCACATCTTCTTTTAAAACAACATTGATAACGCTTCTTCCTTCAACCTTTATTTCTTGTCTTACATATCCTAAATAAGAATATGCCAAAGTAGTTTCGTTGCTTACCGCAATAATTTGATATTCACCATTAAAATCGGTGTTTACACCTCTTCCTGAACCATTATCAGCAACTGCTGCTCCTACCAAAGGCATTCCTTTTTCATCAGTAACTCTACCTTTTACGATAAAATCTGCCACTTCTTTTTTTGCTCCAGCCGGCTTTTCGGCAGCCATTTTTCTAGGCGTCAGAATAATATGGTTTCCAGATACTTTAAAATCGGTACTGGTATTATTAAAAATTTTACTTAAAATAACTTCTATTGAAGCTTCGTATGCATTTACGTCGATTACTCTGTTTAAATCTACAGATCTCACATTGTAGACAAATCTGTAATCTGTAGTATATTCAAGCCTTTCAATCACTTTGGCAACAGTCATATTGCTAGCATTAAAAGAAATCTTGGATTTTTGAGAATAAGTGGTTCCGGCGTGCATTACTGTTAAGGCAGTTAGCAGAAATAATGTGGTCAATTTCATTTTCAAATCAAATTTCAAAAAAGGCTTATCAAACCTGATTCTGTTCAAGAGTTTTTTCATACTTTTAAAATGTTTTTTAATGTTGGTTGGTTAATTAACTGACCGCATATACTCTACCGGGAAATGTTGGCGCATTTTCCGGTTTTTTTATAGCGATCCTTTTTGTTTTGGATTTTTGTTACATAGGCCTCATTATTTTAGATTTCTGATTGTTGAGTTTAGATTTCTCAATCTTGTTTCTTATATTTTTTGTCTTTCTTCTTTGATCTTTGCTCTATAATCTTTCTTCTTTTTAACTCTATTTAATCGTAATTCTATCGCGGTCAATATCATAATCAATCTTATAGCTATCGCTGAAATATTTTAAAACGACCTCAATAGGTTCATTATCAAAACGGGCATTAAAAATTTCTTTTCCGAGGGTTTTATTTCTGTTAATAAACGTTACGTTGTACTGTCGCTCCAGTTTTTTGATAATATCATCAAAAGAAGCATTTTTAAAAACTAGACTTCCTTTTACCCAATCTGTGTAATAATCTGTATTAACTTGTTCTGTTGTAATTTTGGATTGTCCTCTTAGATTTGAACCCTTTTCTCCTGGTTTCAAATACACCTGATTTTTATCTGTTTTCTGATCTTTAAAAAGCGAAACTTTTCCTTCTACCAAAACAACATCGGTACTTACATTTTCGCTATACGTGTCTACATTGAATTTTGTTCCCAAAACCTCAACATTTATATTCTGCGTATTTACATTAAACGGATGTTCTTTGTCTTTCTCTACTTCAAAAAAAGCTTCTCCTAAAAGGTAAACTTGACGATTCTGATTTTTGCCAAACTGAACTGGATATCTCAATGATGTTCCCGAATTTAAATGCACGAGCGTTCCGTCTGATAATTGTACTTCAAACTTTTTTCCGTACGGAATTCTAATAGTATTGTAAACCAGAGCACCTTTAGAATATGCTTTTGTATAAACCAATTTACCTTTTTCCTGTCTTCCAATTACATTTCCGTATTTATCGGTTATGTTTCTGGCATCATTTGCGTTAAGATTTTGCGATTCGGTTCCGAGCTGCAATACAATTTCATCTTCTCTCGGAATGATAACATTTTCTTTAACTGGAACCGAAGAAGCATTTTTATAGAAATAAAATCCTCCCAAAGCCACAATTAAAATCGCAGCGTATTTATAATAAGATGAAAATCTTCTTTTATAGAAAACACTATTTTCCTTATTGATTCGTTCCGAAAGCTGTTTTCTAACTTCAGTCGAATCAAAAGTGTTCAAAGCAGCATCAATTGCATAATTGGTTTTTATAAAATCTTTAAATACAATTTGATTCTCTTCATTTTTTAACCACTCTGTCAGCTGCTCAATCTCTTCTTGAGAAGCTTGGTTTGTGATAAATTTAACAATTAGTCTCTCTGACTTTTTTACTGTCATTTTAGTCGTTTTTAATATTATTACGAAGCCAAAAAACAAAACCCTAACAATTTGATAAAGTTTTTTTCATTTTGCTGAATTTTCTATTTTTCACAAGTCTTTTCTCTCAATAAAACTCTACTAATTTGGTAGAAATTATAAATTAAAAGATTTATATTTGCATTTTTATCCTTTTTTTATTTGTAATAAATTTCGAATAGAAAAGCAAAAAAGAGATTGTTTTAGGCAAATTCAGTTCACTTTTTAACCTAAAAAACTATTAATTTATATATTTGTTTTTATGAAGATTGAGGATTACAGCGATAATACTATTTTAATTGAGTCTCTAAGAAATGGAGATGAAAGCGCTTACACCTACCTTATCGACACTTATCATCATAAACTTTGCGTATATGCTAACAGTCTGGTTAAAAATGTTTACAGCGCCGAAGATATCGTGCAAAATGTTTTTATTAAAGTCTGGGAACAGCGCACAAGATTAAAAACAGATCATTCTTTAAAAAGCTTTCTTTATAAATTGACTTACAATGAATTTATTGATTTGTACCGAAAAAATCAGTCTCTGTTTTCTCTTGAAAAGTCATATTATGATGCTTTAAATGGAATTGTTCAGGAAGAAGATTCAGAAGCTTTTCAAAGAGTTTTGAATGCTGTCAATAAAGAAATTCAGAACCTTCCACCAAAATGTAAAGAAGTTTTTATTTTGAGTAAAAAAGAAGGTTTAACGAATATCGAAATTGCAGAACACCTTGACGTTTCTATAAAAACTGTTGAAGCACAGATTACAAAAGCTTTTTCTATTTTAAGAACTTCACTTGAAGAAAAAGTGAGAAGTGTTTTGTTTCTTTTGTTTTCGGCTAAAAAAAAATTCAGGCTAAATAATTTAATCTGAATTTTCTTTTTATTGTTTTAAAACTGAAATTTATTGTAAAACTTTCATTTACGATACGTATTTCATTTCCTCTTCAAAAAACGCTACAAAAGGTGTTTTCATATCATGATAAAAAAGTACTTTCCAGTTCTCGTCTTTTGCCTGCTGTTCCCATTTTTTTCGAGATTGCATGGCGCGTTTTCCATCAAAATCAGTTTTATAAGCAACGTGCATTGACCAATATATTTTTTGAGGCAAATCATCGGCTCCATAAAAAACAATTTCATCATCGGCTTTAATCCAAAAAACTTGATGGAATTTTGTATGCCCTGCCGAAACTTCATAGAAAATTTCGTCTGTAATTTGTCCGCTATCAGAATTTAATAATTCCACATTAGGAAGTTTTTTCAGCTCATATAATATTTCAAATACATAAGAAGGATTATTAATTTGTTCCAAAGCAAAATCAATTTCTCTCTCTTGAATATAAATAGTTGCATTTGGAAAGTTTTGAACCAAATCTCCATCTTCAAAATAACCAATTCCTTCAATATGATCTTTATGCAGATGCGAAACCAAAACTTTTGTGATCTGTTGAGGTTCGATATTGTTCTTTCTTAAAATTTCATAAATAAACGGAACGCCATTATTTACAAATCCTAAACCGAAGTCTAACAGAATAACATCATTCTCTGTAATAACCACAAAGGGCTGAATTGCCATTTTTAAACCCGGAGCGGTTGATTCATCTGTCAAAAGCTGAAATTCTTTTTGAGAATTAGCAACATAATTTCCCTCTTGTAAAGCTATAATTTCCATTCTGTTTAGGCTTTAATTTTGCAACACGACAAAGTTCTTAAGAATTTATATATTTGTAAAACCTTATTTTTCGATAAAATCAATCGATAAAACCGATTTAGAAATGGAACTTCGACAGCTCAAATATTTCCTGAAAGCAAAAGAATTACTAAATTTTACCGAAGCTGCTTCGGCACTTTACATTAGTCAAAGTACATTATCGCAGCAAATAAAACAATTGGAAGATGAACTACAAGTTCCGCTTTTTAATAGAATCGGAAAAAGAATTACGCTTACTGAAGCTGGAGATTTATTTGCTGTTTATGCACAGCAATCTGTCAACAAAGCTTCTGACGGATTGGAATTATTAAAAGATCTAAATAATCTGGAAACAGGAAAAGTGGCAATTGGCGTAACGTATGCATTGCGTCATGTGGTTACAAAGGCCCTTATTTTATTTAGTTGTAAATATCCTAAAATACAATTCAAAATCGTATTCGGAACGTCTCAGGAATTAATTCAAAAACTAAATCATTTTGAACTCGACGTTATACTAACTTTTGAGGAAATTGCCTCTGAAGCCCATTTTAAATATTTGGAATTATTTACTTCTCCAATGGCTTTGGTTACGGCATCTGAAACGCCTTTGACACGAAAAAAAAGTATTTCTCTGGCGGAAGTTAGTTCTCTTCCTCTTGCACTTCCATCGAGTGGTTTTAGTACAACACAGTTTATCAATAAAGCTTTTGAAAAAGACAATCTTCACCCAGAAGTTACCATTGAAATTAATGATATTCCTACTTTACTCGAACTGATTAAAACAGGAAAATGGCATACCATCTTAACGAAAACAACAATTGAAGATGAGAAAGATTTGCATGCAATTCCGATAAGTGGTAAAAATATGACTCGAACGGCAATGCTAATTTCTTTGAAAGAAGTTTATGAAAAAAAAGCGGTTACAGTGTTTTTGAAAATGCTGATGGAAAATGTAAGTATATAGCATATAATCAATCTTATTTAAATTTTAAAAAGCTCTTTTCGTTAAAGGAAAAGAGCTTTTTATATTGTGCTTTTTAGTTTAGAGATTCATCTTTTTAGCATCTTCAACAAACTGTTTCAATCCGATATCAGTTAAGGGATGTTTCAACAATCCTTTAATTGCCGATAATGGTCCAGTCATAACATCTGATCCTATTTTAGCGCAATTGATAATATGCATCGTGTGTCTTACAGAGGCCGAAAGTATCTGGGTTTGATAATTATAATTATCGTAGATCTCTCTAATTTCAGCAATTAGGTTCATTCCGTCTGTAGAAACGTCATCTAATCTTCCTAAAAACGGAGAAACATAAGTTGCTCCTGCTTTTGCAGCCAATAATGCTTGACCAGCAGAAAAAACTAAAGTCACATTGGTGCGAATTCCTTTTGAAGAAAAATATTTGCAGGCTTTTACACCGTCTCCAATCATAGGCAATTTCACTACAATCTGCGGATGCAAAGCGGCAAGTTCTTCACCCTCTCTTACCATTCCGTCAAAATCGGTTGAGATTACTTCAGCCGAAACATCTCCATCAACAATATTGCAAATAGCCAAATAATGGTTTAAAATATTTTCTTTTCCTGTAATGCCTTCTTTTGCCATTAAAGACGGATTAGTAGTTACGCCGTCTAAAACGCCTAAAGCCTGCGCTTCTTCAATATCCTGAAGATTGGCAGTGTCAATAAAAAATTTCATAAGTTTTTTGGTTTGTGATTAATTGTAGAGACACTTAAGAGCATCTTAATTCTAGTGAGTCAAAAATGTGCATTTCGATTGATTCTATTCTTCAAAAAACCTTCAATAAAAAAACATCCTCTTATTATTTTATCAAACTGACTTTTTCTTCATTTCAATTTAAAAAAATAGTAACTAAACCTTAAATCTATTTTTCAAATCTCAAGAAAAAAGCCATAATCTTAACACACATTTTTAGAATTTTATCTAAAAGAATATCAGAAAACAGTTTTTAATCTTTTTAGATTTGCCTCACTAAATATTTTTGTAGAAGTCTAACAGGTTTTAAAAACCTGTTAGGCTTTTGTTTTATTAAATATATTGATTGATAATATTTTCAAACAATTCTTGTTTACCGCTTTGAAGCGTTAATTCTCCATTTTGGTTTGCAATATCATAAAGATCTTTAAGATTTAATTTTCCTTCAGCAAAATCTTTACCTTTTCCAGAATCGAAAGAGCTATATCTTTCTTTTCTTAGTTTCTCGTAAGGAGAAGAAGAAATGATTTTATCAGCAGTCAATAGAGCTCTAGCAAAAGTATCAGCTCCGCCAATGTGCGCTAAGAAAACATCTTCTAAGTCTGTTGAGTTTCTTCTGATTTTAGCATCAAAGTTAACTCCTCCGCCTTGTAATCCTCCGGCTTTTAAGAAAACTAACATCGCTTCAGTCGTTTCCTGAATGTTATTTGGGAACTGGTCAGTATCCCATCCGTTTTGGTAGTCCCCTCTATTTGCATCAATGCTTCCTAGCATTCCAGCTTTTGCAGCGACTTCTAATTCGTGTTGGAAAGTATGTTGTGCCAATGTAGCGTGGTTTACCTCGATATTGATTTTGAAATCTTTATCTAAACCATAATTTTTCAAGAATCCAATTGCTGTAGCTGAGTCAAAATCGTATTGGTGTTTTGATGGCTCCATTGGTTTTGGCTCGATGAAGAAAGTTCCTTTAAAACCTTGCGCTCTTGCGTAGTCTCTAGACATTGTCAAGAATTGCGCCATGTGATCTAATTCTCTTCCCATATCTGTGTTTAGTAAAGACATATAACCTTCTCTACCACCCCAGAATACATAGTTTTCTCCGCCTAAAGCGATTGTTGCATCAAGCGCTAATTTTACTTGTCCACCAGCTCTTGCCACAACATTAAAATCTGGATTTGTAGCAGCTCCGTTCATAAATCTTGGGTTTGAGAAACAGTTTGAGGTTCCCCAAAGCAATTTAATTCCAGATTCTGCTTTTTTCTGTTTTAAGTAATCAGTGATAAAAGCTAAACGTTTTTCTGATTCTGCGAAAGTTGCTCCTTCAGCAATCAAATCATAATCGTGGAAACAGAAATAATCGAATCCCATTTTGCTGATGAACTCAAAAGCTGCATCTGCTTTATCTTTAGCTGCCTGATACGGATCTGATGAAGCATCCCAAGCAAAATGCTGTGTTCCTGGACCGAATGGATCGCTACCTTGTCCGCAGAAAGTATGCCAGTAAGCTATAGCAAATTTAAAGTGCTCACGCATTGTTTTTCCAGCTACAACTTGGTCTGGATTGTAATATTTAAATGCCAACGGATTGTCAGATTCCTTTCCTTCAAACTTAATTTGGCCAATACCTTTGTAGTATTCTTTATCTCCTAAAACTATCATTTGATTTTTTTATTTAGTTGTTAATATTAATTCTAATTCTTTTT
This sequence comes from Flavobacterium sp. UW10123, assembly GCF_040538975.1. Taxonomy (NCBI): domain Bacteria; kingdom Pseudomonadati; phylum Bacteroidota; class Flavobacteriia; order Flavobacteriales; family Flavobacteriaceae; genus Flavobacterium; species Flavobacterium sp. UW10123. Next base: position 153,924 of record NZ_JBEWQE010000015.1, read on the forward strand.
TCCATTTTTTATAAGCCTCTTCATAAGGCTCCTTATTGTGCAACGGTAAAAACGTCATTACGTGGTCGTTGTCGCTAACATTAGCACCAAATTTGCTGTAATCGCCGTCTTTTAAACCGACTGCCCTTGCCGCTCCGACAGCTCCTGTTGTATTGTAAATTTCAATTTCGTGTCCAATTAAAGTAGCCACTGTATTCGAGAAAATCTCCGAACGGAAAAGATTATCATTTCCAGCTCGAATCACATTTATCGTTGCATTATCATCTTTCAGACATTCCATTCCGTACACAAACGAAAATGCAATTCCTTCAAGAGAAGCCCTAAACAAATGCGCACTATTATGGATATTTAAATTGAGGTTTAAGAAATGAGTACCAATAGTTTTGTTATTGAACATACGTTCCGCACCATTTCCAAACGGAATCACTACAACGCCTTCTGATCCAATTTCAACGTTTGAAGCTTTTTCATTCATCACTTCATAACTCTCGTTCCCCATATTATTGCGAAGCCATCTATATTGAATTCCTGCTCCATTAATATTTAAAAGTTTACCCACTCTTGGCGTTTCCAATTCGTAGTTTACGTGAACGAAATTGTTTACTCGAGTGCTTTTTCCAGAAGACATTTCACTTACCGCATAAAACACTCCCGAAGTTCCGCCTGTAGCTGCAACTTCTCCCGGATTTAATACATTTAATGACAAAGCATTATTAGGCTGATCTCCCGCTCTATAAACAATCGGAATTCCAGCAGGAAGACCAGATTCTGCAGAAGCTTTTTCTGTAACAACTCCTTGATTCGTAAAGTTTTCTACTATTTTTGGAGTCAATGCTGTATCAATTCCGTAATATTCCAAAAGCCAATCGGCTACTTTATTTTCTTTATAATCCCAAAGCATTCCTTCAGACAAACCGTTTTTGGTAGTTGTCACTTCGCCTGTAAGTTTCAAAGCGATGTAATCTCCCGGAAGCATATATTTTGAAATTTTATTGTAAAGCTGAGGTTCATTTTCTTTAACCCATTTCAGTTTTGAAGCTGTGAAATTTCCTGGTGAATTCAATAAATGCGACATGCATTTCTCTTCTCCAATTTCGGAGAAAGCCTTGTTTCCAATTTCAACTGCACGGCTATCACACCATATAATTGAATTTCGTAATGGCGCGCCTTCTTTGTCAACAATCACCAATCCGTGCATTTGGTACGAAATACCAATTCCCTGAATTTTAGAAGCATCAATATTTGATTCTTTAATAGCTCTTTTGGTTGCTGTGCAAATGTGCTGCCACCAGATTTCAGGATCCTGCTCAGCCCAATCTGGATGAATAGACAAGATTTCCATTTCATTTTGAGGCTCATTCAGAACAATGATTTTTTTGCCTGTTTCTGCTTCCACCAAGGCTGCCTTGACAGAAGAACTTCCAATATCATAACCGATATAATACATACTATAATGATTCTCTTATTATTAATTTTGTCGGCACATAACACCTCGTTTCTTCGTCATGTGTAATAAATGCCGCTGCTTTGGTTCCTAATTCGTTAAAATCAGTCGAAACAACTGAAATTCCTTTATATATAAATTTCTTCATTGGGGTTTCGTTGTAAGATAAAAATCCAACATCTTTCCCCGGTTCAAAATCGTTCTCTTTGCACTGTTCTAAAAAGTATCCCAAAATCCTGTCGCTTACACTTATATATGCGATTCCTTTTTCAATATTGAACTTTTTCGGATCGGTTATAATACCATACTCAAACCCAAAATCGGCACAGAATTTCTTGAAATATTCTACCGTTTCCCACGGATGATTTGTAAAATCTGGATATACAAATTCTATTTTTTTATACTTTTTGAACAAATCAACCGCATCAGTCAAAGACTCATAAAACGCTTTTCCAAAATCCTGAAAAATGTAATTATTCGTTTTATCAGCCTGAATATTCCAGTCAATCAAAAGCAGTTTATCTTTTGAAATCGCCGATAATGCGGGAGCAATATCCTTGTGATCAAAATTCATTACCACATATTTGTAATACTTACCGATTCCGTTATTGATGATCGTTTTAAAAACATCAATATTATAATGGTGAAACTGCACATCTGTAATCACATTATCAGGCAGATTGTTTACAAACGAATGATACAAAACCTCTTTATAAGCCTTAAACGTATCCAAAACTAAAAGTACTTTTCTCGTTTCGCCTGCTACATAATAACCTTTATTCGGCACAGAGTCAATTACGTTCTGGTCTTTCAAAATCGAATACGCTTTAAAAACAGTGTCTCTTGAAAGCTGATATGTTTTGCAGATTACATTAACAGAAGGCAGCAAATCTCCTTTCTGCAAAATATTCTCTGCAATGGCATTTGTAATTCCATCAACCAATTGTTGATACTTCGGAATATCACTTTCATGATTAATTATAAACTCAAATTTTTCTTCTTCTTTTAGCATGCCGTTCTGTTCCGTTCTGTTATGCTAAAGTAGCTAAAAATATTTTACAAAAAATTATTTTTTAGATTAAAATTGTTATTTTTTTATGTCTTAATCTTAATATTTTGGGCGTGCCCCTCCGGGTCGGGCTATCCGTTTCAAGTCCTCGCCTGCTCGTTCCTCGCGCCTGTGGGCTTTCCACTGCTATCCCTCACGCAAAACGGTTTCATAAGACATTTATCATAAAGTTTGTCATTGCGAAGAACGAAGCAACCTCACTCTGATTTGATTCAGCAAATGTGATTGCTTCGTTCCTTGCAATGGCAAAAAAGCAAACCTAAACAACACAACCGATTGTAATTTTCGCTAAATTTTTTTACCAAAAACCTTAATCAATTAATCTTCTAATCCCATAAGGATCAATTGTAACAATAGAACCGTCTTCCAAATAATCGATCTTGGTCACTTTCATGCTCCTTAAATGCGTCACGCCTTTTGATAAACTTGAATCATGATAGAACAGATACCACTCGCCTTCAACTTCACAAATAGAATGGTGCGACGTCCACCCAACCACAGGATTCAGAATCCTTCCCTGATACGTAAATGGCCCATATGGAGTGTCTCCGATTGCATAACAGATGAAATGCGTGTCTCCCGTTGAATACGAGAAATAGTATTTTCCGTTGTATTTATGAACCCACGAAGCTTCAAAAAAGCGGCGGTCGTTATCGCCTGCCAAAATCTCATTTCCGTTTTCATCCAAAATTTTAATTTCTTTTGGCTCTTCTGCAAACTCAAGCATATCTTCTCTAAGCAGCGCTACGATTGGCCCTAACGCTTTTTCTTTCGCCAAAGGCTCTTCGTTGTTTTCATCGTATTTATTGTTGCGGTATTTCTGAAGCTGGCCGCCCCAAATGCCTCCAAAATAGATATAATGTTTGCCGTCCTCGTCTTCAAAAACAGCAGGATCGATGCTGTAACTTCCTTTAATAGCGTCCTTTTCAGGAATAAAAGGCCCCACTGGCGAATCTGAAACCGCAACGCCAATCTGGAAAATTCCGCTAGCGCGTTTGGCAGGGAAATACAGATAGTACTTTCCGTTTTTATGTGCGGCATCGGGCGCCCACATCTGCTTTTCAGCCCAGGCAACGTCATCCACATGAAGCGCAATTCCGTTGTCAACCGCTTCCGATGAGATGTCTTCCATCGAAAAAACATGGTAGTCTTCCATTCCGAAATGGTCGCCGTTGTCATTGAACGGAATCCCCGCATCGATATCATGCGACGGATAAATGTAAATTTTTCCGTTAAATACATGCGCCGAAGGATCGGCAGTGTATATATGGGATACTAAAGGCTTTGAAATTGCCAGATTATTGATTTCTTCAAAATTAATGTGGTCAATGCTGTCTTCAGGCATAGGTATATTTTTGTTTAAATAATTAACTTCTTCTTTCTTTCAGTTCGGTTTCAATCTGCACTTCCATTTCTTTGTTGATCTTATAGAAAAACAGCAATCCAGCTCCAATCAAAAAAGGAATTGCAGGGAAAATACTCACTAATAATTTGATTCCGTTTATGGCTGTTTGAGATTGCTCAGGCGCATTTGGAACGTAGTGGAAATAACCTAAAAACAAGGTTGTTAAAGCACCTCCAATACTCAAACCTGTTTTCAATCCAACCATCATGGCAGAGAAAATAATTGCAGTCGCACGGCGATTATTCAACCATTCTGAATAATCGGCAACATCAGCAATCATTGCCCATAAAATCGGAATCGTGATTCCATAGAAAAACCCATGCAAAATTTGAGAATAAAACATTAGTTTGATTGATGTTGGCGGAAAGAAATAAAAAGCTATAACAAACAAAGTCGAAATAAATAAAAACAATCTAAATACATTTCGTTTTCCGTATTTGTCTGCCAAGTTTTTAGACAAGGTAATTCCAACAATCATAAAAATAATTCCTCCTGCATTGAACAAACCAAAACCTGCAGATACTGGATCATTTCCAAAATGATTCAATCCTATAGTGGTTAAAAAATCTAAAATAGGCTGAATAAAAATGGCTAACTGGTCTTTGTTTACATAGTTTTCAAAATAGTACACATACGAACCGCCTTTCATTGCCAGAGTTACAAAAACCAAAGTGGTCAGCGAAAGCATAATAATCCAAGGCCTATTCTTGATTAAATCGCTTAAATCTTCTTTGACACTTGACTTTTGTTCTGGTTTTGGAATAATTCTTTCTTTTGTAGTCAAAAATGTGATTAAAAGCATAATAGTTCCAATAATTGCCAAAGCTGTCATTACTTTTTCGATTCCGACTGCTTTATCGCCGTTTCCAGCACTTTTGATAATGCCAAGCATAAAAACCTGAACAAAAAACTGTGCAAACATCACTGCCACAAAACGGTATGATGACATACTATTTCTTTCGCCCATATCGCCTGTAATGACACCACTTAAGGCAGAATATGGCAGATTGTTTCCTGCATAAAAAAGCAGCAATAAGGTATAGGTTACAACAGCATAAATTACTTTCCCTTTATAAGAGAAATCGGGAGTTGAAAATGCTAACAGCGCCACTACCCCAAGCGGAATCGCAGTTATTAAGATCCATGGTCTGAATTTCCCCCATTTGGTGCTTGTGCGGTCTGCCAAAACTCCAATGATTGGATTAAAAACAAAAGCCGCAATTAATCCAACAATCAGCATGATAATAGATGAATCTGTTGGCGATAATCCATAAATATCTGTGTAGAAATAAGCCAGATACGTCATCAAAGTCTGAAAAACTAAATTAGCGGCCAGATCTCCTAAGCTGTATCCAATTTTTTCTTTGATGGATAGTTTTTGTGAAATATTAGTCATTCGTGGGTTTGTGGTCATTTTGTTGATTAGTTATGTAAGCAAAAATGGTTTCTAAAAATAAAGTTAGTCAGTTTTTCTCGTGTATGGTTTTCAAAATCTTTAGATTTCAATGTTCTGTATTGTTTTTTTAACATGCCTACAAAGTTTTGGAAACCTTGTAGAAAAAGGAATTATCACCAAAACAATCGGTTGTGTAAAATTAGACAAAAAAACATATCATGCAAATTTAGTTTACTTTATTTAAGTAATTTTCTATTTCACAACCGATTGTTGTTAATTTATCAAAACTTAAGCTTTTTTAGCATCTATTTTTTAGTTTCTTTCAGCTTTAAAAGACTGTCATATGCTTTCTTATGCTGTAAATCCTTATCAAATGGCAACGGATAATTGGTTCTTTCTTTTATCGGCCAGTCATTCAACCAAGATTGACCATCATGAACACCCCAAAAAGTCACTCGGCTTATTTTATCTTTATGCTTTAAAAATAGTTTAAAAATCGATGCGTAACGTTCCGCAAGTTTATTTTGAATCGAATCTGGTAATGATTTTGGATACGGATTCATTTTTTCGCTTCCTTCAAAATTCTGATTTACATCTGCTCCTTTTAAATCCCACGGATTCGGCAAAACCGTAATATCCAATTCTGTAAAAGCCACTTTAAGTCCTAAAGCTGAATACTCTAATATGCTTTTTTCAATCTCTTCCAATGATGGACTTTCCAATCTCCAATGTCCTTGAATTCCAACTCCATCTACTTTTCCGCCTTCGGCTTTGATTTTCTTGATTAAAGCAATGGCTCCTGCTCTTTTTGCTGGTTCTTCAATATTATAATCGTTGTAATACAAATCTACTTTTGGATCTGCTTTTTCTGCAAGTTTAAAAGCATCTACCAAATACTTTTCGCCAAGCGTCTTTAAAAAGACTGATTTTCGTAAAGTTCCATCTTCGTTTAAAGCTTCGTTTACAACATCCCACGAATTGATTCTTCCTTTGTATTTAGAAACTATTGTGGTAATATGGTCTTTCATGAATGCTTTCATTTCTGTACTGTCAGCAATTTTTTCCATCCAAGGCGCTAATTGGCTGTGCCAGATCAGGGTATGGCCGTGAATGAACATTTTATTTTTCTCTCCATAAGCCACAAATTTATCTGATAAAGTAAAATCGTATTTATCTTTTTGCGGATGCGTAAACATCGATTTCATAATATTCTCCGCCGTAATCGCATTAAACTCTTTACGAATCAGAGAATCTTCTTTTTTATTCTTTTCATTAATCTGATTTAAATCTAATGCTGTTCCTATATAAAAATCATTTTTATAAACATCTTTCAAACTAGGCTTTTCTTTCTGAGATGTACAGCTCACAGAAAGCAAAACCGCAAAGGCAAATAAATAAGGTTTAATAAATTTCATATCTTTTGGTTTAAATAGTTAATAGTTTTTATTTGATTTTACAAATTCAATTTATAAGCAATTCCCATTTCCAGACCTCTTAATTCGGCCAAACCCTTTAATCTTCCTGTGAGAGAATAACCGGGGTAAGTTTCTGTTTTTTCATCAACTTTATGCAGGAAACCATGATCTGGACGCATTGGAAGACTTGTTTTTCTTTGGTTCATTAATAATAATAATTTCTCAACAATAGCTTCCATTTTGACATTTCCGTTTAAATGCTCAGATTCTCTAAAAATGGTTTCGCTTTCGCGGATGATATTTCTCAGATGTAAAAAATGAATTCGATCTCCAAAATCATCTATTATTTTTTCCAGATTATTTTTTGGATCAGCACTTAATGAACCTGTACAATAACATAATCCATTGGCATTTGAAGGAACGGCATCGAAAATAGCTTTCAAATCGGCTTCTGTTGAAACAATTCTTGGAAGACCCAAAACTGAAAATGGCGGATCGTCTGGATGAATGGCTAATTTTTGCCCATTTTTCTCTGCAATTGGACTTATTTCTGACAGAAAATAAATAAGGTTTTCTCTTAGTTTTTGATTGTCTATTTCGGCATAATTTTCTAAAAGAGACAAAATCTGTTCTGCCGTAAAATTAATTGTACTTCCTGGTAATCCCAACAAAACATTTTTAAACAACAATGCTTTTTGGTCTTCAGACAATTGATTTCCAAATTCTAATGCTTTTTCTTTTTCTGCATCTGAATAATCATTTTCTGAATTCGGCCTCTTTAAAAGAAAAACATCAAAATAAGTAAAAGCATCCTGATTATACAGTAACGCTCTGCTATCGTCCTCATTTACAAAATCATGATTCGTTCTTACCCAATCCAGAATCGGCATGAAATTGTAGGTTATGATTTTAATGCCACATCCTGCCAAATTTTGCAAACTGATTTTATAATTTTCAATGTATTGCAGATAATCTCCTGAAGCTCTTTTAATTTCTTCATGAACAGGAAGGCTTTCCACAACCGTCCATTCCAAACCTTCATTTCTAATCATCAGCTGTCTTTCCTGAATCTCCTCAACCGTCCAAACATCTCCAACAGGAATTTGGTGCAAAGCAGTTACAATTCCCGTTGCTCCAGCTTGTCTAATGTCAATTAATTTGACATTATCGTTTGGTCCGAACCATCGCATGGTTTGCTGCATTTTTATCATAATGATTTATTTTTTAATCTTGCAAAGTCGCAGAGTCGCAGAGTTTTTCTTTTTAAACTTTATTAAAATAAGCTTTGCGACTCTACGTCCTTACAAGCAATTTCACAAACCTTAAAACCCAATACTATTTCCGCCATCAACTGGCAATACTGTACCCGTAGTATATTTTGATTCGCTTAAAGCGAAATAATAAACGGCATCTGCAATATCCGATGGTTCTCCTAAATAGCCCATTGGGGTTCTTCCTAACACTTTATTTTTTCTTTCAGGATCATTATCTAGTGCTGTCGAAGACATTTTAGTTTTTATAAATCCTGGAGCAATGCAATTGGCGCGAATGCCAAACTGAGCTAATTCAACCGCCATAGCGCGGGTCATCGCTTCGATTGCGCCTTTGCTTGACGAATACGCAATTACTTTTGGAATTCCGTACTGAGATGCCATCGAACTAATATTAATAATGCTTCCACCACCATTTGCTTTCATGTTTTTTATCACTTCTCTGCTTACTGCAAAAACACTAAGCAAATTAGTATGAATTATAGAAAGAAAATCTTCATCAGTTACATCTGGAATTTCTTTTTTCATATTGATGCCAGCATTATTGACTAAAATATCTACTGGCCCATCCTTAGTTATACTTGCGATCATTTCAGGAATTCCGGCTAGATTATTCAAATCAAAGATTACTGGAATAGCATTTTCTCCAATTTCCTTACAAGCATTTTCTGTTTTTTCTTTTGATCTTCCGATTATGTAAGTTGTGATTCCGTTGTCACAAAGTTTTTTTGCGGTTGCAAAACCTAATCCCGAATTTCCTCCGGTTACAATTGCCGTTTTCTTGCTCATAATTTTTTATAAAATATATTTATCCATTCCCTGGTGCAAAAGGGAATTTTAATGATTTAAAATACTCTAAAGTTTGCGTAGGTTTTTCTACACCAACAGGAAGCTCTTTACCAGAAAACTGCTGAAAATACAACAAACAGGCATCTCGCCACCATTTTGCTTCTTTATACTGAATTTCAAGTAGCATTTTCACTTCGTTAAAACGTTCATTGTCCACATATTTTTCAGTCTGGTTCCAAATATTCTGCATTTCTCTAACCTGATTTACACCTTTCTGATATTTTAGCGCTAAACCATTCCATAGCGTTTGTCCATTTTTCAGTTTATAATCCCAAGAAAGGTGATGAAACCATAAAAGATCTTTTTCTGGGCAAGTTTCTACATTATCAAAAAGTTTGGCCACTTCTGGGGCGTATTGCGAAACGGCATTTGTACCTGATTTTGATCGGTCGAAACCAATTCCGTTTTTATCTGTTTTATGATAATAAGTGGGATTCCATTCTGGCCTTGACAAATTGGAAACCCACGGTCCTGGTCCATAATGATGTCCCGTGTCCATAATGTGATGCAAACCAAGTGGTGTCATATAATTGACAACAGCTTCACGGGAATTTATCATGATGTCTTTTACAGGTTTAATGAAATTCTCATTATTAGAAAAAGTGCTTCTCAACCATTCATCTGCAATAATTTCAGAATCTAAATACGGATTCCATGCCAGTCTTCCGAAACCATACCAATTGGCTTGCGCAAAAGGATGTCCTGCCCAGTTTAAGTCGTTCCCAATATTGGCGACGCCGGCAATTCCAGTTAATTTATTTTGATATAAAGTTCCGTCAACTACTTTGGCAACAGTTGATCCTTCTCCCTTTTGATACGTATCGGATTCCAGAACTTCCTGAAATAATTTAGGAAGGAAAACTAAATGTGTGCTAAAACCCAAATATTCCTGTGTTATTTGAAACTCCATCATTAAAGGCGTTTTTGGCATTGCTCCAAATAATGGATGAAACGGTTCTCTTGGTTGAAAATCGATTGCTCCGTTTTTGACTTGCACGATTACATTTCCTTTAAATTTTCCGTCATACGGCTGAAATTCAGCGTAAGCTTGCTTTGCACGATCGTTAGCGTCATGTTCTGAATAGACAAAAGCTCTCCACATAATAACACCTCCAAAAGGTTCAACGGCATCAGCCAACATATTGGCTCCGTCAACATGATCTCTGCCATAGTTTTGTGGACCAGGTTGACCTTCTGAATTGGCTTTTACTAAAAAACCTCCAAAATCAGGGATTCTTTTGTAGATTTCTGCCGATTTATTTTTCCACCAATTAATGACTTCAGAATCTTTTGGATCGGCAGTTTTTAGTTTTCCAATCTCAATTGGTGCCGAAAATCTTGCCGTTAAATAAACTTTTATTCCATATGGCCTGAATACATTGGCTAACGCTTCTACTTTTTCTAAATATTGTGGAGTCAGGATTAGAGCATTTGCATTTACATTGGTTAAAACTGTTCCGTTGATTCCAATTGAGGCATTTGCTCTAGCATAATCGATGTAACGCTGATCGATAAAATCAGGAAGTTTTTGCCAGTTCCAAAGTGAAAATCCCGCATAACCGCGTTCTACAGTTCTATCTAGATTATCCCAATGATTCAGGATTCTAATATTAGTTTTCGGAGAATCAATAATATTCAGATTTTTAATCGATTTATTAGTCTGTAATATTCTCAGGAAATTAAAAACTCCGTATAAAACGGCAACATCATTTTTTGCCGCAATAACAATTTGCTTTTTGTTTTTAAACGAAATAGATTTAATGATAAAACCTTCAGTATTTATTTTATCAAAATCAGACTTTAATTCATTTTTGATTTCGGCATTCAAATTCGACTGTGAACCAACAATAAGATTATTCTCGCCTTTTACATCCGATTTAATTTCAGGAATATTTCCCAACATATCCAAAAATCCCGTTTTAAGTTCTTTTTCGATAATTTTTATGGTTTCGGAATCTCCTAAAACAACGATTTCTTTAAGATTGCTTTTGTATTCTGAAACCATTGCAGAATTGGCAACTGCATTGTACTGAAGCCACAATTTATAATCCTTTTGAGCTAAAGCAGAAAAGGAAATCAAAAAAAACAGAAAAACAAATCTTAATGAAGCCATAGTTTAATTTATTCTTTACAATCTTATTTTTGAAAGAATCAATATTTTATTTCCATTTAAAAACATTTAATAAAATTTTAATTTAAAAAATACATTATTAGAAATAAAACAACAATTGCAATCGGTTGCGTAAAAATATAGGATTGTTGTTTAAGAAAAAAATTTTAACTGTCTTTTTTTTTCAAAAAAATAATTTATAACAAATAAAAGCAGGATAATTATAAAAACTATCCTGCTCTGTAGTATGTTAAAAACAATATTTTCTTAAAGGTGATTTATTTCTGAGTAGATTCTCTTGCTAGTACTTCTGTATTTAAAAAGGTTATTTCTTTTGCATCATCATTTTTAGACGATTTCAAATTTTTGATGATGATTTCGGCTGCAGCTTTTCCCATTTTTTCAGCTGGATGGGTAATAGTTGATAAATTTGGGTCTATTATCTGCGAAATTGGATCATTATTAAAACCAATTACTTTAAATTCTTCCGGTACCTTCACCCCCCGCTTCTTAGCAGTTTGTATAGCACTTACAGCCAAAATATCTCCAGGCGCAAATAATCCATCTGGAATTGGCTTTAAATCAAATAAAGCATTGCTGGCTTTTACACCGTCTTCATAAGTAACTGAATTTAAATTGATAATCAATTCTTCCTCAACTTCTATATTATGATCCTTTAAAGCCTCTATGTAACCTCTTTTTCTTTCATTATACAAATTTCCTAATTCTGAGCCAGCAGTTAAATGTGCAATACGAATACAGCCTTGTTCAATAAGATGCTTAGTTGCCTTATAACCAGCTGTATAATTATCTATTACAACTCTAAAAGTATTATATCCTTTTGGAACTCTATCGACAAAAACCAACGGAATATTATTGTTTGAAAACTGCTGAAAATGAGCGGTGTCTCTTGTTTCCATAGCCAGAGAACAAATTACGCCACTTACACGATTGCTGTATAAAGATTTAGCCATATTTACCTCTTCTTCATATGAGTCGTGCGACTGCATAATAATTACGGTATAATCAGATTTTTGAGCCGTGATTTCGATTCCACTGATTAGAGAAGATAAAAAGGGTTGTGTAACAGTAGGAATCAAAACACCAATTGTTCTGGTTTTGTTTCCACGCAAACCTGCAGCCAAAGTATTCGGAACAAATCCCATTTCTTCAGCAGTTTTTTTCACTTTTTTAATTGTCTTATCACTTATCGTGTGATGATCTTTTAAAGCTCGTGAAATAGTAGATGTTGCCAGATTAAGTCTCTCGGCAATATCGTAAATCGTTACATGTTTATTTTCTTCCATAAAACAACTAATAGAAGATGTAAATATAAACTATTTTCGCTCAAGTTTATATTTTAAAAAATTGGTTACAAATTAAAATACCCGATTTATTTTCAATTTGAAATATAAATTGGGACACTAAAAATTGATTAAATATATTACTCATTCTTTTTGTCTTTTAGAATTTTACCATCTTTAGTAAATTCCAAATCAATATTATTGGTTAAATCGACATCGAGATCTTTGTGTCCATAATCGATGTGCGTTATTTTCTCATTCGGATGATTTTTGGCTACATAAGCTTTGATATTGTCAGGAATAAAAGCAGTTGGAATTGGATTGTCGCCACCGTCAACTTCTCGGTAAGAGCCATCTTTCCAAAATTCTACCTCTGTACCATCTTTCAGCTTCACTTCATATCCTTTTTCTCCATGTTCTGCATCTTTTTTAGCAAGTTCTACTGTTGTATAACTAAAATGCTTCTTTAAAAAATCCTGTGCTGGTTTTGGCAATTCTGCCACTTCTATTCTCTTTTGTGCGCTGGCCGAGATTGTTAGTGCTAACAATGCGATGACTAAAAATATTCTCTTTTTCATGATTCCTTTATTTAAGTATAGTCTCACTAATTTACTGTAAGAAAATTTAGATTCAAATCAATTTAAGAAACATTTAATCTTTAAAAAAGACACAATTAATTGATTTTCAATATATTTAAAACATTTTAATTATAACGAATTTCACAACTTCATCTAAAAAATATATTTTTTCAGCAGATATTTTAAATTGATTTGTAGTACTTTTACTTATCAATGTAGAAACAATTCTATAAAACCCAAGTTTACAAAACTTTAAAGCTTATCCTAATTCTATTAAGCGAACAAACCAAAAAAAGTATGGCAATCTGGTCAAAAAGGTTTTATTCAATAGTATTCATCTTTTTATCGTTCAGTCTACAGGCACAGATTGAAAATAAAAGGAACTCTTTTACCTTCAAAAAATCTTCAATTAGCAAACCAGATCCTAAAATTCAAGATCTTTATAATCTATATAATAAGGGAGAAGAAAAAAAAGCGTATAAAAAAGCTCACTTACTATTAAAATCAAAAATAAACAATCGATCAACCGCAAACACCAATCTTCTTCTAGCATACTACTTCAATAAAAGAGCAGTAATAGATTCTTCTATTTATTATACAAATCAAGCTTTTAAATATAATACACCCCAAAATGACTCTTTAAAAAACCGACTTTTTTCATTAGGCTACAATCTGCTTGCGATAAATTACAATAAGCGCGGTCTGTTTAACGAAAGTAAAAAATGGCATCTTAAAGGTATTGAAACATCACAAAAATACAACGACAAAAATCTTTTTTATACGCATACACACGGTTTAGCCCAAACATATACAGAGCTAGGCGACTATCAGAGCGCATTGAAGCTGTTTAAGCAATGTTTGGAATATAAAGATGATCCAGAAATAATTCTTGGAAGTTATATCAATATTGGCGATCTCTATTCAAGACTTAAAGATTATGATAATGCAGCTGTATATTACAAAAAGGGTAAAACTCTCTGTGAAAAATCCAATAATTTTCAAGGAAAAGCTATTATTTTACTGGGGTTAGGTGAAAATTACCAATTGCAGAATAAATACCAAGAAGCATTAAAAATGTTTCAAGAAGCGCTTATTATTGCCGATGAAAATGAACTAAATCAATTGGCAATTATTTCAAGGAGCACCATTGGTGACTGCTATACTTCTCAGAAAAAATACAACGATGCAAAATTGACTTTTTCTGAAGCGCTTCAAAAATCAGCAGATTTTGGATTACTTCAAAATCAAATAGACATCTATGATAAATTACGAAAAATCGCTATCAAACAAGACGATTTTAAAAATGCCTATCTATTTTTTGAAAAATTAACTCATTTAAAAGATTCTATCTCAAAATTGGAAAGAATTAAAGAAATTAATGAACTTGAAATCAAATACAAAACAGCTCAAAAGCAAAAAGAAATTGAATCTTTAAAATTCGAAAACGAAGCTAAAAAACTAACCTTAGCCAGTCAGGAAGAAGCAATCAAAAACATGCTTCTTAAAGAAGAAATATCGAATAAAAACAATGAAAATACCATCCTCGCTTACCAAAACTCATCTAATAAAAAACGAAATGAAATATCGCTTCTGAAAAAGGATCAACAATTAAAAGCTCTAGAAATCAATCAGCAAAAAAGAATTAAACTTTTCACTATAAATGCATTTCTTATATTATTGATCCCAATAATTGCACTTCTATTTCAGTTCTACAAACGATTTAAAGTACAGCATTTACTAAATATTAAGCAAGCTGAAATTAGTTCGCAAAAAATAAATAGCATTCTAAAAGAACAGGAGTTGGAGTTAATCAAGGCTTCAATTAGCGGTCAAGACAAAGAAAGACAACGGATTTCGCAAGAACTCCATGACAGTATAGGAGGCAATTTAGCAGCTATTAAATTGCAAATAAACCATTTAAAGTCTTCAAATTTTTCCAACATTCAAAGCATTAGCGATCAACTTGATGAAACCTATCAGCAGGTACGAAATTTATCACATAATTTGCTGCCAAAAAAATTTAGCCAAAATAAATTTCTTGAAGTTTTAGAATCCTATTTGATCAATATAAGCGAGGCAAGTAAGATTAGAATCTCCTATATTCCATATCCGAAAAAAGAGATTAATGAATTACATGAAAATATTCAGATTGAAATTTTTAAAATCATACAAGAACTTTTGACCAATACAATTAAACATGCTAAAGCATCAAAAATAGAAGTTCAAATAAACTATATCGAAAACACCTTGAACCTATTGTTTGAAGATAATGGAGTTGGCTTTGAAACCGAGAACATTTCAAAAGGAATAGGTCTTATTAATATGGAAAATAGGATTAATAATTTAAATGGTTCATTTGAAGTTGATTCAAAGTTGAAACGCGGAACTATTTTTAACATTGAAATCCCAATTTTAAAACTGAAATCCAAAACAAAAATAAACGGAATAGATTTGAAAAATCAGCTTGACCAATTGAAAAGCAACTAACATTTTATTGAATGAATAAAATCAAACTACTTATCGCAGATGACCACACCATGTTTCTTCAAGGAATTATTTCACTTTTGGAACAAGAACCGAATATTGCTGTTATTGGAAAAGCTGTAAACGGACTTGAAGCATTGGAAATTGTAGAAAAAGGAATCGTTGACTTTATTATTTTGGATATCAGCATGCCAAAAATGGATGGAATAGAATTGAGCAAAATTCTTAAGAAACAATTTCCAAACATCAAGATTCTGATTGTGAGCACGCACAGCAATGTAATGATTGTATCAAGATTAATTAGAATTGGCGTAAATGGCTATTTATTAAAAAATGCCGAAAAAGAAGATCTTTTAAAGGCAATCAATACAATTGCCTTAGGAGAAAATTATTTTGCTGAAGAATTAGAAGAAAAACATTTAATCAACAGCACAAAAATTGAAAAACAGGTCTCTAATTTAACTGAACTTAGTTCAAGAGAAAAAGAAATTTTGGTTCTCATCGCCCAAGAATACAATACAGCAGAAATCGCAGAAAAAACTTTTATAAGTCTAAATACTGTAAATACCCATCGACGCAATTTATTATCAAAATTAAATGCTAAAAATACAGCAGGTTTAGTTAAGTATGCCGTAGAAAATGGATTAGTTGACTGATATATAATTATCACTAAGCTCGAATAAAATGGCAAAGCCCCCCAATGCTTTTGCTAGTTATTCGAGCAAGTAATAAGAATCTGACTTTAGTCAAATAAAAATTGTAAGATACTATCAATTTAATTCTCCAAAAATATAGTTTGCCGTACCTCGTTTACATAACAATTTACTACAAAATTACTGTTATACTTTTGCTTTTACATCACTAGAAATAGTGATTTTACATATAATTTACTCTCTTTCCAAATTTTAGAATTCCCCAAAACATATGAAAAACAAAAAATCCCCATCAGATTACTGATGAGGATTCTTAAAAGAAAGGCGACGACATACTCTCCCACAATGCTGCAGTACCATCTGCGCAGGCGGGCTTAACTTCTCTGTTCGGGATGGGAAGAGGTGAGCCCCGCCGCAATAACCACCTTAAGGCTATTCGCTGCAAGCAGCTTCTGATTATTAATTATCAATTGTAAATTATCAATTGTAAATTATCAATTGTAAATTATCAATTATTAATCAGACAATATTTTAACATACTGGGATAAAGAAACGCAATAGTCTGTTTTAGAAAGTTCCTTCCCCGCCCTTGAGCGGGGAAAAGGTTTGTGCATAAGCTTACGGATTATTAGTACTACTCGACTATGACATTACTGCCTTTACATCTGTAG